>JAZBPJ010000055.1:0-21428 GCA_036351575.1 Lysobacterales bacterium | reverse complement strand
GCCCGGTTTTTGCGCAGGCAGACGACTCAGCGGACGCGGAAAACGTGCTGATCGACTGGGCGATGCTGTCCCGCAATGCCCATGCCGAGGCCGAGGCGCTCGAACGCCGTGTCGACAGCCTGCTTTCCAGGGCGCGAACCGGGCGGGCCCGGCTGACGCTGCTGAGCGGAAGCGGTGAAGCATGGACCATCGACCGCCTGTCGCGCCTGAAGATCTGGGCTTCCGCGCAGCCGCTGGCCCGCGCGCTGCAGGCGGGGACCGGATCGTGAGCCGTGCACGAACCATCACGCAGCGCTCCTGCAAGGGCAAGATCGCCGGCCTGGATCACGATCTCCACCCGGTGATCGAACGCATCCTGCTGGGCCGCGGCGTACGTGACGGTACGTCGCTTTCCCTCGGGCTGGGGGCACTGCGGCCGCCCACGGGCATGCGGGGGCTGAAAGAAGCGGCGGGTCTGCTGGCCGATGCCGTGATGCAGGAGCAAAGCATCCTCGTGGTTGGCGATTTCGATGCCGACGGCGCAACCGGCACCGCGCTGGCGCTCAGCGCCCTGCGGGCGATGGGCAGCCGGCGCGCAACATACCGCGTGCCGAACCGTTTTGAATACGGCTACGGGCTGAGCGTTCCACTGGTCGATTCCATTGCGCCCGACCTGCCGGACATGCTGGTCACCGTGGATTCGGGGATCAACTGCCTGGCCGGGGTATCGCGAGCCAGCGAACTCGGCTGCAGCGTGATCGTCACCGACCACCATCTCCCCGGCAAGGAACTTCCGCCGGCTGACGCGATCGTGAACCCGAACGTTCCGGGTGACGATTTTCCCAGCAAGAACCTGGCCGGCGTCGGCGTGATGTTTTACCTGCTCAGCGCGCTGCGGGGGACCCTGCGCGACCGGGGCTGGTTTTCCCGGCGGCGCCCGGAACCCAACCTGGCGCAATACCTGGACCTGGTGGCGCTGGGTACGGTGGCGGACCTGGTTCCGCTGGACCACAACAACCGGGTACTGGTGCGCCAGGGACTGGAACTGATCCGGCGCGGGCGGGCCCGGCCCGGCCTGATGGCACTGCTGCGCGCCGGCAACCGGGACTATCGTTTCGTGAACGCCTCGGACCTCGGTTTCGCGGTCGGGCCCCGACTGAACGCGGCCGGCCGCCTCGAAGACATGGCGGCCGGGATTCGCTGCCTGCTGAGTGAACAGCGCGCCGAAGCCGATGCGATCGCAGCGGAACTGGACGCCCTCAACCGGCAGCGCCGTGAAATGCAGGAAGCCATGCAGGATGAAGCCATGCGCCAGGTATCCGCACTGCTCGAATCGCTGGAGCGGAAGCCGATGCCCGGCGCACTGTGCCTGTTCGATGAGAGCTGGCACCAGGGCATCGTCGGGCTGGTCGCGTCGCGCGTGAAAGACGCCGTTCACCGCCCGGTCATCGCGTTTGCCCCGGAATCCGAGGGGGCGAGCCTGCTCAAGGGTTCCGCCCGGTCGGTGCGCGGCCTGCACATTCGTGATGCGCTTGCCCTGGTGGATTCACGCCGGCCGGGCCTGCTCAAGGCCTTTGGAGGGCACGCGATGGCTGCCGGAATGACGCTCGACCGGAAAAACCTGCCTGCGCTGCGTGCGGAGATGAACGAAGCGGTGCATACCCTGCTGGACGGCGAGGAACTGGGCGAGGAAATGTTTACCGACGGAGAACTGGACGGCGCCGATCTCGGCCTCGACCTTGCGCTGCAGATCGAAGCGCATGGCCCCTGGGGTCAGCGCTTTCCCGAACCGCTGTTCGACGGCCGCTTCGAAGTCGTCGAGCGGCGAGTGGTGGGCGGAGCCCACCTGAAAATGATCCTGCAGCCGTCATCTGGCGGCCGGGAAATCGACGCGATCGCGTTTGGACGGCTTCCCGGCGATCTGCCGGAATCGGGCGCTGTGCGGTTTCTCTATCGCCTGGACGTCAATCGCTGGCGGGGACGGGAATCGCCGCAGCTGCTGGTCGAGCACATCATCGGCGGCTAGCGCCTGGACAAAACGTGCGCCAGGCGTTCCCGGATTTCGCTGGTCTCGGTCTCCGGCGGATTCCAGTCGGGACGGACCGGCGAGATCGTGATGTAGCCTTCCAGGTGGGCGCGGATGTCTCCGTCCTCGCGTTCGGGTGCCGCCGGGTCGACGCCGGGCAGGAACGAGGGCGTGACCCTTCCCGTGTCACCGCACACCTCGTACACCATCTCGATCATGCTGCCCCGTGAAACCGGGGTAAAAGAAACGCCGCGAATGTGCTCGGGCGGCAGCGGCGGGTAGTTGATATTGAGCATCAAGCCGGGGGGCAGCAGGCGATCACCCGCGTTGCCCGTTTTCGACAGGTTTCTGATCACCTCGCAGGTGAACTCCGCCGCCGGGTCGAGCGCCTTCAGGGTGCTCGGGAACAGGCGCGGATTTTCCCGGGATTCCTCGAACAGCATGCCGGCTGAAACGGCGATGGCCGGCAGGCCGTGCAGCATGCCGACTGCGGCGGCCGCGACCGTTCCCGAGGCATGCAGGCCGAGACCCAGGTTGGGTCCGAAATTGATCCCCGATACGACCAGGTCGGGCGGATCGTTCTCCAGCAGGCGTCGCAGCGCCACCATGACGGTGTCCGCGGGCCGGGCGTCCAGGTGCCAGCCGTCGTCGTCAATGCGCTGCAGCCCCATTACACGGCCCATGGTGGTGCTCATGCTTGCCGCGCTCTGCTCGTCGCTGGGTGCGATCATGCTGACGCGGTAGCCGTGAGTGCGCAGCGCCTTGCGCATCGCCGTAATGCCCGGCGCGGCGTGCCCGTCATCGTTGGTCAGCAGAACATGCAAGGGTTTTACTTCCATCCGGCCGGGCGGCCGTGGCCGCCCGGGTACTCAGTTTTCGCGATGAACGCGTTCAGTCGGCAGCCTTCATCGAGTAATCGGCGTGGCGCTCCCAGATCTGGAATTCCTGCCCTGCGACCGCGTTGCCGAAACGGCCGAGCAGTTCTTCCGCCGCTTCCTCGGAACCCATGACCTTGACCAGGAAATTGAAAAAGCTCTGCTCGTCCCGGTCCATGTCTCCGAGGCGTTTGTGCGGAACCACGATGGACTCGTTCCCGGGGTTCGCGATGCTGCTCGACCAGACCCACGGGCGCTCTTCGTTGGCCCAGCCGTTGTTGATCGCGATCTGGCTCAGCGCCTCGCGCGCAGCGTCGAACTGGCCCGCCATGCCCGCCTTGGTCTCGAATTCCGTAACGGCGAAGTAGCGGTACCCAGACCAGTCGCCGCCGACGTTGCTGTCAGACCAGTTCAAGCGGGTGAAGTAATGCCCGTAGTCATCGGCGTATTGCCCGACGTGCTCCTGCCAGTGCGCATTGACTTCCGCGTTGTTCTCGCTCCATTCGCGGTAGGCGTCGACGTCGGCCCAGTCAAAGCAGCAGGCACGGACGACGACCGTGTTGAGTTCGTCACCCAGCATCGGCGTGTAGGTCTCCCAGACGAAGGGATCGCCGGCTTCGCTGCGGAACGCCATGTGTTCCTTGAGGCCTTCGAAGAACTCGGCGCGCTGGCCCGCCTTGGGCACCATCGACCAGCTTTCGGCGAGCTTGCCCGGTGTGTCGGCGAGGGCCGGCAGAGAAATCATCAGGATGAGAAAGGCGGATGAAAGGAGCATGCGTGTTTTCGACATGGTGTTTCCTCGTTGTTTTCATCGGCCGTCAGGCCGTGTTGCGATTGAATCGCTACAGTATAGATAAGTTATGTTCGTGCGTCTGCTGGTGTAAAATGCAGCGCCTCGAATAACAGGAAGTATCGCGTGGAAACCAACCTGCACACCAATCTTGTAGAAGAACTCTCACAGCGCAGCGAGGCGCTTAGGGGGTACCTTTGACTACCCGGTAAAGCGCGACCGCCTCGAGGAAGTCAGCCGGGAGCTCGAGAATCCCCATATCTGGAACGATCCTGAGAAAGCCCAGGAACTGGGCCGTGAACGCTCGCGGCTGGAAAATATCATCCGCACGCTGGACGAGCTCCGCACCGGGCTGGAAGACGCCGCGGAGATGCTGGAACTGGCCATCGAAGAAAAAGACGAGGAGACGGCCGACGCCGTGATGGAAGACCTCGTAGCCATGCGCGCGCGGGTGGAGCGCCTGGAGTTCGAGCGCATGTTTTCGGGCGAAATGGACTCCAGCGCCTGCTTTCTGGAAATCCAGGCCGGGTCCGGCGGCACCGAGGCCCAGGACTGGGCCGAAATGCTTCTGCGCATGTACCTGCGCTGGGCCGAGCGCCGGGGCTGGAAGACCGAACTGGTCGAGGTTTCCTCCGGCGAGGTCGCCGGCATCAAAAGCGCCACCGTGCACATCAGCGGTGAGTACGCTTACGGCTGGTGCCGCACCGAGACCGGCGTGCACCGCCTGGTGCGTAAATCGCCCTTCGACTCGGGCAACCGCAGGCATACGTCCTTCGCCGCGGTATTCGTTTCACCGGAGATCGACGACAACATCGAGATCGATCTCAACCCGGCCGATATCCGCGTGGATGTCTACCGCGCCTCGGGCGCCGGCGGGCAGCACGTGAACACGACGGATTCCGCGGTGCGCATGACGCACATGCCGACCGGCATCGTCGTGCAGTGCCAGAACGACCGCTCCCAGCACAAGAACCGCGACCACGCCATGAAGCAGCTGCGTGCCAAGCTGTACGAGCACGAGATGCAGAAGAAACGCGAGGCGCACCAGCAGCTCGAAGACGAGAAATCAGACATTGGCTGGGGCAGCCAGATCCGTTCCTACGTGCTCGACCAGTCCCGCATCAAGGATTTGCGCACCGGCGTGGAGGTGGGCAACACCCAGTCCGTGCTGGACGGCGATCTCGACGACTTTGTCGAGGCCTCTCTCAAACAGGGTTTGTAAAACCATGAACGATAAAACGGACCAGAACGTCCAGGAAAACGAAGAAAACCGGCTGATCGCGGAACGGCGCGGCAAACTCGACGCGCTGCGTGAAGAGGGGCAGGCGTTCCCGAACGATTTCAGAAGCGATACCGTCAGCAATGTGCTGCAGGTCCGTTTCGCGGATGCGGCGGCGGAGGAACTGGATTCCGTCGAGGACGAATTTTCCGTGGCCGGGCGCATGATGGCCAAGCGCGTGATGGGAAAAATCGCCTTCGTCCGGCTGCAGGATCGCGGCGGCTCCATCCAGCTCGTGCTGCAGCGCGACAACCTTCCCGAGGGCGTGTACCAGGAATTCAAGCGCTGGGATGTGGGCGATATCGTCGGCGCGCGCGGACGCGTCATGCGTACCCAGAAAGGGGAGCTGTCGATACGCGCGTCGGAAGTCCGCCTGCTGGCCAAGGCGCTGCGCCCGCTGCCCGAGAAATGGCACGGTCTGACCGATACCGAGCACCGTTACCGGCAGCGTTACGTCGACCTGATCATGAACGAGGAATCGCGCGCGGTTTTTCGCATGCGTTCGAAGATCATCACCTTCATCCGCGCGTTCATGGAAGGGCCCTGCCGCGAGTTCCTCGAAGTCGAAACGCCGATGATGCACCCGATCCCCGGCGGCGCCACGGCGCGGCCGTTCGTGACGCATCACAACGCGCTGGACCTGCAGATGTACCTGCGCGTGGCCCCGGAGCTTTACCTGAAACGCCTGATCGTCGGTGGCCTGGGCCGGGTCTACGAGATCAACCGGAACTTCCGCAACGAGGGTGTCTCGACGAAGCACAACCCGGAGTTCACCATGCTGGAGTTCTACTGGGCGTTTGCCGACTACAACGACCTGATCGAGCTGACCGAGGCCATGCTGAGCGAGATGGCGGTCGCCGTGACCGGCGGCAGCACGATCAGCTACCAGGGTGCGGAAATCGAGTTCAAGGGTCCCTACGAGCGCATGACGGTCGAGCAGGCCGTGCGCCGCTACAATCCGAAAATGGCCGCCGCCGACCTGCGCGACGAGGGCTTTCTGCGCTCAGCCTGCGATGGCCTGCAGATCCACACCGAGACGGGCTGGGGGGCAGGGCGCCTGCTAATGGAAATCTTCGAGGAAACGGTCGAGGACCAACTCGTTCAGCCGACGTTCGTGACGCAGTACCCGACCGAGGTTTCTCCGCTTTCGAGGCGCAATGACGAAGACCCGCACGTCACCGACCGTTTCGAGCTGTTTATCTGCGGCCGCGAGATCGCCAACGGCTTTTCCGAACTCAACGATCCCGAGGACCAGGCGGAACGCTTCCAGGCGCAGGTCGCGGAGAAAGACGCCGGCGACCTGGAAGCGATGCACTACGACGCCGATTACATCCGGGCCCTGGAATACGGCATGCCGCCCACGGCGGGCGAGGGCATCGGTATCGACCGGCTAGTGATGCTGTTCACGGATTCGCCTTCGATCCGTGACGTTCTGCTCTTTCCGTACATGCGCCCGGAGGCTTGAGCCGTACGCCCGTCAGCGCCATGAGCCCGCTGGTTTCCGTGGTGATGCCGGTGCGCAACGGCGGCGCCTGGCTCGCCGCGGCGGTCGACAGTATCCTGGCGCAAAGCTGCCGTGACCTCGAGCTGCTGGTCGTGGATGACCGCAGCGACGACGGCGCGGTCGACGGGCTGTCCCGGAAGGACTCCCGGCTGACGGTGATTGAAAGCGAAGGCCACGGGGTCAGCGATGCGTTCAACACCGGCCTGGCGCGCTCAAGAGGCCGATTCGTGGCGCGCATGGACGCTGACGACATCGCGCTGCCGCAGCGACTGGAAACCCAGCTTGCCTACCTGGACGCTCACGGCGACGTGGCCATTTGCGGGGGCTGCGTGGAGCTGTTTGCGAAAGACGGACTGGCGGGAGGAAACCGGCGCTATCAGTCCTGGTTGAACGCCTGCCGCACACCGGCGGCCATCCGCCGCGAGATGTTCATCGAAAGCCCCATCCCCAACCCGACCGCGCTGTTTCGGCGGGAGGCCATCGAGGCGCTGGGGGGATACGGCGATCCGCCCTGGCCCGAGGACTACGACCTCTTCCTGCGCGCCGATGCGGCGGGGATGCGCATGGGTAAACCCGACGGGATCGTGCTGCGCTGGCGCGAGCACGAGGGGCGATTGACGCGAACGGACAGCCGCTACGACCGCGAGGCGTTTTTTTGCGCCAAGCTGCATTTCCTGGCCGCTCACCGCCTGCCACCGGAAAAGCGACTCCTGATCTGGGGGGCCGGGCCGACCGGCCGCCTGGTGCACGACCTGCTGGCCTCCGAGGGAAAGGCCGTTCGCGGTTTCCTGGAGGTTCACCCGCGGCGCATCGGCGGTGAAAAACGCGGATTGCCCGTTTATTCCCTCGAACGGCTGCGGCAGGAACCGGACACGTTCGTGCTGGCCGCGGTCGGCGCTTCCGGCGCACGCGAGAAAATTCGGAGTCATCTCGATGAACTGGGTCGAAAAGAGGGTGAGGATTATCTTTTCGTCGCGTAAAATTGTGCCATGAGCACGCTCAGAACCCTCCTGCTGCAGGCCAACATTCTCTGGAACGATCCCGAGGGAAACCGCGAGCACCTGCAGTCCATGCTGGGTTCCAACGGCGCTGAATACGACCTGGCCGTGCTGCCCGAGACCTTCACCACCGGCTTCACCGGCGATGCCGACATGCCGGCGGAAACGATGGACGGCCCCACCGTGTCCTGGATGCAAAAGGTCTGCGAACGCAACGGCGCGGCGCTGGCCGGAAGCATCGTGATCAGCGAGGACAAACATCGCTTCAACCGTTTCCTGTTCGTCACGCGCGACGGGGTGCAGGCCTGGTACGACAAGCGCCACCTGTTCAGTTACGGCGGCGAAGACGAACGCTACACGGCCGGCACCAGGCGCGTCATTACCGAGTACAAGGGCTGGCGCATCAACCTGCAGACCTGCTACGACCTGCGTTTTCCCGCCTGGTGCCGAAACCGCGACGACTATGACCTGATGCTGATGGTCGCCAACTGGCCGGCGCGCCGAATTCATCACTGGTCCTCCCTGCTGGAAGCCCGCGCCATCGAGAACCAGGCCTGGGTAATCGGCGTGAACCGCGCCGGGCAGGACGGCAACGGCCTGGTCTATCCGGGCGCCAGCGCGGTGCACAGCCCGATGGGCGAAACGCTGGCGCGTTTCGGTGACGGGGAGCAGAGCCGGATCGTCAAGCTGGACCTGTCCGCCGTCGAACAGACGCGGAAGAAATTTCCGTTTCAGCAGGACGCGGACGAGTTTGAACTGCATTTCTGAGTACGGCCGCCAGGGCCCGAAGCCTGCCTTGTGACGCCTTCTTGGCCCGGCGCCGGGTTTGAACACCCCGTGTTTTGCTGTGCCGCCGGCGCAATTGAAAAATTAGGCTATGATCACTTTATGAGCGAGAACGCCATACGGTTCACACGGTGCATCATGCTGTTGCTGTCGGGCGTCCTAGCTTTTGCCGGCGCGGCACACGCCGCCGACCCCTTGTTTCAATCCGCGGACACGCTGCAGGTCGAGATCAGCGCACCGCTGAGCACCCTGGTTCGCGAGCGCTCGGAAACCGCGTACCTGCCGGGCACATTTTCGTACGAGGCTGCCGACGGCACGCCGGTCGAGCTGGAACTGCGGATCCGGGCGCGCGGCAATTTTCGGCACCGGAACTGCGATTTCCCGCCGGTTACGCTGAACTTCAGAAGGTCGCAGGTCGACGGCACGCTGTTCGATGGGCAGAACAAGCTGAAAATGGTCGGGCACTGCAAGATCACCCGGCGCTACGAGCAGTCGGTGCTGAGAGAGTACCTGGCTTACCGCCTGCTCAATACCCTCACCGACCTCAGTTTCCGGGTGCGCCTGCTGCAGGTTACCTGGGTGGACAGCGAGGGGCGCAGGGGGCGCATGGTGCGCAATGCTTTCCTGATGGAGAGCAGGGACCGCCTGGCCGACCGGATCGGCCTCGAGGAGCAGGAAATCGAAAGCGCCGAGATCGGCGCCGTGCGCCCGGACCACCTGAACTTGACATCGTTGTTCCAGTACCTGATCGGCAACGTCGACTTTTCACCGATCGCGGTTTCAGCCGGTCCCTGCTGTCACAACTACGAGATGTTCGGAACCGGCCCCGATGCGCTGGTGGCCATTCCCTTCGATTTTGATTTTTCCGGTTTCGCCAATGCACCCAACGCGATACCTGACGTGGAGCGCGGCATCGAGCGGGTGGGGCAGCGGCTTTACCGGGGGTACTGCGTGAACAACGCCTACGTCGCGGGCTCGGTTGCGCGATTCAGGGATGCGCGGGACCAGCTGTACGCCCTCGTTTCCGGTCAGGAAGAACTGGAGCCGACCGTGCGCGAGAACATCGCCGAGTACATGGACGGGTTTTACGCCGTCATTGACGATCCTGCGAAACTGGAAGAGGAAATCATCGGCAAGTGCAGGCCGTGATCTGCTCCGCCCGGGCCGCTTCGAGAACAATGCGGCCATGAGCCAATGCACGGCAGCGCAGCTTTTTCAAGAACCGGGTTTACGAATTAGCTTGTAAACCCCGGGTAAACGTAGTACCGTGCCGCGTCCGTACCATCAGGCGAGCAATGATGCCTGCTGCGCGGTCACCAGATTGGTTGCATATCCTGAAGACTTCACAGATTTCCTTGCAGAATCCCTGTTTTTCGACTTTTTGAGATGAGCGATTGATCATAATTTTTCTATTTCAAAAAGGTATATCGAAATGACTAGCGGAACTGTTAAATGGTTCAACGAATCCAAGGGATTCGGTTTTATTTCTCCTGCCGATGGCGGCAAGGACGTATTCGTTCATTTTTCCGCCATCCAGGCGGAAGGATTCAAGGTTCTGGCCGAAGGTCAGGCAGTGAATTTCAATGTCGAAGACGGGCCCAAGGGCCTCCAGGCGACCAGCGTAACGGTTGCCTGATCTGATCTGATCAGGTCTGATCCGAAAGCCCCGCCTCGCGCGGGGCTTTCTCTTTCTTGCCCGACGCAAGACTCAAAGGCTGAACCGCGCGTTCGGCCTCCTGCCGGTTCAAGGCAGTTCAATCCTCCAACTCAGAAGTACGCTTGCGCGCCAGGCGCCGCATCAGCATGCCCCGGGGCTGCGGTCGGCCGGTGGCGAGACCAATCAACGCGGTCGGTTCGGTCAGCGAAAAAATCATTTCGCGCCGGGCCACGCCGCGGCCCGCAAACAGCAGGCGGTCGCCGCGCATCAGTTTCTGGTCCGGCGCGGGCATGAACAGGCGCATCGAGTCGCGTTCCAGCATCAGGCAAACGCAGGGCAGGCGTTCGCGCTCCTGTGAACGGGCGTTTGCCAGAAGGTGCTCCAGCCTGACCTTCACGCCTTCGCTGCGCGCGTCGAACACGGTGTATGCGTAGTCGCCCTCGATGTCGATGGTCCACAAACCCGGCGAATAGCCGCCCAGCACATCCTCGAGGGCGCGCTCTACCTTGCGCGCGAACGATTCGTTCTCGTGAACCAGGTGTTCAAGGAACACGGACAGCAGGGGCGTGGTGGCGACCGTGAGTATTCGTCGCGCCACGATCATCGTGCGCTGTGCGACAAGATCGGTCTTCGAAGCCCTGAACAGGGCGTCGTTCTGCGGCGATTCCTGGCGCGCGATGACGAAGAGATCGGGTTTCAGTTCCAGCGCGGTCATCACGATCGAAAGGTTGTCGACGTCGTCCGCCGTGCCGGCGATGATGCCCTCGGCTTCCATGATGCCGGCATCTTTCAGTGTCTTTGCCTCGGTTCCGCGGCCCAGCACCGAACCGGGACGCTCCCTGACGCGGTCGGGATGCACGTCGATCACGGTGTAATCCACCCCGGCTTTTTCAAGGGATGCGGCCATGCGCGAACCGAAGCGGCCGACACCGGCCAGGATCCAGCGCCCCGTGGGCGGTTTTACCTCTTTGCGCAGCCTCGTGCCGGGCACGCTGATCAACCAGTCCTGCACCAGGTACTTGGCCGGCGACTCCAGCGCCAGCAGAAAGCGGTCGGCGAAAATCGCATAAGGGTCCACCGGGTAGTCCGTGTTGAACGACATCATGTTGTGCACCACGTGACGGGTTTCCGCGCGCGCCATCACCGGCAGGTCGGGCCGCAGCAACTTGCTGATAATCGAGATGGTCAGGTTCACGTGGTCATTGTTCGTGATGGCAATCACGCCGAGGCACCGGGTATTGGGCTCATCCGGGTTCAGCCCGGCGAGTTTCAGCAGTTGCTGATCGGTCACCGAGCCGACGATCGAGGGAAGGTGGGCAAAATCCTCGTCCAGCGCCAGGGCGTGCACGATTTTCTCGTCGCGCTCGATAATCGCGGCGCTGATACCGCGCTTGAGCAGGCCCTTGACGATCATCCGGCCGGTAAACCCACAGCCGCACACGATGTAATATCCGCCGCCAATCCGCCGGATGCGGCGTGCGAAGCGGCTCAGCGCCAGTACGGCGCGGAACTGGGGGTCGACGAGAAGCGCGATGATGGCGCCGACCGAGTACAGCCAGGCAATCACGTTCGGGTACAGGATGACATAGGTGTACATGCGCTGGGCGTCGGTGAAGGCATAGGGGATCTCGCCGAAACCGATCGTGGTGGCCATGATGGCCACGAAGTAAATGGCATCGAGAAAAGTGACGCGAACCGGGTTGCCGGCTGCGTCCTGGCCCGGGATGAACAGCATGCCGAGAACCGACAGCGAGTACACCAGGATCAACAGGATCAGCGGCGTGCGCATCCGCCGCATGGTCAGCCAGACGATGTCGTTCATGACGTGAGCGCTAGCGCCGGATGGTGATGGTTTCGGCCACCAGCAGGGTCACGGATATCAGGTTGGCGAGCAGCGCACCGCCCGACAGCGAGACAATGGTGGCCAGGGTTTCGCTCGTCATGCCGCTGTCCGAGACGTTTACTGCCCAGCCCCAGACTGCGGCCGCGACGATCAGCTGCAGGTCGGCGACCAGGCTGGTGGCCAGCAGGACCGCGCCCAGCTGCGAGCGGTCGCCGAACTTGATGATCGTGGCGATCAGGCTGACGGCCAGGGCGGCGCCGAGTTCGACGGCGTGATGGTGTTCGGGGTTGTCGATGTCGCCGAGAAAGAAACCGAAGTTCAGCGTCAGGGCGAGGACAATGAAAAAACCGAATACGACTTTTTCGAAATTCACGGTGAGTGGCTCCCAAGGTTTCCGGATGCCACGTTAGCCTATAACCTTTCCTCCGGGTCTGCCAGCGGGATTGCCGTGATCCAGGCCAGGACGGAAATCACCGGGCCATCGAAATATTCCATCCCGCCGCTGCGCACCTGGCGGGACTGCAGCAGTTCATGCACCTGCATCAACGGCATGCCGGGCAGCGCCGGCGCTTCGGCTTCTCCAACGTGCTGCACGGCCAGCGGCCCCGCGGCCGGGCTTCGCAACTGCAGGTCGAGGTCCAGGTGAAGAAAACGGCTGCGGCGCAGGGAAACGGTTCCGTCCAGTGCGAAATACGTTACCGGACCGGGCCACACGGGCGGCAGTTCGAACAGGGGGCAGGGCGGCAGGAACAGGGGCTGCTCTCGCTGCTCGTAACGCTCGCCAGGCGACCCGGCCGTCAGGTCGATCACCTCGTCGGCGGGCGCGAGGGATTCGATGCGTTCCCGCAGGTCGTCCGTCCAGAGCGGCTGGTCGTCATGAATGCGCAGCACCGGGAAAGGTTCCGTATCGCTCTGTTCCCAGGCAAGGTATTGAAGCGGCCGGAACGGTGCGCTGAGGCGGAGGCGGCGCCAGGCATCGGACATCTCCGGCCCCATTTCGTCCAGCGCCACCGGTGCGTTCGGGTCCGGCATATCACCCAGCGGGCCTGGCAAGGGCCCTTGCGGTTCCGGATCGTCGGCGTCGATGCATGCCGGGTTAACGGCCGGGGCTGGCGCCGAGAAGTCCAGCGCGGCCGAATAATCACGCAAAGCGAGCGTCGCCCTTGGCGCGGCGTCGTGCTGCAAATGCTCCAGCACGAGGACTTCGACGCGGTAACGCATCTCATCCTGTGCCCGCGCAAGCCCGGGAACAGATGTGATAATTAAGATTAATATTATTTTAAAATACATTGAAAATACTACGTTTTATCTGGTTCCAATTCACACAGTACACGCCGGGCTTCTGCCATGCGTTTGCGCGCATCCGGCTGTTGCAACAGTATGCGCAGCTTTTGCGGTCCCTGCATCCTGTAGTTTCCGCCGCTTTCCTGCATCAGGCGGACCAGCGCCCGCGGGTCCGCGGTCGACTGTTCGCTGAACTCGATGCGTCCACCGCCGGGGCCGAAGTCCAGGTGGGTGATGCCGATACGCTCCGCCATGCGTTTCAGTTCGGCTATCTCGAACAGGTTTTTTACCGCGTCGGGCAGCAGGCCGAAGCGGTCGATCATTTCGACCTGCAGTTCGCGCAGCCCGGCCGCGTCGCGCGCGCTGGCGATGCGCTTGTACAGGGTCAGGCGTGACTGCACGTCGGCGAGGTAGGTCTCGGGAATCAGCGCCGGCACGTGGAATTCCAGTTCCGCGCCGTGCCGCAGAGGTTTGTCGAGCTGCGGCTCCTCGCCGTTGCGCAGGGCTTCGACGGCCCGCGCCAGCATGTCACTGTAAAGGCTGAATCCGACCTGGTTGATCTGGCCGCTCTGTTCCGATCCGAGCAGTTCGCCGGCGCCGCGGATTTCGAGGTCGTGCGTGGCCAGGGTGAAACCGGCCCCGAGTTCTTCCAGGGAGGCGATGGCTTCCAGCCGCTTGCGTGCATCGGCGGTCATGCTGCGCTGGTCCGGCACCACGAGGTAAGCGTAGGCGCGATGGTGCGAGCGGCCGACGCGGCCGCGCAACTGGTGGAGCTGGGCCAGGCCGAAGCGGTCCGCGCGGTTGATGACGATGGTATTGGCCGTTGGAACGTCGATGCCGCTTTCGATGATGGTCGTGCACACCAGTACGTTGAAGCGCTGGCGGTAAAAATCGATCATCACCGATTCAAGCTCCCGCTCGGCCATTTGACCGTGGGCCACGCCAACCCGGGCCTGCGGCGCCAGTTCCTGGACTTCGCGGGCGATCTTCTGGATGTTGCGCACCTCGTTGTGCAGGAAGAATACCTGCCCCCCGCGCTGCAGTTCGCGCAGCAGCGCCTCGCGCAGCATCGCTCGCTCCCACGGCGTCACCAGCGTCTTGACCGCCATGCGCCGCGCCGGCGGCGTCGCGATAATGGACAGGTCGCGGATTCCGGACATGGCCATGTTGAGCGTGCGGGGAATGGGTGTCGCGGTCAGCGTCAGCAGGTCGACTTCCGCGCGCAGCTGCTTCAAGCGCTCCTTCTGGCGCACGCCGAAACGCTGCTCCTCGTCGATGATCACGAGCCCGAGCTGCTTGAAACGGACGTCTTTCTGGATCAGCCGGTGGGTGCCGATGACGATGTCGATCTTGCCGTCCTGCAGCTTGCCGACGACTTCATTCACCTGCTTCGCGGTGCGAAAGCGCGAGAGCAGCTCCACGCGGATGGGCCAGTCGGCCAGGCGGTCGCTGAACGTTGAGAAGTGCTGCTGCGCCAGCAGCGTGGTCGGCACGAGCAGGGCCACCTGGCGCCCGGCCTGGACCGCGACGAAAGCGGCCCTGAGCGCGACTTCCGTTTTACCGAAACCGACATCGCCGCAGACCACGCGGTCCATCGGCTGCGGCGAGGCCAGGTCGGAGATGACCGCGTCGATGGCCTGCTGCTGGTCCGCTGTTTCTTCAAAGGGAAAGCCGGAAGCGAACTCGGCGTAGAGTTTCCGGTCCAGCGGAAAAGCGAAGCCTTCGCGCGCCAGCCTTCGCGCATACAGGTCCAGCAACTCCGCGGCGACGTCGGTGACCTGCCGGGCGGCCTTGCGCCTGGCGGTTTCCCACTGCCGGCTGCCCAGCCGGTGCAGCGGCGCGGAATCGGGCTCGCTGCCGGTGTAGCGGCTGACCAGGTGCAGGCTCGAGACCGGCACGTAGAGCTTGTCGCCGTCGCGGTATTCGAGCATCAGGAACTCGGCCGGAAGGCCGTCGATCTCCAGGGTCTGAAGGCCCTGGTAACGTCCGACGCCGTGATCCTCGTGCACGACCGGCGCCCCGGGCGCGAGGTCCGAGAGGTTGCGGACAATCGATTCCGGGTCGCGTTCACGCGCGCCGTGCTCCGCCCGGGGACGGCTGCGTCCGCCGAACAGCTGCGA
Source organism: Lysobacterales bacterium (assembly GCA_036351575.1). GTDB lineage: Bacteria > Pseudomonadota > Gammaproteobacteria > Xanthomonadales > SZUA-36 > JABDPF01. The sequence goes on along the minus strand of JAZBPJ010000055.1, from coordinate 6,287 downwards.
TTCCGTGACCACCGCGATGGCGCCGTGTTCGTCGTGGGAGCACTGGAATCCCTCGTCGACCGGCAGGACGGCAAGGCCGCTTTTCGCGCCGCTGTGCATGAAGGCGGCAAAGGTGTCGCAGTCCTCGGGCCGTATGTCGAAGGCGTTCAGCGTGCTGCGCATGACCTCGCGGCGGCCCGGCGTGTCGGCGGCGAACAGCACCCGCCCGCCGAAGGCGTTCAGCCAGTCCTGCAGCGCGGCAGCCGGTTCGCGCCCGCGCTCGTGGATGTGCAGGTCCGGCACCGGCTGGCTGCTGAACCGCTGCACCGTGCCGCGCTGGCCGAAGAGCATGGTCCGCGGAGCGCCGGCCCAGGCGTTTGCCAGTTCCTGCGGCGTCAGGAAAAGCTCGCCGGGTTCCAGGATCGGGCGCTCGATGTCGTGCCGGCGCTGCTCCCAGCGCTCCAGCGTGCGGCGCTGCTGGGCTTCAGCGGCGTCTTCGACGCCGTCCGCGAGGACCAGCCGCGGCGCCCGGACCAGGTAGTCGAACAGGATCGAGGTGTGCTCGTAAAACAGCGGCAGGTACTGCTCGAGCCCCTGCGGGTGGACACCGGCGCGCAGGTCCTGGTACAGGCTCACCTGCCGGGTGTCGACATCGAAGCGGTTGCGAAAGGCGCGCCGGAACGCCTCGAGACTTTCCGGGTCGGCGGGGTACTCCCGCGCGGGCAGCATGCGGATGCCATCGACTTTTCCGGTGGAGCGCTGCGAGTCGGCGTCGAATTCGCGAATGCTGTCGATTTCCTCGTCGAACAGGTCGATGCGGTAGGGCACGGGCGAGCCGGAAGGAAACAGGTCGACGACCGATCCGCGCACCGCGAACTGCCCCGACTGGTACACCTGCTCGACGGACTCGTAGCCTGCGTGCGACAGGCGCGAGCGGAAGGAATCGATCGAGAGCCGGTCACCGGCCGTGAGGTCGAAACTGCGCTGCAGGATGTAATCCGCGGGCGGCAGGCGCTGCATCAATGAACTGACCGGGCAGAGCAGCAGCCCCCGCCGCAGTTTGGGCAGGCCGGACAGGGTTTTCAGCCGCTCCGCGATAATGTCCGGGTGGGGAGAAAACGGGTCGTAGGGCAGGGTTTCCTGGTCGGGGAACAACAGCAGCGGCAGATCGCCTTCAGCCAGCAGTTCCAGGTCCCGGTGCAGCACCTGTGCGCGGTGCGAAGAAGCCGTGACCACCAGCACGGGCCGGTCTCCGGCCGCTGCGGCCGCGTGCAGCGCCAGGGCCAGCGCGCTGCCGTGCAGGCCGTCCCAGCGCGTGACTTCGTCCGGGCGGTTTTCGAAGCGTGCGTTGAACGGGCTGGGTTTCACCGGACTCGTTTGCGACGGTCAGGCGGCCTTGCCGCCGGCGGCAAGGCCAAAGAATGACTCGAGCAGCATGAACTGCTCGGCGGCGGTCCCGGCGCGCATCAGCTTGCGGCGGGTGTCCGCGGCATCCTCGCGCCGTTCCAGGTACCAGCCGATGTGCTTGCGTGCCACGCGCACGCCGGCGGCTTCGCCGTAAGCACGGTGCAGCTGCCGCAGGTGGCGTCGCATGACCGCGTGCACCTCCGCCGAGGTTGGCGGCGGCGGCACACGACCGCTCTCCAGGCAGGCCCGAACCTCGCGAAATATCCAGGGGTTGCCCTGGGCCGCCCGGCCGATCATCAGCCCGTCCGCGCCGGTGAACGCCAGCACCTCGGCTGCTTTTCGCGGACCGTCGATATCGCCGTTGGCGAACACGGGTATGGAAACGGCTGCGCAGATAGCGCGGATGGTTTCATACTCGGCGTCCCCGTTGAAACGTTCGGAACGGGTCCGGCCGTGGACCGCCAGCGCGGCGATGCCCTCGGATTCCGCCATTTGCGCGATTTCGACGCCGTTCCGCTGGCCCGGGTTCGGGCCGGTCCGGATCTTGAGCGTCACCGGAACCTCGACCGCTGCAACCACCGCGGCGAGGATCGAGCGCACCAGGTGGGGGTGCGAGAGCAGGGCGGAGCCGGCCATTTTTCTGCAGACCTTCTTGGCCGGGCAGCCCATGTTGATGTCGATGATCTCGGCGCCGCGGTCGACGTTGTAACGGGCCGCGTCCGCCATCCAGCGCGGGTCGCTGCCGGCGATCTGGACCGCGACCGGGCCGGGTTCGCCGGCAAAGTCGCTGCGGATACGGGCTTTTCGGGTATCGCGCAGGGCCGGGTTCGCGGCGAGCATCTCGGAGACCGTGTAGCCGGCGCCGAGTTCGCGGCACAGGCGCCTAAAAAAACGGTCCGTCACACCCACCATCGGCGCCAGCGCCAGCGGGTTTTCAATGGTGTAGGAACCGATCCGCATCATCGCTCGATGCTCCGCTCAGGCCAGTTCGCTGAAGATGCGCAGACCGGCAACCCAGGTGCCGATGGCGGACCCCAGGTTGGAAAGAAAGAATACCAGCAGGATGCGCGTCGCCGGGTTGCGGAACCAGCCCTTGATGGTGGTGATGTCGTAGCGCAGGTTTTCCAGGTCGGAAACGCGCGGCTTGCGCAGCCAGGATTCCACCAGCCCCGTCACCATGCCCGCGGCGATGGTCGGGTTGAGGGAAGTCAGCGGCGCCGCGACGACGGCGCTCAGCACCGTCAAGGGGTGGGCACGGGCCAGCACGGCGCCCAGCGCGGCCAGCCCGCCGTTGATCGCGACCCAGATGAAAATGAGCTGCCAGCCGAGTTCCGGGCTGCGCGAAAAGCCGATGACGAAACCGGTCAGGATCAGCGCCATGATGGCCCAGGGGATCAGCCTGGGCCAGCGGGCGGGCCGCGGCATGATATTCAATTCGCTGCTGATCTCGTTTGGCGGTCGCTGCTCTTCCTGCAGGTGCCGTGCAATGCCTTCCATGTGACCGGCGCCGATCACCACCAGCACGCGGCGATTTTCCGCGCCGGCGTTCTCGGCCCGCAGGCGCGCGGCCATGAAGCGGTCGCGTTCGGCGATCAGCGCCTCGTACAGCTCCGGAGACTGTTCGGCGAACTCGGTGAAGGTCGACTCGAGGATGTCGCCTTCTTTCAGCTTTTCGATGGATTCCTCGTCGATTTCCTCGGAGCTGATCATGCCGAGGGCAAGACCGGCTGAAAGGTAAAGGCGCTTGTACCACGGCACGTTGGCGTAACTGCGTTTGAGCGTGGTGGCCAGGTCCCGGTCGACCAGCTGCAGCGGCAGCCCGAGTTCCTTTGCGGTTTCCGCCGCGGCGCGCATTTCCGCGCCGGGTTCGATGCCGAACTGCTCGGCAATCCGGCGCTGGTACGCGCTCAGGGCGAGGTTTGCCATGACCAGGCCGGCCTTGCCCTCGCGGATGATCTTGTACAGGTCGAGATCGGTCCACTTGCGCTCGGACGTCAGCGAGTCGTAGCGCGCCTGGCAGAGTTCCACCGCGATGGCATCGAACTCGCCGGAACTGGAAAGCTCCTGTACGGCCTCCGCGCTGGCGCGGGACACGTGCGCGGTGCCGATAAGCGTGTATTGAACACCGTCCCGTGTCACGGTGCGGGTGGGCTGGCGGTCCGGCGCGGAGGCCAGGGTCTCCGTGCCGGCGCCGATTTCCGGATTATCGTCGGCGGGTATCGCCGGTACTTCCTCGGTCATGGGGTGCGCCTGATTTGCGAAGGGCGCAAGGATACCTTATTCGGTTGCGCTCAGTCTGTTTTCCGGTCGATGACTTCGCCCTTGACAAGGACCGAGGACAGGACCAGGTCGTACTCGAAGTAAGCGCTCCATCGCTGGTAGTCCCAGCGCGTGATCGGCGGATCGCCGACCGGCGCGTGGATGCGGACCGGGTCGCCGAAGCGCGCGCGGACGTCGTCCTTGCTCATGCCGTTTGTGGGCAGGGTCATCCTGCCTGCCTGCCGGACTTCCTCGATCAGCAGCACGTCCGCCTGTGCAGGAAGCGCGATTCCGATCGTGGCGGTCAGCGCGATGGCCAGTGTCAGAACTTTCCGTGTCACGTCACTGTCACTCCGTTCAATTCGTCGAGCGGTAAATATACCACCATCAAGGGGCTGTTGCCGGTTCCTGAGAGTGTTTCAGGCTTCGTTCTGTGCAAACAGGCGAAGGTAGGACTGGTAGCGCCAGGAGCGGATCTCCCCGCTTTCCATCGCGGCGCGAACGGCGCAGCCCGGCTCGCCCCGGTGGCTGCAGTCGTTGAAGCGGCAGGCCGATGCATGGGGATAAAACTCCGGAAAGCCGGCCACGAGTTCGTCACGGTCCATGCGCCAGAGCCCGTATTCCCAGACGCCGGGCGAGTCGATCAGCCGGCCGCCGAAGGGCAGGGTGTAAAGCACGGTGGTCGTGGTGGTGTGGGTGCCTTTTCCGGTCACGCGGGACAGCTCGCCGGTCTGCAGTTCGAGATCGGGCAGCAGCGCGTTGACCAGCGAGGACTTGCCCACGCCGGATTGTCCCACCAGGATACTGGTGCGGTTTTTGAGTTCCGGCGCCAGCGCGCCGGTTCCGGGTTCGCCCTTGCACGAGGTCTCGAGCACCGGGTAACCCAGCTCGCGGTACTCCTGCAGCCGGGAGAGCGGGCTCGTATCGCCGGGTTCGAGCCCGGCCATCAATTCGGCCTTGTTCAGCACCAGCAGCGGGCGCATGTCCAGGCCGTGCACGGCCACCAGGTAGCGCTCCACCAGGTCGCGGCTGGGTTCGGGTTCCGCTGCGATCACCACCAGGACCTGGTCGAGATTGGCCGCGATCGTCTGTTTCTCGAAGCGCGCGTTGGCGCGGCAGAAGGAATTTTCACGCGGCTGGATTTCGACGGCGACATGGCAGTGCCCGTCGTCTTCGGCAAGCTGCACCCGGTCACCGCAGACCGGCCGGCCGACGGAGCGCCGCCAGCGGCAGTCCACACGCCGCCCGTCGCCGAGTTCGACGACGCCGCGGTTGCCGTAGGAAACCAGCACGAGGCCGCTCGAGACCGTTTTCGTCACGACCGCCTGGACGGGAATGGTTCATTAAACATGCGCGCTATTGTAACCTTGCTGGCCATGAACGACGCGAAGCACAATCGACTCATCTGGATCGACCTCGAGATGACCGGGCTCGACACCACGAGCGACTCGATCCTGGAAATTGCAACCATCGTGACGGACGCGGACCTGAACGAGCTGGCGGAAGGTCCCGTCCTGGCGATTCATCACTCAAAGAGCGTGCTCGAGGCGATGGACGACTGGAACACGGAACATCATCGCGAGTCCGGCCTCTGGGACCGCGTGCTGGAAAGCAGGGTCTCGATGGCCGACGCCGAGCGCGAGACGCTGGCGTTCCTCGCCGAGTGGACGGAGCAGGGCACCTCACCGATGTGCGGCAACAGCATCTGCCAGGACCGCCGCTTCATGCACCGCCAGATGCCGGAGCTCGAGCGCTGGTTTCACTACCGCAACCTGGATGTCAGCACGATCAAGGAACTGGCCTCGCGCTGGGCGCCCGAGATTTACGGCGGTTTCAAGAAGGAAGGGCGCCACGAGGCGCTGGCCGATATCCGCGAATCGATTGCCGAGCTGGCCTATTACCGGCCGTTCCTGGGGAAACTCTCCGCACCGGGCAATGTTTGCTAAGCTGAAAGCATGGTTTCCTTCGCGAACAACAACCGCGTACCCGGCGGCTCGCATCCCCTCAAGCGCCTGCAACTGGTGCAGGAGGAGATCTTTCGCCAGTTGCAGTTGCTGATCCCGGACGGAATTGCTTTTCACGATTCACTGGTCTCCAGGGTCGCCGGTTCGCCGGTGCTGCGCATGGAAGTACTCGAGCGCCATGCCTACACGACCTTTCTGCGGCTGACGTACCAGTTCGGCGAGGACGAGAATCCCTCGTTCGCGCCCGATGCACACATCCGCCTGTACCGGGACGCGCGCATTGCGGAAGCGACTTCCTACGACACCGGGCAGGGCTGCCGGCGCACCGCGCACCCCTCGTACCCGCCGAAGCACCTGCTGAACCAGGCCTGGCGGCGAAACCGGGCGCTGGACCGCTGGCTGGATTACCTGCTCACCCAGGGCCACAGCCTGGAGACGATGCGCCCGGCCCGCGGGCCGCTGCCGGAAGCCGACGAGAGAATTCCCGTCAAGGAGGCGGTTCGAAACGCCTGAACAAGCGTTGACATGCCGGTGCGAAGCCAGTAACATGCGGCGGTTTTCCGGGGCTATAGCTCAGCTGGGAGAGCGCTACAATGGCATTGTAGAGGTCGGCGGTTCGATCCCGCCTAGCTCCACCACAATGTCCCCTTCGTCTAGAGGCCTAGGACACCGCCCTTT
>JAZBPJ010000054.1:0-10847 GCA_036351575.1 Lysobacterales bacterium | reverse complement strand
CGCACCGCTGGCCACCGCCCGGCCGGCAAAATCGTGGCCGTCGACCCGTTCGCCCACCAGGGCGGCGAACAGGCAGCCCGGCGTGACCTTGCGGCTGTCGGTCACGACGTCACGGATCTCCATGCCCGCTGCATCGCAGTCGCAGCCGAGAAGCCGGGCCAGGTCACTGAGCGCCAGGGGCATCATGCCGCGGCCTCCATGATGCGGCGCAGCGAGCACTCTTCGTCGCCGCCGGCGATTTCGCCGACTGCACCCGCGATCAGCACGATGTCGTTCGAACCGCTGCTGCGAAACGCGTCGCGAATGACCTGGGCACGGTCCAGGGGGCCGGCTGCGAAGACCCGGTCGGAAAACGAACGGGCCACGCGCAGCGTGCGCGCGTCGCGGGCGGCCCGGCGGGACAGCACGCAGCTCAGGCGGCCGTGCAGGTGCGAGCGCAAAGCGCGCAGCGCTTCTTCCAGTTCGTCGGCCGTGTGCGCATGGTCGATCACGGCGGTCGCTTGACCGGGTTCGCCGTCGATCCGGTGCAGGCGCCCCGGCACGGCGCCCATGATCTCGACCTGGTGCATGACGCGGTCCCAGGGCATGCCCATCAGCGCCAGTGTTCCGGCGGCCGCCAGCAGCGCGGAGAGGCTGCGCCGCCCCAGCAGACCCGTGTGAACCTGGCCGCCCCCCCAGGGGCTGGCAATGCGAATCGTCATGCCGCCGGCGTCCATGCCCATGAAAAAACCCTGCAGTTCGGTCGAGCCGTTGGTTCCGAACGTCAGCACCTCGACGTCAGCGTCCACCAGGCGCGTCAGCGCCTTGCCCTCGGCCGTGTCGTGGTCGACCACGGCGAAGCGGGGCCGGCAGCGCGTAAACAACGGCCGCAGCGGCTTGTCGTTTTCTTTTCCGTCACCGCAGTACACCGCGACTTCCAGGGCGAGGTCGTCGAGCCAGCCCCGTTCTAGCGCGTGCCGGGCAACGTCCAGGGCAAGCTGCCGCGCCCCGTTTTCGAGGCAGCCGTTCAGCCGCTCCTGCAGCGTGAAGGGCTCGCCGATACCGGCCGTCGGCAGGTAATGGTGCATGGCGTCAGCGCGTTCACGCAGCGGGCGGCGGGCGCCTGCGGCGCAGCGGCGCCAGGACTGCGCCAGGAAGTGCCCGACCGCGGAAGAAGAACCGTTGCCCGCCAGCGCGGCGAGAGCGATCTGCTCGGCCGGGTGGCGCCAGAAACGCGCGGCCAGTTCCGGCAGGCGGTTTTCAAGCCCGGGCACCGTGATCGCGGGAATGTCCCGTCCCGGGGTGCGGGCGTTTTTCGGGGTCAGCACCAGCGCTGCGCCCCTGGCCGCTGCGAGACGCACATCGCGGCCGCCGTCGAGGTCCACCCACGCTTCACCGGCTTCGATTCGGCCGGCGTCGCTGCGAATGCCGCAGATACGGATATCGGCTGCATCCGGCACCCAGCCTTCAAGCAGAGCGGCGCTGCCGATTTCACGCTTCACGGCGCACTCCCGGCAATCATCTTTTCGTAATCGTCCGGCGGCACGTTCATCAGGCGCAGGGCGCCGGTCATGACGGAGGCAAACACCGGCGCCGCAACGGCGCCGCCGTAGAACTCACCGTTGTTGGGGTCGTTGATCACCGCGACACCGGCGATGCGCGGCTTGCTCGAGGGCGCGAAGCCGGCAAAGCTCGCGACGTACCGCCCTTCCCGGTATCCGCCCGATGCCGCCTTGCGCGACGTGCCGGTTTTGCCCGCCACGCGGTAGTTCTTCACGCGCGCCCGGCTGCCCGTGCCTTCCGGCCCGGTCACCGTTTCCAGCATGGCGGCGACCTGCTGCGCGACGATAGGGTCGAGGATCGATTCCGGCGGATTGTCGGCGCCCATCACCAGCGTCGGGCGCCGCAGCAGCCCATCGTTGGCGATAACCGCGTAGGCCGAGGCGAGCTGCAGGGCGGTCACGGACAGGCCGTAACCGTAGGCAATCGTATCCTGCTCGACGCGTTTCCAGCGGCGCCAGCTGCGCAGCACGCCGGCCGACTCGCCCGGAAACGCGGTACCGGTCACGTCGCCGAAGCCGAGGCGGTCGTAGGTTTCCCACATGTGTTCGGGTTCGAGGTCGCGCGCCACCTTGACCGCGGCCACGTTGGACGACTTGGTCAGCAGGCGCGTCAGGTCGATGGGGCCGTAGTTGCGGTGGTCCTTGGCGGTGAAACGGCCCAGGCTGATCCAGCCGGGCGAGGCGTCGATCGGCGTGGTCGGCTTCCAGCGCCCGGTCTCCAGCGCCGAGGCCACCATCACCGGCTTGATCACCGAACCGGGCTCGAATACGTCCGTCACCGCGCGGTTTCTGAGCCCTTCGTGGTTCAGCCGCTCGAGGTTGTTCGGGTTGTAGGACGGGTAATTCACCATCGCCAGCACTTCGCCGGTCTGCACGTCCAGCAGCACAACGCTGCCCGAGAGCGCACCGTGCTTGCGCACGGCGCTTTTCAGCTCCCGGTAGGCGAGGTATTGCAGGCGGCGATCAATGGTGAGGTGCAGGTCGCGGCCGTTCTCGGCTTCCCTGACGACCTCCACGTGTTCGATGATGCGCCCGGCGCCGTCCCTGATGACGCGCTTGACCCCGGGCGAGCCCTGCAGCCAGTCGTTGTAGGCCAGCTCCAGGCCTTCCTGTCCGATGTCGTCGATGTTCGTAAAGCCGACCAGCTGCGAGGCGACCTCGCCGGCCGGGTAGAAGCGCCGGTATTCCTTGCGAATCTCGATGCCCTGCAGGTCCAGCGCGTTGACCTGCTCGGCCACGGAGGGGTGCAGGCGGCGGCGGATCCAGATGAAGCGTTTTTTCGATTTCTGCGTCAGGCGGCGTTCCATCGCGTCGGCCTCGGTGCCGAGGATGCGCGCCAGTTCACGGATGCCATCCGGTTCCTGCAGCAGACGCGACGGATCGGCGCCGATGGAATCGACCGGAGTGCTGACCGCCAGGGGTTCACCGTTGCGGTCGAACACCGTGCCTCGCGGCGTGGCGATCTCCACGTCCCGCAGAAAACGGTCGTTGCCCTGGTCCTGCAGGTAGCCCGAATCGATGACCTGCAGGTTGACCGCGCGGGCCACCAGGGCCACGGAGCAGAGGAACAGGAACAGCAGCGCGGCGTAGAGGCGGCCGACCGGGACATTGAATTTCTGTCCGTCGCTCATGGCTCGACCACCAGGATTTCGGTATCTTCGGGCGATTTCATGCTGAGCTCGTCGCGCGCGCGGGGCTCGACCGTGCCTGCGTCGGCCAGCACGGCCTGCTCGAGCTGCAGGCGGCTCCACTCGACGAGGTATTCATCGCGCGCGTCTTCCAGCTGCCCCAGCTGCACCGCGAACTGCCGGCTCTCGTGGCGCGTGTAGACGACGCCGAGCGCGCTGCCTACGGCGGCCAGGAGGGCGATCAACAGGACGATGAGTTCTTTATTCAACCGAGCTTCTCCGCAATCCTCATAACGGCGCTGCGCGCGCGGGGATTGACGGAGAGTTCGGCTTCAGAGGCTTTGACGGCCCGGCCAACGGGCCGCAGCAATGGCTTGAAATCAGGATGTTGCGGTATGTTTTTTCGGACCTGCCCTGGTCGTGCGGCTTCTCGAATCGTCCGCTTGACCAGGCGGTCCTCAAGGGAGTGAAAGCTGATAACTACCAGCCTGCCTCCCGGGCGCAACAACTTGATCGCTTTTTCCAGCCCTGCGGCCAGTTGAGCCATTTCGTCATTTATAAATATCCGGATTGCCTGGAAGCATCGTGTCGCTGGATGCTTGTTTTTTTCCCGGCGACCTATTGTTTCCTCGATCAGTCTCGCCAACTGACCGGTCGTTTCCAGCCGCTGCTTCTGCCGGGCCAATACAATGCTCCTGGCAATCCTGCGCGCGTGGCGCTCCTCTCCGAACTCCCTAAACACTCGGGTCAATTCCCGCTCCGGCGCTTCCGCCAACCACTCTTCGGCCGAAACACCCTGCAAAGGGTTCATGCGCATATCCAGCGGACCGTCTCCCATGAAAGAGAAACCGCGCTCCGGATCGTCCAATTGCGGCGAAGAAACGCCTATGTCCAGCAAAATGCCATCCAGGCCTTCTTCGATGCCCCACGCTTGAACGTAGCGCTCCATTTCTGCGAACTCCCCCTGGACAATGGAAAACCGCGGATCGTCTCCAAGGGTTTCCATTCCGGCGGCTACCGCCTCCGGGTCCCTGTCCAGCGAGAACAGGCAGCCTTTCCGGGACAGGCGGGCCAGGATTTCCCGGCTATGCCCTCCCCTGCCAAAAGTGCCGTCGAGATATTTCCCGTCGGGGCGGATTTTCAGCGCGTCCACCGCTTCTTCCAGTAAAACCGGGCGGTGTTGGTAGGCGCTCATCCAGGGTCCGTTAACCCTCACTCATGGCAGTCTTGCTCACCGGCTAAAACACCAGCCGGGTCATTTCTTCTGTCGGCGATTTTTCACCCGCACTGTTATCCTCGAGGCGCGTCGAGTTCAGAACACCCTCGTTCCAGATTTCGAAGCGCTCGCCCATGCCCAGCATCACCACCCGCTTCTCGAGACCGGCCACCTGGCGCAGGGTCAGCGGAATCTGAATCCGCCCGTTTGCGTCCGGCTCGACCGTGCTCGCGCTGCCCACCAGCTTTCTCTGCAGGCTGCGATGCCGTGGTTCGTAAGTACTCAGTTTCATTACCTCGTCACGAACCGCTTCCCATTTCTCCTTGGGAAACAGGTAGAGGGCGCCGTTATCGAATGCGCTGTAGGTCAACACCAACTGCCCACCGGCCGCTTCCTGGATCGCATCCCGGTAGCGCATCGGTATGGCCAGACGCCCTTTCGCGTCCAGGTTGATTGCTGTTTCGCCGAAAAACACTGTCCTCTACCTGATAATCACTTTTTACCACAATTTCCCACTAATATGCACGATAGTGTTTACAAAAGTGATTGTCAAGGACAACAAAGGTTTAGGTGCTGAACGGCAGGCAGGAGCCGTTGCACGGGGTATCGAGGAGAAAAAAACGGCTCAGACGGCCTTGCGCCCTCTTTCGAGCCACCTGGCCATGGTGCTGAACAGCACCGCCGGGATGATGGGCTTGGGTACGTGGTCGTCCATCCCCGCATCCAGCGCCCGCGTGATGTCGTGCTTCATGGCGTTGGCCGTGAGCGCGAGCACCGGTGTGTCGTCCAGCGCCGGGTTCGCTCGAATCCGCCGCGTGGCCTCGTAACCGTCCATCAACGGCATGCGGCAGTCCATCAGGATCAGGTCAAAGGACCGGTCGGCCAGGATATCCAGCGCTTCCACGCCGTTTCCCGCGACCTCGACCTGCAATTCTTCGTGCGCCATCAGTTCCCGCACGAACTGCCGGCTGACCAGGTCGTCTTCGACCAGCAGGACAGATGCGCCGCGCAGGCGCTGCAGCGAATCATCGGCCCGCTGCTCGAAGGCTTCGCCGGGATCCGCTTCGTTCGTGTCCGGTTTCACGTCAACGGTTTCGACGTGGGACGGGTCCAAATTCTCGTGGTTCATGTCCGCCAGGAGCCGGCTCCTGGCCAGGTTGGCCTCGACCGCCTCCCGCTGGGCTTTTTCGAGTGCGTTCGTACGAATCCGAACCAGGTCTTCGAGGCGTTCGCGCGTGGCTTCCAGGTCGGTGATGTCGTTTCCTGCCGCGTAGATCAGCTGCTCGGCCGGATCGTATTCCGCGCTCCAGTCAATCAGCCGGTAGTGACCGGATTTGTGCCGGTAGCGGTTCCTGAAGTGCAGGGTCTTCACGCCCCGCGCCAGCCGTTCAATCTCCCTGAGCGTCCTGGCGGCATCGTCCGGGTGCAGAAAATCCGGGACGTAGTTGTCAACGATCTCGTCCCGCTCGTAACCGAGCACCTCCGACCAGCCGTTGTTGACGTCGACGAAGCGGCCGTTCAGGTCAATGATCACGTGCATTGATGAAACGAGTTCAAAAAACAGGCGGTTGCGGCGCTCGCTTCTTGTCAGCTCGCGTTCGAGCAGGATCTCGCTGGTGACGTCGCGGACAAAACCGAACACGCCGATGACTTCACCGTTGGCGTCATGCAGCGGCAGCTTGCGGTTATCGATCCAGCGTGAGCGGCCGTCCGCCGTCACCGCCTCCTGGATGTCGCCAAGGTAGCGGTTTTCCTTGAATACGCGCTTCTCCAGGCTGTGGTAATGGTCCGCCTGTTCCTCGGGGTGAATCTCGTAGTCGGTCCGGCCGATGAGGTCCTCGACGCGCTGTGCCGAATCGACGTATTCCAGCAGGCTCGTGCTGGCCGCGGTGATCACGTGGTGCGTGTTCTTGATGTACACCACGTCGCGCGTGTTTTTCATCAACTGGTCGAAGTAGTGCAGCAGCGTCGCGTCGTCGACGGGTTCGCTGACCGCCGTCGCCCGGAACAGGCTCAGCTTGAGCGTCGCGGCTGACTCCTCGTGCACGCGCTCGTAGATACAGGCATAAATGGCGACACGGTCCGCGGCGTCGCGAACCCTCAGGTGGACCGACTGCGGACCCCGGGTAGGCTCTGTCAACAGCAGCTGCCTGACGATGTCGCCATCGTCCGGGTGCACTTGATCAAAAAGGTCGGCGGCGCCGGACCTGAAACTGTCCGCCGAAAAACCGAGCAGGGATTCGACCGGGCCCGCGACTCGAACCAAAGCGGGTCCTTCATCGATTCTGAAATCGAAAGATATGCCCTGCGGCTGCCCAGTTGTCTCGTTGAAACCCAGCATTCATGCTCCGGTTTTCACCGCGCCGACCGGACGTTTCCGTCAACGCAGTACGGCATTATATAGACCGGGATCAGCGTCTTAAATGACCCTGGTTCGCAGGGTCCGGAACACGGTCCGCATTCCGGGCCTTGTCAAGGCGCGAAGACAAAGCGGGAGCCGGCCGGTAAGCCGGGTTCTGTCGTTGGGCAATCATTCATCTGGGACCGCCGTCACCGGCGGCCTCAAGCAGCCTACCCGAAAGCGCCGCGGGCCACGGCATCGCTTTCCTATTTGGCCTTGCTCCGGGTGGGGTTTACCATGCCGCAGCGTGTTGCCACCTGCGCGGTGCGCTCTTACCGCACCATTTCACCCTTACCCAACACTTGCGTGCGGGGCGGTATATTTTCTGTTGCACTTTCCGTGGGCTCACGCCCCCCAGGCGTTACCTGGCACCCTGCCCTGCGGAGCCCGGACTTTCCTCCCCGCCGCGGTCGAACCGGGCGGAGCGATTGCCTGGCCGGCTCCCGGGTCAATTTTCCTCCATAAATGCGGCCCGGGCAAAAAAATCTCGCGGCCGGAATCAATCGTCGTCGAGTTCGCGGTACAAGTCGCGCCGTGAAACCCCATGAATCCGGGACGCGATGCGCGCCGCCTGGCTGGCGCCGACGTGCTCGCGCAGCGCCCTCGCCAGTTCGACAGCGTCCTGCAAAGACGCGTTCGCGGAACCGGCGCAACCCTCTATGACCAGGACGAACTCGCCCTTGCGCTGGTCGCCGTCGGCACAGACGCGTTCCGCGACGTCTTCGAGCGTTCCGCGCAGCACCGTCTCGAAGCGCTTGGTCAGTTCGCGGCACAGGGCCACGCGCCGCTGCGGCCCGAAGACGGCAGACAGGTCGGCCAGCGCGGAATCGACCCGGTGACTGGACTCGAACATCACGAGGGTCCGTGTTTCCCCGCGCAGGGCTTCCAGCCGCCGCTTTCGCGCCGCCGGCCTGGAGGGCAGAAAGCCTTCGAACACGAATCGATCGGTGGGCAGGCCGCTGACCGACAGGGCCGCCGTGACCGCGCTGGGACCGGGCACGGACACGATCTCGATACCGGCCTCGGCCGCGGCGCTGACCAGCCGGTACCCCGGGTCGGAAATCATCGGCGTACCGGCATCGGAAACAAGCGCAACGGACTCACCCGCGCGCAGCCGCTCCACCAGGACAGGAGCCTGTCGTTCCTCGTTGTGCTCGTGCAGCGCGATCAACGGGCGGTCGATGCCGTGGCGTGCGAGCAGGGGGCGGCTGTGACGCGTGTCTTCGGCCGCGATGACGTCGACCGACGCGAGCACATCCAGCGCGCGAAGACTGATGTCGTCCATGTTGCCGATCGGCGTCGCCACGACGTATAGGCGGGCTTTTTCCATTTCTTCGGTATTATGGATCAAAGCAGGCGTTCATGCGGTATCATTTCGCAGGGCCGCAAAGTACACGCAAATATCAGCAGGATCCCATGGTTTCAGCCCGAGCACTTCATTTCCCGATTCTGGCCGGTTTCCTGGCCGGCCTGCTTCTGCTGGCCGGCTGCGCCGCGCCGCCCCCGCCGCCGGACCGATCCGCCGACAGCGCCGATGCCGCGTTCGCTCGCGGCGATTTGACGCTGGCAGCCGAGCTGTGGACGCAGCAGGCGCTGGCAACCGACGCCCGGGCAGCGGCTGCGCTCTGGCTCAACGCCGCCGATGCCTGGGAGCGCGCGGACGAACCTTCGCGGGCCCGCGCAGCCCTGCGGCCGGTCAGCCGCGATACACTCTCGGCGGGCGACACGGCCCGATACGACATGGTGCTGGCGGCGCTCGCCATTCGGTCGGGGCGCCTGGACGAGGCGGAGCAGCTGCTGCAGGCTGCTTCCGTCACTCTGCCGCCCGCCTCGCTGGGCCGCTACGACGAATTGTATGACCGGCTGCTGCAGCAGCTGGCCGGTCCGGGTTCCATCGCTTATGCAGAGGCTGAAAGCCGGATCAGGGCCGTCGAGCAGTACGACCCCGCGATTGCGCTGGAACTGATGCGCACCCTGGAGCGCGTTTCTTCGGCCGAACTCGCAGCCCGCGCCCACAACCGCAACACGGAACGCCAACTCGCGGGCTGGCTCGAACTCGCCCTGGTGATCCGGCAGAACCTGGTCGAAACACGGGGTATCGAAACCGCGATCGCCGCCTGGAAAACGCAGTACCCGGGCCACCTGCTGACCGCCGGCCAGGCGCTGGATACCTGGCTGAACTACCGCATGGAATTCCAGCCGCCGGCGCGCGTCGCCGTCATCCTGCCGGGATCCGGCCGCCTCAGTGCGGCGGGTAATGCCATCCGGGACGGGCTGCTCAGCGCCTACGCCGACAGCCCCGGCCTCAGCGAGCTGCTTTTTTTCCCGACCGATGACGATCCGCGCTCACCGGTTTCCGCCTACTACAGCGCGCTGGACGCCGGCGCCGATCACATCATCGGCCCCCTGCGCAGGGAATGGGTCGAGGAACTGCTCCTGCTGCCCGGCATTTCGACACCCGTGCTGGCCCTGAACGATCTTCCGGAAAGCATGAGCGAGGCCGGCAGCCTGGCCGCACAGGCCCGGGCAATCACGCTGTCCCAGGACGAAGAGACCCGTTCCATCGCGGCGCATGCGGCGGCCTCCGGCTTGCGCAACGCCATGCTGCTGATTCCGGAATCTTCCTGGGGCGAACGCATGGCCGCGGCTTTTCAAGACGAATTCCTGCAGGAAAATCGGCAAATCCTGGCAGTCGCGCGCTACCCGGAGTCGCAGAATGACCACAGCATCATCCTGAAAGCGGCGTTGAAGATCGATGAGAGCGAGGAACGGAAAAGGCAGCTGCAGAACACCCTGCAAATCCCGCTCGAGTTCGAACCGGTCCGCCGTGATGACGTCGATGTCATCTTCATGGCGGCCAACCCGGTCCAGGCCCGCCAGTTGCGGCCGCAGCTCAAGTTTCACGACGCCGGCGACATCACGGTCTACGCGACGGGGCGGGCGTTTTCGGGCCAGCCCGACCCGCTGCGGAACCGCGACCTGGACGGCATTCGCCTGCCGGCGGCGCCCTGGCAGGTCGAACACCGCGAAGAAGACGATATCCCGGGCTTCGCCAGCCTGCGCGACGGCAGCTGGTCCGCGCTGTACGCGCTGGGCATGGACGCCTGGAACCTGCTGCCCTGGCTCGAACTCCTGGACCAGGATCCCGGCTTTCGCTTCGCCGGACAGTCCGGCACGTTCTCGCGCGGCGACAGCGGCACGCTCAGGCGCGAGCCGGCGTGGGTGGTGTTCAGAAACGGCCGCCCGGTGCCGCTGGACGAGCCTTAGAAATTCTCTTGACGAGCCCGGCCTGCCGGCATGAAGGCCGGAACCCCCTCTTTCCGTGCACGGGCCGGTGACACACGCCGGCAGGGGCGGCACTGGGAACAGGTCGCCGAACGCATCCTGCACAAGCATGGCCTCAAGACGCTGAAACGCAATCACTTCGCCCGCTTTGGCGAGATCGACCTCGTCATGCTGGACGGGGAAACGCTGGTTTTCGTGGAAGTGCGGTTTCGCGCCGGCCGCTCGCACGGCAGCGGCGCCGACAGCATCACCCGCAGCAAGCAGGAACGCATCGTGGCGGCGGCCCGGCATTTCCTGATGCGGGAACGCGGCCACGCGCTGCGGCCCTGCCGCTTCGATGTCGTGTCCATCGAAAAGAAGGAAGGGAGGACCGTCGTCGACTGGATTCGCAGCGCCTTCGAGGCCGGCTAGGCGGTCTCGAGGATCAGACCGATGACATGCAGTGACGCCATGGCGTAACCAGCCGCCAGGATGTCGTCGAACATGATTCCAAACCCGCCCCTGAAGCGCCGGTCCGCCAGCCGCACGGGCCAGGGCTTCAGGATGTCGAACAGGCGGAACAGGACGAACGCCGCCGCGAACCAGGCCCAGTGCATCGGCAGGAAAGCGACGGCCAGGCAGTAAGCCACGATTTCGTCCCAGACGATCGCGCCGGGGTCATGCTGTCCCAGCCGCCGCGAAGCGACATCGCAGAAGTGGATCCCGGCAACGAAAAACAGCAGGAGAAGCGGCCAGTAAACGACCGCCGGCAGCAGCTTCATCAGTGCCGCCAGGGG
>JAZBPJ010000053.1:0-2566 GCA_036351575.1 Lysobacterales bacterium | reverse complement strand
TGCTTCCGCAGGAAACTTTCGGAATAACGGTTGCCGCTCTCGCCATCGTGGCGATCTTTATTGGACTCATCATGGTGGCCTGGTCCGCCAGGCACAGTAGCCAGTTCCCCGGGATCGCAAGCCGGGCGCAAGCTGCAGAGGTGATCTGGAATTGGCTGAACGAGCGGGATTTCGGCAGCGATCGTCGCGACGCAATCGCGGACCAGTTGTATTTCGAGGTACCGAACCGCCAGCAAAGGCTGGTTTCATACGTCACGATGTTGCTGCTCTCAACAGCGCTTGCGAGCCTGGCGGTTCTGCAGGATTCCACCGCCGTGATCATCGGCGCGATGCTCGTGTCGCCCTTGATGACACCCATTATGGGCTGCGCCGCCGGCCTGGTCGCTGGATGGCGAATGCGTGTCCTGCACTCATTGATGATCGTGGCCCTGTCAGCTTTGGTCGGTGTAGGCCTGGCTTGGATACTGGCGTCCTGGATTCCTTCGTTGGTGCCTCTTGAGAACAACCAGCAGGTTTTGTCCAGAGTCTCGCCAACGCTACTGGATATGGCCGTCGCACTGGCAGCCGGCGCCGCCGGCGCATATGCAACGCTCGACGACCGGGTATCTGCGTCGCTGACCGGCGTGGCGATCGCCGTGGCGCTGGTCCCACCGCTTGGCGTCGCTGGGGTATGCCTGCAGGCTGGGCTCCTGGCCGAAACCGGTGGTGCCCTGCTGCTGTTCACAACCAACCTGGTGTCTATCATTTTTTCCGCCAGCATCGTGTTCCTGGTTTTCGGATTCGCGCCGGCGCGGGCTCGCGAGCGAAGGAAGTTGAACAATGCAGATGTGATCAACTCGCTCGCGATTGTCGCGTTACTGATCATGCTGCCCCTGGGGCTGACGGGTCAGAACGTCCTGGAGTCCATCAATCGAGCCAACACGGTTCAAACCGACGTCACCGAATGGCTGAGCGATAGTCCTGATCTGAACCTGCTCTGGGTAAAGGTTCTTGATGAGCGCGTAGACGTGCGGTTGAGTGGCAGCGGAAATGTTCCGGATATCGCGCTCCTCGAACGCAGACTTTCCGACCAATTGGACACCCAGGTCGTTGTACGGGTCGAGCTTTTCCCATCGGTCATCCTCACCGCACCGCGCGAGGACGGGGAGGGCGGCGCGAGCCCACAATGAGGGTGGTGTTTCCTCGGTTCTTGCCGGCCCTGACCGACGCACGCCGGGATTTGCGAAGCAGGTTTTGTATACTGGTTTTGCAAGCGGCATCTTGTTGGGTGCGCTCGAAGCCACTCAGAAACCGACCAAATCATTTAAACTCGTGTGCATCTGCCAATTCACAATCAGGAACCCGACGGCGAGACAAAAGTTTTCGTGACGCGGGCAGGGAGAAGATATATGAACACTGCAAGCGAATCGGGCGCCTCCAGCAGCGCAAAAGTAATCGGCATCGTTACGATCATTCTCGGCATCGCGGCTCTGGCCGCTCCGTTTGTGGTCGGTGAGTCGATGTTGCTGTTCGTGGGGCTGGTGGTCACGGTGGCTGGTGTCTTACGTATGATCTGGGCATTCCGGACCGATTCCTTCGGAAGTGGTGCCTGGAAATTCCTGGTGGGGGTGCTCACCTTGCTGGCGGGTGTTTTCATCCTTGGACATCCGCTTCTGGCCAGCGGCGCTTTGACCATTGTTCTTGCAAGCTACCTGTTCATGGACGGCCTGGTGGAAATCATGGTGGCTCTCGCTCTCGAAGGCGTCAAAGGCAAGGGCTGGGTGCTGACCGGCGGTGTGCTTTCGGTTCTGCTGGCCTGCCTGCTTTTTTTCCAGGCGCCGTTTTCAGGCGTAATCGCCATCGGCGTCCTGATGGGCATCAAGCTGATTTTCATCGGATTGATTGCGCTGCTGCTGGGCACCACCGTGCATAACATGATGAGGGTGCAGGGCACCTAGCCAGTAAGCAGATGCCACATCCAACGCGCCAACTCAAGGACAGAATCACCGGCCCTCTGAAGAAACCGCTTGCCGTGTTCCTGGCAGGGGTCGTGGCGGTTTTGTTGCAAGCCTGTGCGACGACGCCCGCACCGTCCTGCGAAGCAGGTACATTGCCCGCGGCCCGTTGCCCCGCACCGGGCGCGGTAGACGACGCATTCATCTCGGAACTGCTCGACCGGCGCCGTTGGTATTCGTCCCGGGACCTCCGCGAGCTCGCGATTGAGCCCACGGAAACGGCCCGGACATACGAAACCCCGGTACAGAACGCCGTCGGTAAGCTGGTGCCTCCGACCGATACCGCCGCACTCGACTCGCTGGCGCTGAAGATCTGGATGATCGAGCAGGCGCGTCATACCGTGGACGCGGCCTACTATATTTTCAAGGACGACCTCGCCGGTTATGCCGTGCTGGGCGCGCTTTGCAACGCGGTGATTCGCGGCGTGGACGTCCGCCTGATTGTCGACGCAGGCGGTTCATTCAGTCTTCCGAAGTCCGCGCTCAGAATGCTGGACGCCTGCGAGGAGGACGCCGGATATATGACGAACGCCGAGGGCCTTCCGACCCGGCAACGTGCCCGCGTCCAGGTC
>JAZBPJ010000052.1:0-7747 GCA_036351575.1 Lysobacterales bacterium | reverse complement strand
CACGCGGCCTACACCGAACTGGAACTGTTTGAACTCGCGCAGGACTCCTGGAACGTGCTGGCCCTGAACTACCCGGATCACTATTACCTGAAGGGCAAGAAAAAACCGCGCAGCTGGGCACAGCGGCTCTGGCCTTTCGACTGATCCCCGTCTTTCGACTCAGGCGTCGCGCCAGCCCGACGTGATCGGGTAGCGGCGGTCGCGGCCGAACGCGCGGTGCGTGATGCGCACGCCGGGCGGGCCCTGCCGGCGCTTGTACTCGTTGAGCAGCACCAGGCGCGCAACGCGCTCGACCATCGCCCTGTCGTATCCATCGGCCACGATATCCTCGACCGACCAGTCCTGTTCGACGTAGCGCTGCAGCACCTCGTCGAGCAGTTCATAAGGCGGCAGCGAATCCTGGTCCTGCTGGTCCGGCCGCAGCTCCGCGGACGGCGGGCGCGTGATCACGTCTTCCGGGATCGCCGCCGAGATCGTGTTGCGATAGCGCGCCAGCTCGTAGACGCGCATCTTGCTGCAGTCCAGAAGCGGGCCGAAACCGCCGCACATGTCGCCGTATATCGTGCAGTAACCGACCGCCAGTTCGCTCTTGTTGCTGGTCACGATGGGCAGCCAGCCGAACTTGTTGGACAGGGCCATCACGATGTTGCCGCGCACCCGGGCCTGGAGGTTTTCTTCCGTTACGTCCGCATCACGGCCTTCGAACGAGGGATTCAGCAGGGTGAGCAGCGCCTCGAACGCGGGCTCGATGGAGATGCAGCGGTGGTCGACGCCGAGCTTGACGGCCTGTTCCTGGGCCAGCTCGATGCTGAGCCCGGAGGTATGCCGTGACGGCATCATTACCGTGTGCACATGGTCTGCACCCAGGGCATCGACCGCAACGGCCAGCACCAGCGAAGAATCGATGCCGCCGGACAGGCCGAAAACCACGTCGCTGAAGCCGTTCTTGCGCACGTAATCGCGCAGGCCGGTGACGATAACGGTGTAGATCTCGGCGGGAGGGGGCGGTGGGGTCAGAGTAGCTTCGTCACCCCGGACTTGATCCGGGGTCTTCTCGCCGGCCAAGGGAGATCCCGGATATTCGCTGCGCGAATTCCGGGATGACGAAGAAGGATATTCGCTGCGCGAATTCCGGGATGACGACCACTCTATTTCGTCGCCCCGGACGAACCCCTCGTCACCCCGGACTTGATCCGGGGTCTTCTCACCGGCCAGGGGCCAATCTATTGGGGTCAGAGTAGCTGAGCTACTCTGACCCCGGTTTTGACTCTGACCCCGGTTTTCATATTCGGCCAGCAGCAGCGCCTCCTCGCACAGCGGCCCGGGTTCGCTGATTGCGCCGTCGGCGTCCATCAGCAGGCTGCGGCCGTCGAAGACCAGTTCGTCCTGGCCGCCGACCAGGTTGCAGTACACCAGCGGAAGCCCGGTTTCGCGGTAGCGCTCGGCGAGTGCGCGCTGCCGGTCCGGCAGCTTGTCGTCGCGGTACGGCGAGGCGTTGGGCACCAGCAGCAGTTCGGCGCCGGCATCCCGGGCGGCCTGCGCCGGTCCGGGCACCCAGATATCCTCGCAGATCAGCACCGCGGCCCTGACGCCGCCGACCTCGACGACCAGCGGCTCACCGCCCTCGCTGAAGTAGCGACGCTCGTCGAATACCAGGTAATTCGGCAGCTGCTTCTTGAAGTAGCGCCCGAGCACCCGGCCCTCGCGAATCCAGCTGGCCGCGTTGTAACGCTTGCCCTGCCGCACCCAGGGATGGCCGAAAACGACGTCGATGCCGTGCACCGAGCGGGTCAGTTCATCCACCGCCTCGCGGCACTGCTCCAGGAAACCCGGGCGCAGCAGCAGGTCCTCGGGCGGATAGCCGCTGAGGGCCATCTCGGGAAAGAGCAGCAGGTCGGCCCCCGCCTCGCGGGCCTGCGCGACGAGCTTCAGCGATTTCTCGAGGTTGCCGCGAATGTCGCCGACCAGGAAGTCGTGCTGGGCGAGCGCGATCGAGAGTGCAGCTTGGTTCATGACTTCGTCAAGGCTGTGTAAAACCGGGGTCAGAGTCGCAATGCGACTCTGACCCCGCCATTGCCTACCCGACCAACAGTTTCTGGATGGCCCGTCCCAGGTCGGCCGGGGAACGCACGGTGGATACGCCCGCCGCCTCCAGCGCCTCGAACTTGGCCTCGGCGGTGCCCTTGCCGCCCGCGATGATGGCGCCCGCGTGACCCATGCGCTTGCCGGGGGGCGCGGTTACACCGGCGATGTAGGCCGCGACCGGCTTCGTTACGTTCTTCGCGATGAACTCGGCCGCGTCTTCCTCGGCGGAACCGCCGATCTCGCCGACCATGATGATGCCCTCGGTTTCCGGGTCGTCCTGGAACAGTCCGAGCACATCGATGAAGTTCATGCCCTGGATCGGGTCGCCGCCGATGCCGATGACCGTGGTCTGGCCCAGGCCGGCCTGGGTCGTCTGGTAAACGGCCTCGTAGGTCAGCGTGCCGGAACGGGAAACGATGCCGACCACGCCCTTGGAGTGAATCTGGCCCGGCATGATGCCGATCTTGCATTCCCCGGGCGTGATGATGCCCGGGCAGTTGGGGCCGATCAGCCAGGTGCCGGGCTTGCTGTCGATGACGGACTTGACCGTCATCATGTCCTGCACCGGGATGCCCTCGGTAATCGCGACGATCACCTCGACGCCGGCATCGGCCGCCTCGAGGATGGCGTCGGCCGCGAACGGCGGCGGCACGTAGATCACGCTGGCATTGGCTCCGGTATCCGCGACGGCGTCGGCCACGGTGTTGTACACCGGCAGGCCGAGGTGGGATTGCCCGCCTTTTCCGGGCGTGACGCCGCCGACGATCCGGGTGCCGTATTCGATGGCCTGCGTCGAGTGGAAGGTGCCCTGGTTGCCGGTGAAGCCCTGGACCACGACCCGGGTGTTCTTGTTGATCAGTACGCTCATTCGGGTTTCACTCCTCAGGCTGCGGCAGCGACGACTTTCTGCGCTGCGTCATTCAGGTTGTCTGCGGCGATGATGGCCAGCCCGCTCTCGTTGAGCAGCTGCTTGCCTTTCTCGACGTTGGTGCCCTCCAGCCGAACGACGACCGGAACGTCGACACCGACCTCGCCCACCGCCGCGATGATGCCCTGGGCAATCTGGTCGCAGCGCACGATGCCGCCGAAGATGTTGACCAGGATGGCCTCGACCCGGTCGCTGGACACGATCAGCTTGAAGGCCTCGGCCACGCGCTCGGCGTCGGAACCACCGCCGACGTCGAGAAAGTTGGCCGGCTCGCCGCCGTTGAGCTGGATCACGTCCATGGTCGCCATGGCCAGGCCCGCACCGTTGACCATGCAGCCGATGTTGCCGTCCAGCGTGACGTAGTTGAGGTCGTGCTTGCTGGCGGCCACCTCGGTGGGGTCTTCCTGGGACTCGTCGCGCATCTCGAGCAGGTCGGGATGGCGGAACAGCGCGTTGCCGTCGGCGTTGATCTTGGCATCCAGCGCGAGCAGGTCGCCGCTTTCGGTGATGATCAGCGGGTTGACCTCGATCAGGCTCAGGTCCTTGTCCTTGAACAGCCGGTACAGGCCGCTCATGATCTTCGTGAGCTGCCGCACCTGCGTGCCGTTCAGGCCCATGCCGAAACCGACTTTGCGCGCCTGGAAGGGCTGCAGGCCCGCCGTGTTGTCGATCTGCACGGTAATCAGTTTTTCCGGCTCGGTGGCGGCGACCTGTTCGATATCGACGCCGCCCGCGGCCGAACCCATGAAGGTCACGCAGCGGTGCACGCGATCGACCAGGGCCGAAAGGTACAGTTCATTGGCGATGTCCAGGGCCTCGCAAACCAGCACCTTGTCCACCGGAAGCGCCATGCCGCCGGTCTGGTAGGTGCTGATTTTCAGTTCCAGCATGCGTTTCGCCTCGGCGGCCACCTCGTCGAGGCTGCGCACCAGTTTCACGCCGCCGGCCTTGCCGCGGCCGCCCGCGTGCACCTGGGCCTTGACGACCCACATGTCGCCGCCCAGTTCGCGGGCCGCCTGCACGGCGGCCTCGGGCGTGTCCGCCACGATTCCCGCGGGCACGGGGATGCCGTACGCGGCAAAAAGTTCTTTTGCCTGGTATTCATGGAAATTCATAGTTGCTCCTCGAGGGTGGGTGATGCGCTTGTCACGGCAACCGGCCCGTTTCGGGCAGATTCAAAGACGTTATTTTCACCCGATCGTCCGTTTAAATCAAAACGCATTTGCCGCGCCCGGTTTTTGCATCCCGGCGCCTGGGAAAACGCCGGCCTGCGCGAGACGCATGCGGCTGTGCGGCTGATGCTATACTCACTTCCGAGGCGGGCACATCGGCATTTGCCCCCGGGCGAAGGAACGCTATTCGGAGAGACCAGGCATGAAAACCACGGTGGAATATACGTCCTGGCCGTTGCCGGAATCGTTGACGCGAAAAGTCGTCAACTACCTTGATTTCTACCGGCTGATCATCGCGATCATTCTGGGCTGGGCGCACGCCAGCACGCTGAGCACGTTCCCGGAACCCCTGTCCCGCGATTTCATGGCGGCCGCCGTGCTGGGCGCCTACCTCGTTTTCGCGCTGATGTACCTTCTCCAGGCCCGCTACACGCGCAGCGACATCTACCGGCTCGCCAGCATCTCGCTCTCCACCGACGTCATTTTCCTCGGCCTGCTGGTCATTTTCCTGTCCGGCATCGAGCACGGCATCGGCATCCTGCTGGTCTTCACCAGCGGCGCGGCGGCCATCCTGCTGCCGCTGCGTTACGCCCTGGCGCTGGCCTCGGTCGCCTGCGTCTTCATGGTCGTGACGGCGATTTCGAACTACCTGCTTTACGACTTCAGCGCGCGCCAGGTCATCCAGTCCGCCCTGTTCGGCCTGACCGCCCTGGTGACCGCCATCCTGGCCAACCAGATCGCCTACTGGGCGCGCGACTACCGGCTGATCGCGGAAAAACGCAAGGAAGCGCTGACCGAGCTGGAACAGGCCAACGAGCTGATCATTCGGCGCATGCGCACCGGGGTCATCGCGGTCGACGCGAACGACAGGGTCCGGGTGATGAACGAGTCGGCGTGGTTCGCCCTGGGCAGCCCCAAGGTCCGGCAGCAGCCGCTCGAAGACATGTCGCCGCGCCTGTACGCTTCGCTGCTGAAGTGGCGGCGCGAGCCGACCGACTACCCGAAACCGCTGACGCTGGAGTCCAGCCAGGCCGGCATCCTGCCGACCTTCGTCGCCCTGCCGGCCGAATCCGGCCTCGGCGCGATGATCTTCCTGAACGACAACAACGTCGTCGCGCGCCGCGCGGTCGAGCTGTCGGTCAACTCGCTGGCCAAGCTGACCGGGAGCATCGCGCACGAAATCCGCAACCCGCTGGCCGCGCTGACGCACGCTTCCCAGCTGCTCGAGGAATCACCGCAGATCAGCCTGGCCGAAATGCGCCTGGTGCACATCATCCAGAACCACGCCAAGCGCATGAACGGGATTGTCGAGAACATCCTGCAGCTGTCGCGGCGCGAGCAGTCGCAGCCCGAGGTCGTTCCGCTGCATGTCTTTCTGCCCGAGTTTGCGCTGGAGTTCGAGACCTCCAAGTCGGACCACTCGCTGGACTTCGCGGCCGAGCTCGATACCGACGAGGCCTTCGTGCTGTTCGACAAGAGCCAGCTGCACCAGTGCCTGTGGAAGCTGATGGACAACGCCATCGACCACGCCGACCGCGAGAGCATCATCCCCCGGGTGCGCCTGCGGCTGATGACCAACGAGGACTCCGGTTACGGCGTCATCACCATTGCCGACAACGGCCCGGGAATCAAATCCGCCCAGATCGACCAGATCTTCGAGCCCTTCTACAGCACGCGCAAGGAAGGCTCCGGGCTCGGCCTGTACATCGCCCGGCAACTTTGTGAAGCAAACCAGGCCGAACTTACGGTAGACTCTGAGCCGGGCGAAGGCGCGCAGTTCCACATCCGCATGTCTTTGGCGAAAGGCACGCACGCGGAAGACATGATCCAGGAACGGCGCGCTTCCTAGACGCAAGGAAGAGGAATGAACCAGAAGAACCAGAAAGTTCTCGTAATTGACGACGAGCCGGACATCCTTGAACTGCTCGACCTGACACTCAGCCGCATGGGCCTGGTGGTGACCACGGCCGAAAACCTGGCCGAGGCGCGCCGGGCGCTGCACGACGAAGAATTCAGTTTCTGCCTGACCGACATGCGGCTGCCGGACGGCAACGGCCTGGACCTGGTCGAGGAAATCGTCGAGAAATATCCCGACCTGCCCACCGCGATGATTACCGCGCACGGCAAGGTCGAGGACGCGGTTTACGCGCTCAAGCTCGGCGCTTTCGATTTCGTATCCAAGCCGGTCGACCTGGCGGTGCTGCGCAAGCTGGTCAACACCGCGCTCAAGCTGCGCCAGGACTCGGCGCAGGACACGGGCGGCAGCGGCACCGCGGCCCCGGGCAAAGCGGCGGAGAACAAGCTCGACCGGCTGATCGGCTCGTCAGCGGCCATGAACCAGTGCAAGACGATGATCGCCAAGCTGGCGCG
Organism: Lysobacterales bacterium; assembly: GCA_036351575.1. GTDB lineage: Bacteria > Pseudomonadota > Gammaproteobacteria > Xanthomonadales > SZUA-36 > JABDPF01. The sequence goes on along the minus strand of JAZBPJ010000052.1, from coordinate 1,192 downwards.
CAGCCAGGCGCCGGTGCTGGTCAGCGGGGATTCCGGCTCCGGCAAGGAACTGGCCGCGCGGCTGATCCACGAACTCGGCCCGCGCGCCGACGGGCCCTTTATCCCGGTCAACTGCGGCGCCATTCCGACCGAATTGATGGAAAGCGAGTTTTTCGGCCACCGCAAGGGCAGCTTTACCGGCGCCAGTGACCACAAGGACGGCCTGTTCCAGGCGGCGGACGGCGGCACGCTGATGCTCGACGAGGTCGCCGACCTGCCCCTGCACATGCAGGTCAAGCTGCTGCGCGTCATCCAGGAAAAGGCCGTGATGCCGATCGGCGCGCGCGAGGAAGTGCCGGTGGACGTGCGCATCCTGAGCGCTTCGCACAAGCCGCTGAAACCGCTGGTGGAAGAAGGCAAGTTCCGCAGCGACCTCTATTTCCGGCTCAACGTGATCGAACTGCGCATGCCGGGGCTGAGCGAACGTGTCGAGGACATCCCGCTGCTGGCCAACCGTTTCCTGACCGATATCGCCGAACAATGGTCCGACGGCGAACCGCCCGAAATTTCGCCGGAAGCGATGGATTCGCTCTGCTCGCACAGCTACAGCGGCAACGTACGGGAACTGATCAACATCCTGCAGCGCGCCGTCACCATGAGCGACGGCAAGGTCATCCGGCCGGAAGACCTGATGCTGGAGTACGTGGACATCAACGAACCGGACAGCGGCGAGGCCGCTTCAGCCGACAAGCCCGAAGACGAGTCGCTGGACACCTATATCGAGAACATCGAGAAGAAAATGCTCGAGGACGCGTTGAAGAAAGCACGCTACAACAAGACGCGCGCGGCCGAGATGCTGGGCATCAGTTTTCGCTCGTTCCGCTACAAGCTGAAAAAGTTCGGAATTGACTAGACCAGGTACAGGCGAGAGTAATGTAATTTCTCCCGGTGTGATTGGGGCCCTGCTCCCCTCGCTTTTCCTTTTCGTAACTTCAACAACGACACTTGTTCCCGGTCTTTGGACCTACGACGTCAAGCGCATTCTGCAATTTTTGATCCTGTTTTTGCTTTTTTTATTGCCCATACTGAGCAAGAGTATCCGCAAAACTTACTACAAGCTTCTGCTTAGGGTTCCAAGGAAGGTCTCAATTTCACTCGCGATCGTGCTTTTCTTGGGGGTGACCTCAGCATTTGTGAACGCTGCTTCGGGCAT
>JAZBPJ010000051.1:0-9985 GCA_036351575.1 Lysobacterales bacterium | reverse complement strand
CAGGCGCTGCAGGATGGTTTCGGCGTGGCCGGTCAGTTGCTCGAGCGCCGCGGAGGAATCTTCCGGCCGGGTGACCTGCACGAGTTCGACCTTTTCGAACTGGTGCTGGCGAATGATGCCGCGCGTGTCCTTGCCGTGTGAGCCCGCCTCGCGCCGAAAACAGGGCGTGTGGGACGTGAACTTCAGCGGCAGGTCGTCCGCCTCCAAGATCTCGTCGGCGACCATGTTGGTCATCGGCACTTCCGCGGTCGGAATCAGGTAACGCGGCGGATCGTCCGTCGTCGCAAAGGCATCGTCACCGAATTTCGGCAACTGGCCTGTACCGGTCATCGCGGCGGCGTTGACCAGGTACGGCAGGTACAGCTCGGTGTAGCCGTGCTCCTGCGTGTGCACGTCCAGCATGAACTGCGCCAGGGCCCGGTGCAGCCGGGACAGGCCGCCGCGCAGCACGGCAAAGCGCGCGCCCGAGAGCTTGGCCGCCGCGGCGAAATCGAGTCCGCCGTTCAGTTCGCCCAGGTCGACGTGGTCCCGCGGCTCGAAATCGAACCCGGGAATGACGCCCCAGCGCCGGACCTCGACGTTGTCGTTTTCGTCCTTGCCGGCCGGCACGTCCTCCAGCGGCAGGTTGGGCATGCCCATCAGCAGTTCCTGCTGCTCGTCGCGCACTTTTGCGAATTCCGCCTCGGTCTCGCCGAGCTCGTCGCCCAGGTTTTTTACCTGGTCCAGCAGCGGCTGGATGTCTTCGCCCCGGCGCTTGGCTTCGCCGATGGATTTCGCGCTCTGGTTCTTCCGGTTCTGCAGTTCCTGCATGCGTACCTGCAGGTCCTTGCGCTGCGCGTCCATCGCGCGCCAGACTTCGACGTCAAATTCATAACCGCGCGTGGCCAGGCGGGCCGCCACGGACTCGGGGTCGCTTCTGAGGAGTTGGGGATCCAGCATTGGGCTTCTTTGGGTTGAAAAACGGCGTATTCTACCGCGACTGCGCAGCGCCCGGTAGCGCGCCTATGACATCGACGCCCGCGGGCGGCGTGAATTCGAACAGCCCGGGATCGACTTCCGGGTTGCGCACAAGTTCCGAGAAACGCAGCTCGGTGCGCAGCCCGAAGGCGTCTTCCATGATGATCAATTCGAGGCGATCCCCGCGCAGACCGAGCAGGAAACGTTCGAACTCGGTTTCCATGCTGCGGGCCCGGAGTTCGAGCAGGGCGGCCCCGTCCAGGGCGCCGGCTTCACGCACTTCGAAAGTATCGTCGAGCCGCTCCGTGTCGTTCAGCAGGGAAAGCGGGGAATCCATGGCCGCCGCGGCCTGGTCTTTCACGGTCACCTGCTCCAGCATCTCGTCGTAAATCCAGACACGCGTTCCGTCGGCCACCACCAGTTCCGGGAAATCACCGCCGTAAGACCAGCGGAAGCGATCCGGCCGCCGCAGCCAGACTTCCCCCGAGCTGCTGTCCTGCAGTTCGTTGTTGCTGCCGATCACCTGCTGCGTGAACCGCGCATGCAGCGTTTCCAGCCCGCTTGAAAAACGTTCGAGCTGGGCGCGCGCCGCAGCATCGGCACAGACCGGGTTTGCGGTCATCAGCCACGCGGCAATGAACGCCAGGGCAATCCAGGTTTTTTTCACGTATTCAATCCTTGGGCGGCGGAGGCGCCAGCACCTCGCGCTGCCCGTTGTGCTCGGGCGGGCTGACGATACCGGCGGCCTCCATTTCCTCGACCAGCCGCGCGGCGCGGTTATAGCCGATCCTGAGCTGGCGCTGAACGCTGGAAATCGACGCCCGGCGACTCTCCGTCACGAAGGCGACCGCGTGGTCGTAGAGCTCGTCCTGCTCGCCGCCGGCGGCTTCCGGAAGTCCGGTATCGCCAATGTTCATTCCGTCGGTGTTGAGCTGGGTTTCGTTCAGCACATCGAGCACGTAATCCGGCTCACCCAGCTGTTTCAGGTAATCCACGATCGCGTGGACTTCCTGGTCTCCGACAAATGCGCCGTGGATTCGTTCCGGCAGCGCCGAACCGGGCGGCAGGTACAGCATGTCACCGTGGCCCAGCAGCTGCTCGGCGCCCATCTGGTCGAGAATGGTGCGTGAATCGACCCGCGAAGACACCTGGAACGCGATGCGGGCCGGAATGTTGGCCTTGATCAGGCCGGTGATCACGTCCACCGACGGCCGCTGCGTGGCGACGATCAGGTGAATGCCGGCCGCTCGCGCCTTCTGGGCGATGCGGGCAACCAGTTCCTCGATCTTCTTGCCGACGATCATCATCAGGTCGGCAAACTCGTCTACGACGACGACGATGTACGGGAAGTGCTCGAGGTCCGGCGCCTCCTCGTCGCCGTCCGGCAGCAGGGGCTGCCACAACGGATCCTTGATCGGTGCGCCCTTTTCGATCGCCTCCCTGACCTTCTTGTTGTAGCCGCCGATGTTGCGCACGCCCATGGAAGCCATCAGCTTGTAGCGACGCTCCATCTCGGCGACACACCAGCGCAGCGCGTTGGCGGCCTCCTTCATATCCGTCACGACCGGCGCCAGCAAATGCGGAATACCGTCGTAAACCGACAGCTCGAGCATTTTCGGGTCGATCATGATCAGCCGCACTTCCTCGGCGGTCGACTTGTAGATCAGGCTCAGGATCATCGCGTTCAGCGCCACCGATTTGCCCGAGCCGGTGGTGCCCGCCACCAGCACGTGCGGCATCTTCGCGATATCGGCGATGACGGGGTTGCCGTTGATGTTCTTGCCCAGCGCGAGCGTCAGGCGCGACGAGGCCGCGTCGAACACTTCCGAGCGCATGATTTCGGAGAGGTAAACCGTGTGTCGCACCTGGTTCGGAATCTCCAGGCCGATCGTCGTCTTGCCCGGAATGACCTCGACCACGCGCACGGAAATCACGCTCAGGCCACGCGCCAGGTCTTTGGCCAGGTTGCTGATCTGCACCGATTTCACGCCGGCTGCCGGCTGCAGTTCAAAGCGCGTGATGACGGGGCCGGGATGCACCTCCACCACGTCGGCCTGCACGCCGAAATCGGCCAGTTTGAGTTCAACGCGCCGCGACAGTTTTTCGAGTTCTTCCTTGCTGTACCCGTCTATCTGATCGGGCGGGTCGTCCAGCAGGTCCAGCGGCGGCAGGTTGCCCGCCGGCAGATTCTTGAACAGCGGCCGCTGTTTTTCTTTCTCGGCGCGCGCGCTGGGCGCATCTTCCGGGCCGATGATCTGCGGTTCGATGCGCGGCCTGGGCTTGGTCTTCTTGCGCACCGTTTCGGCCTTGCGCGTTTCCTCGCGCTGCGCCTTGGCGCGGCGGCCCGCCGCGCGGTCACGCATGCCCTCGAAACTCTTGCCGAGCCACGCGAGCAGGGCCAGCGTGTACTTGCCGGTGGTATCCATCACGCGGAACCACGAGATGTGTGCGAACAGCGTCAATCCCAGCAGGAGCAGGGCCAGGAGGAACAGGGTCGAGCCCAGCATGCCCGTCGCATGGAGCAGGGGCAGCGCGATTTCCTCGCCGATCACGCCGCCTCCTCCGGCGGGCATGCTGCCGGCCGGCGGCATCGTGTGCAGGAAGCTCAGCCCGGTGGCGGAGATCAGGAACAGCATGAAGCCGGTCAGGCGGGAAAGCCAGCCCGGCCAGCCGGTCTCCTCCGGCGGCTTGATCACGTGCTGGTAAACCAGCCAGCCCGAGTAGGCAGCCAGCAGGGGAAACACGTACGCCAGGTACCCGGTGAGGAACAGCAGCACGTTCGCGATCCACGCGCCCAGGACACGCCCGGCGTTCTGCACCTCGTCCGTCGCCACGCGGTTGAACGGGCCGGGGTCGGTGGGTTCGTAGGTGAGCAGGCACGCTACCAGGTAGATGGCCACCAGGACGGTCAGGATGAAAAAGCTCTCACCGAGACGGTGAACGATCTGTCTGCCTTCCGGGATGGCGCTTTTTGATTTCTTTTTCGCTTGCGGCAAGCTGGTCTTCCCTGTTCTTTCACGGCGCTGGAAGCCGCGTTGATTTTCAACGCATAATGCCCCAGATAAATGCCGAACGTTACACGGAGCGATTATACACATGAGCGATGCCAAACACTGCCGGCTGCTGATCGTCGGTTCGGGCCCGGCCGGGTACACCGCCGCGATTTACGCCTCGCGCGCCAACCTGAAGCCGGTGCTGGTCACGGGCATGGAACAGGGCGGCCAGCTGACCACCACCACCGAGGTCGAGAACTGGCCGGGCGGGCACGCTGAGCTGCAGGGCCCCGAGCTGATGCAGAACATGCTGGAACATACCGAACGCTTCGATGCCGAGATCGTCTTCGACCACATTCACACCGCGGACCTGGGTCAGCGCCCGTTCCGCCTCGAGGGCGACTCGGGCGTCTACACCGCGGACGCGCTGGTCATCGCCACGGGCGCCAGCGCAAAGTACCTCGGCCTGCCCTCGGAAGAAGCCTACAAGGGACGCGGCGTATCGGCCTGCGCCACCTGCGACGGCTTTTTCTACCGCGGACAGAAGGTCGCGGTCATCGGCGGCGGCAACACCGCGGCCGAAGAAGCGCTGTACCTGTCGAACATCGCCGAAGAAGTCATCATTGTTCACCGGCGCGACGAACTGCGAGCGGAAAAAATCCTGCAGCAGCGCATCTTCGACCGGGAAAAGAACGGCAATGTCACCATCATGTGGGACCACGTGCTGGACGAGGTTCTCGGGGACGACGCCGGCGTGACCGGCATGCGCGTCAAGAACGTCAAGAGCGAAGACACGACCGACGTGGATCTCTCCGGGGTGTTCATTGCCGTGGGACATACCCCGAACACCGGCATATTCGACGGCCAGCTCGACATGAACGGCGGCTACATCAACGTCCGCTCCGGAACCGGCGGGTTCGCCACGGCCACCAGCGTGCCGGGCGTGTTCGCGGCCGGCGACGTATCGGACCACGTGTACCGCCAGGCCATCACGTCGGCCGGGTTCGGCTGCATGGCGGCCCTCGACGCCGAGCGCTGGCTCGACGAGCAGGACCAGGCACGGTAATTTTTTGCTGTGAAGATGCAGGCGCGCGCGATTACGGAATTTTCCGAGATCGACGCGGCTGCGTGGGAGACGCTGGACCACGAAGACAACCCGTTCCTGTCCTACGTTTTCCTGCACGGACTCGAAGAAAGCGGCTCGATCGGCCTGCACGCCGGCTGGCGCCCGCACCACCTGCTGATCGAAGACGAACAGGGCCTGGCGGCCTTCGCGCCGACCTATGCCAAGGAAAACTCCCACGGCGAATTCGTATTCGACTGGGCCTGGGCGGACGCCTACCAACGCAACGGCGTGGCGTATTACCCCAAGCTGCTGACCGGCGTACCCTACACGCCGGTGACCGGCCCCCGCTTGCTGGTGCGCCGCGGCCATCCGCAAGCGGCGGCGCTCAAGCGGGCCCTGGCCGACTTCGCCGTTTCCTGCTGCCGCCGTGAAGGATTTTCGACCTGGCACTGCAATTTCGTCACGGAAGTCGACTTTGCCGTTCTCCAGGATGAAGCATTCCTGCGTAGACGCGACTGGCAGTTTCACTGGCGCAACGACGGCTATGCCGATTTCGACGCTTTTCTCGACCGGCTCAAATCCCGCAAGCGAAAAAACATCCGGCGCGAACGCGACCGCATCAACAAAGCCGGCTTCCGCTTCGAGTGGAAGCCCGGCGGGTCGCTGACCGAGCAGGACCTTGAGTTCGTTTACCGCTGCTACATCGACACCTTTCGCAACTACGGCAATTACCCTGCCCTGCGTTTCGAGTTTTTCTGCCGCATTGCACGAGAACTGGACGAACGCTTCCAGGTGGTTTTCGCCACACACGAAGACGAAGCCGTGGCGATGGCGGTCTTCCTGGCCGGCGGCGGGCGGCTTTACGGCCGTTACTGGGGCTGCACCAAGGAGTTCCCGGGCCTGCATTTCGAGACGGCCTATTACCAGGGCATCGAGTTTTGCCTGCGCCACGGCATCGAGGTATTCGAGTCCGGCGCGCAGGGCGAGCACAAGATTCCCCGCGGGTTCCTTCCGGTCCGGACGCGATCCTGCCACCACGTGGAGCACCCGGCTTTTCGTGAAGCCATTGCCCGCCACCTGGAGCAGGAGAAAGCGTGGATCGACGCCTACCGCGAGCAGCTCGACGCCGCCGATCCCTACCGCCGGGATGGCGCATGAGCGCGGAGATAACGATCCCCTGGCTCGGGGATGACCCGGCAGCCCCGTTTCCGCCCACCGGCAACGCCCTGGAACGGCCCAACGGCCTGCTCGCGGCCGGCGGCGACCTGTCTACGGAGCGGCTGCTCGCGGCGTACCGGCGTGGCATTTTTCCCTGGTTTTCCGAGGGCAACCCCATCCTCTGGTGGTCCCCTGCCCCGCGCTGCGTGCTGTACACCTCGCGCGTCTACCTGTCCCGCCGTACGCGCCGCCGCTTCAACAGCGGCCGCTACACGGTGACCGTCGACACGGCCTTTACCGACGTCGTGAAAGCCTGCGCCGGGCCGCGCGCGAACGAGCCCGGCACCTGGATCACTCCGGACATGGTGCAGGCCTACATGCGCCTGCACGAACTCGGGCACGCCCACTCGCTGGAAGTATGGAAGGGAAACGAGCTGGTCGGCGGCATCTACGGTCTTTCGCTGGGCGCGATTTTTTTCGGGGAATCGATGTTCAGCGGCCAGACCGACGGCAGCAAGATCGCGCTGGTCGCACTGTGCCGCGAACTCGAACGCCACGGAATCGGGCTGATGGACTGCCAGGTAAGCAACGCTCACCTGCTGCGCATGGGCGCCGAAGAAATACCCCGTGAACGGTTCGAACAGGAACTATCGGCCTGCCTGCGGGAACCGGACCGCTTTCGCATCATTCCGCGCGGAGAACGACCGTTTGAGCGCTGGTAGCGTTCAGCCTCCGGGTGCTTCGGCGAGGGCCGCGTACAGGCGGATCAACTGCTCTGAACCCGCGGCCTCTTCAGGGTCGGTGACGTACTGCTCCCAAATGAGCGGCAGAACCCGGTATTCGTGCGCAGCCAGCCAGGCATCGAGTTTTTCTCGCGTGAGCGCGATGGTCGCGCCCGGCCCGTGGTGGACGGCAACGGCGGCCCATCCGCCCGGCGAGCGCCCCCAGCGCACCCCTGCGGCCGCCTGAGCCTGCACCCGCTCCACCGGGACCTGCGCGTGGATGCGCGCGATACCGTTGTCCGCCAGGTAGGACACCCGCATCGGTTCGCCGCTGCGCTCGATGTCCTGCTCGGCCATGAACACGGCAATGCGCCGGTAGGCTTCAGCCGGCCCGTTTTCATCCACCGTGGCGGTCAGCACATCGACGGGTTCGACTTTCAGCAGCGACACGTCCAGGCCGGCAAAATCAGCCGGTGGCAAGGTCTCGATATGGCGCCTGGCCCGTGCAAGGCAGCCTTCCAGGCCGGGCGCCGCCCACCGTTCGAACAGCAGCCCGAACCAGCGCGCGACCATGCGGCCCATGAACCCTCTCTCGCCCTCCAGGTCGGCAGACACCCGCGCCGTGACGATCGTGCCCGCCCCGGCTTCGTGAAAAGCCAGCTCGATGACGCCCTCACCCTCGCCTTCTACTTGGACCCTGGCCGCGACGCTGTTGAACGGTTCGCTGTGGATGATTTCCAGTCGGCCCTCGCCGCTTATGCGCCGTTTCCCGGACCACTGCAGCGCAGCACCCGGGCCGGAGCGCGGCCCTTCGAAGGCGATACGGGTCTTTTCACCCGCCAGCCTGGCAACCCACTGCGGCAGGCGTTCCGGGCGTTCCAACACCGTGAACACCGTGCTGACGGGCCGGTCGATGGTCACGCTGCGCTCGAAGCGGACCTCGGCCGGCAACAGCAGCGCCCCGCCCAGGAAGACGAGCATCACGGCCAGCGTCCAATAAAGAACCGGTTTGATCATTCCTTGTCGTCCGGAAACCAGTCGGGAATGGAATCGTCGTCCTCCCAGTCGTAACGCTTGACCGGTACGCGGTCCCAGTTGCGGTAAACGATGGCCATCATGACGCCGACGACCGCTCCGGCGAGGTGGGTTTCCCATGACATCTGCGGGCGCGTGGGCAAAACGCCCCAGACCATCGAGCCGTACAGGAAAGCGATCAGCAGGGAGACCGAGATGGAGCGCATGTCGCGCTTCAGCAGGCCGCTGAAAAATGCGAAGGCGAGCAGTCCGTAGACCAGCCCGCTGGCGCCGATGTGCAGGCTCGGACGGGCGAAAAACCAGGCCAGCAGCCCGGTACCGAGCCAGGCCGCCGGAATGACGCGCAGGGCTGAATTGGGAAACAGGTAGAGGACGGCCACCAGCGAGATGAACAGCGGCAGCGTATTGGAGAGGATGTGCTGAAAATTGGCATGCAGCAGGGGCGCGGTAAAGACGCCCAGGAGTCCCTCAACGGAACCCGGCCGCAAGCCGAAGCGCGCCAGGCGCAGGCCGAAAGCGCTGTCGATAATGAATACCGCCCAGATAATGCCGATCAGCACCAGGGCGATGCGCATCGACAGTCGAAAATTGGCGCGCGCCCGCTGTGAGCGCATGTACCGGGGGTCCGGTGTCTGCAGGGCCACTTCAGCCGGTCCCGCTTTCCAGGCCGGCCGCGATGGTGTCCCGCGTCCTGTTCAGCAATTCATCCAGGTTTTCGTGCGTCATGCCCGCGGTTGAAATCGCCTCGTGGATGATCAGCCGCACCCGGCCCGGAAAAGGCAGAAGGCTTCGAGCGGGCATGATATCCCGCGTGCCGACGACCGATACGGGAAGCAAGGGAACCTGCTGTTCGATGGCCGTGTGAAAGGCGCCCTTCTTGAAGGGCAGCAGCTTGCCGTCGCCGCTTCGGGTGCCCTCCGCAAAAAAGAGAATGCCGATCCCGTCGCCCAGCCTGTCCAGGGCATCGTTGATCGCCTGCCTCGCTTTCACACGGTCCTTGCGATCGACATAGATATGACCGATCGTTTCGCAACTGATACCGATGGCGGGCATTTTTCGCAGTTCCGCTTTCATCACCCACTTGAGATCCAGGTCCAGCCAGCCGTAAAGCACGAGGATATCGAACACGCTCTGGTGATTGCTGACCACGATGTAACTGTTGCCCGGCTGCGCATGCGCTGCGCCCTCGACGTCAACGCGCATCGGCGTCAACCAGGAAAGGATCTTTGCCCACGAGGTGCCGAATACACGGCTGGCGAAGTGCGGGTTGACCAGCCAGGCAGAAAGGACGGCCCCGAAGGCGCAAACAAACGTAATCAGGACAGCCAGCGGGTAGAACACCAGCCAGGCATAAATCTGGTAGGGCCAGAACAGGAATTTTTTCACGCCAGCCTTGGGTCCTTCGATGCGGGGGTCAGCGGGCACTATTTTACGCAAAAAGAAGGGCGCCATAACAAGGCGCCCTTCCTTCAGTCAGCGGTCCTGATTTCTTCAGGCCGCTTTTTTGCCGGACTTGCCCGAGAGCAGGCCGCGGGCCGAGCCGATTTCGATCTTCCGGGGCTTCATGGCCTCCGGAATCTCGCGCTCGAGCTCGATGTGCAGCAGACCGTTGTCGAGCCGCGCGCCGGACACCCGGACGTGGTCCGCCAGGTTGAAGCGGCGCTCAAAGGACCGCGTGGCAATGCCGCGATACAGGTAAGCGTTGTCTTCGCTTTCCTCTTCCTGGGCCTTGTTGCCCGTAACGGTCAGCCTGTTGTGTTCTGAGACGATGTCGAGTTCGCTTTCGTCAAATCCGGCCACGGCCATCGTGATGCGATACCGGTCCTCGCCCGCCTTCTGGATGTTGTAGGGCGGATAGGAGTTGCCGTTCTCACCGCGCATGGAAGCGTTCATCAGGGACGCCAGGCGGTCGTAGCCGATCGAGGTGCGAAACAGGGGTGCAAAATCAAAAGTAGTCATTACCGTATCCTCCATTGAAGCAATTCGGTTTGGTCAGTTTTTTGCCTCCGCCATCAGGCCGGAGACGCCTGCGGTCCCTTTCGGCGACCGCAACT
>JAZBPJ010000050.1:0-7883 GCA_036351575.1 Lysobacterales bacterium | reverse complement strand
TGGCGGCCTGTCTTGCCGCTATCTACCTGTTTTTTCATGTTTTTAATTATCCAAGATGCCGCTGGCACGGTCCTTGCTTGTTATAGGGCGAAAGGCAACGATTTACGGGAAAACAAATAACATCGCCACCTGCAATAACACCGTGAATCAACGCAAGGATTGTGAAGGAATACAGCCAGGGAGACAGGACATGAAACCCGAATTCAACGACGTACTCAAGACCAGCGTTACCACAGTGGCCGCATGGACCTTTGCAGTATGGCTGCTGTTTCTCCTGATCACTTCGCTCGCGTTGATCACCTAAGCCCGAAATATCGTGCAAGGGGAACGGTCGGCCCGGGCTCAGCCCGGGCCGGAACCGCCCAACTGAATCGCCAGGGCTCTTCCACACCTCTCTCTCCTGGAAGAAGCTAACCCCGCGAAGGCAACTTCGCGGGGTTTTTTTATCGGTCTGGAAACGGAGTGTTCAGGGGCAGGTTCTGCTGCCGGTCTGCTGTTCCCGTTCCGCGCGCAGGCCTTCGAGCGTCTCGTCGATCGACTTTCGAGCCTCGGCAATGTCTTCCTCGCTGGCGCCAACGCTCTCGTTACGCTCGGCCAGAACCTCTTCCGCCTCGGCTTCGCGACCGGCGTCGAGCAGCACAACCACTTTCTCCAGGACGGCCAGTTCGGCGGCGAACCCACCCTCGGCAATGGCCGTGTCCAGTCTTTCCAGCGCCTTGTCGTAGTTGCACTTGATGGCCTGCTTCATGCCTTTCTTGGTGTCCTTCATGTCGCCGATGACCGCACCATGTGCAGTAGAAACCGCTATCACGAGACCCAGGACCAGCAGGGCCTTCCCGCGCAATGCAGAAATAGATTTCATTCGAAATTTCCTCTCGTATTTACGCCCGGGTTCAGGCGCTGAAGGATGATAACAGGACTTCAGTTACTGTTTTGTTGAATTCAAAAAACCCAGCCCAAATAATCATTCGCCACGAAGAGCCTCTTTGACGGCTGCTTCAGCGTGAACCGCCGTTGTGTCCATAAGCATTACAGGCGTATCCGCATCTTTCACCAGCATGCCGATCTCGGTGCAGCCCAGGATCACCGCCTCGGCGCCCTCAGCTGCAAGACCATCGATAATTCGAAGGTATTGCTCCCGCGAAGCGGGATTGATCCGGCCGAGGCAGAGTTCGTCGTAAATCACGCGGTGAACGGTTGCGCGGTCGCGATCGTTTGGCACCAGCACGCGCAATCCGTGCTGCTTGCTCAATCGCTCCTTGTAGAAGGCCTGCTCCATCGTAAAAGCCGTGCCGAGCAAGCCCGCGGTTTCGATCCCGTCGGATTTCAGGCGTTCCGCCGTCGCATCGGCGATATGCAGCAAAGGAATATCGATGGCCGCTTCGATCTCCGGCGCTACCTGGTGCATGGTATTCGTGCAGATCAGCAGGAAGTCCGCACCGGCGTTCTGGACGGAACGGGCCGCGTCGACCAGGATTTCCGCGGCGCCCTGCCAGTCACCGGCGTGCTGCAGGCGTTCGATGGGTTCGAAGTCCACGCTGTGCAGGACGATCCGGGCGGAATGCAGCCCGCCCAGCTCCGCCTTTACTCGCTCGTTGATCGCTCGGTAGTAGACGAGGGTGCTTTCCCAGCTCATACCGCCCAGCAGGCCGATGGTTTTCATTGGTTTTTCCATGTAACCGGTTTGAAGCCCTTATTTTGAACGATTTCCGGTTAGACTAGCTACGGCTTCAATGAGCTTCTTTCCCCTGGTTTCCGCCTGCACCCATGTCGTCAAACGCGGAATACAGCCGTCAAAACGGATATATTATTCTGAACCACATAAGTCACCTCGGAAATCCACACGTGACCATCAGCGAACGAATCCAGAAAACCTTCCACACCGGCCGCTTCAACACGCTATTACTCGAAGTATTCGCTATTTTCCTGGGCATCACGGCATCCTTCGCCGTCGAGGAATGGCGCGAGCAACAACAGGAGCAAGAAGACTTCGAGCGCTACCTGCAGGCGGTCTACTACGATGCGCTGCGCGAAGAGGCGCGCATGCGAAGGTTCATTTTTCGAAACGCCCAGGCGGTCGCGGCCATCGACAGCCTGCTCAAGCGGGACATGGAAGAAATGTCAGACATCGAGCTGCTCAGCCTGGCCGGCCGCGTGTTCAGCAGCTGGTCCCTGCCGCGTGGTGACACCGCTTTTCGCGCACTGCAAAACTCCGGCATCCCCGTGCCGTTCGACGACACGATGCAGGTACTGAATACCAGCTATGAATTGACCGCGAACGCCCGCTCACAGCTGGACACGCAGATCGCCGAGCACAACCGCATGGTCGACCGCGTGCGCAGCGACTACGGCACGGTATCCAACCCGACCATGTCCATTCGAAACGAGGATCGCAGCGTCATCGAGGGGAACCGCTTCGATCAATACTACTACGAGAGCCTGAGAGAGCTGTTTTTCAGCGATGGCCGGTTCCTGCCGATGGAGGAAGGCATCCTCATCGCACGCGAGGCATTGCCCCGCGAAGATGCCCGGCGCATGCTGTCCCAGGACATGGTGCGCACGATGCAGTCGATGGATCTGGCCATCTCGCTGGCTGATGCGGCTTACGCCATACGTGAAACCATCAGGGAAAAATTGCCCGGCCTTCGTCTCGACATCAGGGAGCTGAGCCTCGTCGGGGATGCCACGCCCACCGGCTGGACCGAAATCCGGGGACTGCCGCTGAAACGCGAGGGCTCGAACAGCGATTGGTGGAGCGCCGAGGTCGAGCTCGAACAGGGCGCCATCAAGTTCGTCGCCAACCAGGCCTGGGGCACGTCCTGGGGCGCCCCCATCGCCTGGGCGCATGTCGATCCCCTGGTGAACGACCGGGCCTTCACCGGTGATCCAGACAGCGTTTTTCCTCGAGCCGTTGCCGAGTTCGACGGCATGAACATCCCGGTCGAAGCCGGCCGCTGGAAGGTGCGGTTCAACACGCATACCTTCGAGTACATTTTCACGCTTCTGAACGAGTGAGGTCACGGTGCACTGCGGGCGTCTTTGTTTTTTGGCCAAGCCGAATTATTATCTGCAAACATTCGATATTTTCGATGTTTTGCCTGATCGGACAGGGCCATGAGACACCTGAACTACAACCACCTGCTCTACTTCCACACGGTCGCGCGCGAGGGCAGCATTGCCAAGGCCGCCGAAATCCTGCACCTGACACCGCAGACCATCAGCGGCCAGATCAAGCTGCTCGAGGAATCGGTCGGCGCCTCGTTGTTCGAGCGCGCCGGCCGCGGGCTCGCACTGACCCAGACCGGTCACACGGTCAACACCTATGCAGAAGCCATTTTTGCGCTGGGCGGCGAACTCGCGCTCTGGGCCGGCGGCAATCACGGTGAAGCGACGGGGCGGCTCTCGATCGGAATCGTCAACTCGATTCCCAAGCTGGTCGCCTACCGCGTACTGCGCACCGGGCTGGAGGGCGACCAGCCCCTGCGCCTGGTATGCCGGGAAAGTGAACTCCAGTCATTGCTGGCGGATCTCTCGGTGCATCGCCTCGACCTGGTGCTTTCCGACCGCCCGATACCGATGGGATTCAACGTGAAGGCGTTTAACCACCTGCTCGGCGAAAGCCCGATCTCGTTTTACGGCCTGGAAAAACTGGCCGACCGTTTCGCAGCGGAGTTTCCGGCATCGCTCGACGGCGCGCCGATGCTGCTGCCGGTGGCCGGAAGCGCCCTGCGCCGCAGCCTGGACGCCTGGTTCGAGGAGGTCGGCGTGGCGCCGAACATCGTTGCCGAGTTCGACGACAGTGCCCTGCTCAAGGCCTTCGGTGAAGCAGGAGCAGGTATTTTCCCGGCGCCGAGCTTCATCGACCGCGAGTTGCGCCGCACCTACCACGTGCTGCCGATCGGTCCGGTGGAGCGCGTGCGCGAGACCTACTATGCGATATCACCGGAACGCATCGTGCGCAACCCGGCGGTGCGACGCATCACCGATGTGGCGCGGGAGCGGTTGTCACAGCCGGAATAGACAGCGCGCTGAAATCACTTCGAGATTTCCGATCCTTTCTTAAATACAGATCGACTTGTTCGAACTCAATCCGGTCATAGGATAGAAGACGAACATCAATCGAAACGGGAGGATCGCCATGACCATGATTATTCGCGCACAAGGATTCAAGCTGACCGAGGCGCTTCGCAAGCACCTGCGTCAACGCTTTGAGCAGGCCCTGGCCGATTTCGATCGCGGCCTTTCACGAATCGATATCTACCTCAAGGACCTGAACGGCCCGGACAAAGGTGGCGTCGACAAGGCCGTGCAAGTGGACGCCCGCTTGCCCGGCATGAACCCGATTGCCGTCGAAGCGACAGCGGACGACCTGTACGCCGCGATTTCCTCGGCTGCACGGCGAACGGAGCGGGCCGTACGAAAAGCCCAGGACCGCAAACACCGCGTCCGCCGGACCCGCGACCGGCGCCTGCGCCTTTCGCACCTCGGCATGCGGCGTGCACCCTCTACCTCTTGAAGCCAGCGCGGCGCCGCGGCGCGAACGCCTGCGCTCGCTGGTCGAGTCGCGGGCGTTCGGTTATACGATCACCGCGGTCATCCTGCTCAACGCCGCCACCCTGGGGCTGGAAACCTGGCCGCCGGCGGTAGCCGCGGCAGGCCAGCTTCTCGCTTTTCTGGACCGCGCGGCGCTGATCGTATTCACGGTCGAGATTGCGCTGCGCCTGTGGGTTTACCGCGCGAGGTTTTTCACCGGCGGCTGGAACATCTTCGATTTCACCATCGTGGCGATCTCGTGGATCCCCGCGGCGGGCGCGTTCTCCGTGCTGCGCGCAATGCGCGTCCTGCGCGTGCTGAGGCTTATTTCGGTCGTGCCGCAAATGCGGACCGTGGTCGGCGCGCTGTTCGGCGCCTTGCCCGGCATGATGTCGATCGTCGCCGTGTTGCTCCTGGTTTTCTACGTCGCGGCGGTCATGGCTACGCAGCTTTACGGCCCCACGTTCCCACAGTGGTTCGGCGGTATCGGTTCGTCCATGTACAGCCTGTTCCAGATCATGACCCTGGAAAGCTGGTCGATGGGCATCGTGCGGCCCGTCATGGAACAGCACCCCCAGGCCTGGCTGTTTTTCGTACCGTTCGTCATCGTGACCAGTTTCGCGGTACTGAACCTGTTCATCGCACTGATCGTGAACTCCATGCAAACCGTGCACGAACGCGACCTCGAGCAGGTACAGGTAGCGGAGGGACTGGCACACGCAGAGCGGGAGCAGCTGATGAAGGCGGTGCAGGCCCTGCACGACGAGGTCCGCGAACTGCGCACCCGGTTAGTAAGCGAAAACGGCAGAAAGCACTGAAGGACGGGCTTCGACTCGGGTAAAACTTCTGTTTTCAGGATTCCGGGAATATCAAGCAATCCCTGACGTGAATCGCACCCCGGCGTAAACCAGGTATGCCACCAGCAACAGCGCACCGGTGCTGCGCCCGAGACGGGCTCGCCCGAAAATGAAAATCGGGATCAGCGCTGCGGTCAGCAGCCAGGAAAATGCCAGGTCCGACAATCCGCCGCCCGGTATGACGATCGGGTCGATCAGCGCGCCGACCGGCAGGACGAACAGGGAATTGAACAGGTTCGAACCGACAACGTTGCCCACCGCCAGGTCCGACTCCTTGTAGATGACGGCAATGACCGAAGTTACCAGCTCCGGCACGCTGGTTCCCACCGCAACGACGAACAGCCCGACCAGTGCAGGGGAAACGCCCAGTAAACCAGACAGTGAGACTGCCGAGCGGATCGTCACCTCGCTGCCGGCCAAGAGAAGTGCGAGGCCGATGAGAACCGACAGCCCGGCAAAGCCGGCCGCCGGCCGCGTCTCGATCATCGGGTTTTCGGAAATTTCAGTGACCAGCGGATCAGTCCGGGCAGTGGCCAGCGCACCGCGCGCTGTAACGAAAATGAAAATGCCGAACAGGATGAACAGGATGATCGCATCGGACCTGCCGATGGCGGAGACCGCGCCGTCCAGCGGGCCATCGAGCGCCATGACGGTAATGATCGAGGTAACCAGCAGAAGCAGCGGCACTTCGCGGCGCACCAGGCTGCCCCTGATATCGATTTGGCCGACTATCGCCGACAAGCCGAGGATGAGCGCCAGGTTGACGATATTTGAACCGATGACGTTGCCGAAAACGAGACCCGATTCCCCCCGAATGGCGCCGCTGACATTCACGACGAGTTCCGGGGCGCTGGTTCCAAACCCCAGAACGATCAACCCGATCACGACCGGCGAAACACCAAGCCGAGCCGCCAGCCTGGAACCGCCCGTGACCAGGAGCATGCCGCCCCCGACAAGGAGAATCAGACCGATCGCAACACCGACGAAATCCGCCATCTGCTCAGTGCCCCAGACCGGTCTGCATCATGCTGCACCAGGCCTACAGCCAGCCCCTGCGCCGGAGCAGCACCATGATTCCGGCCGCAATGGCCAGCATGATGAAACTGATGATCCAGAACGCCTCGGGACTGACCGTTCCTGGCAGGCCCGCAACGTTCATGCCCATCAGTCCCGTCAGGAAGGACAACGGGAGAAAAACGGCCGCGATGATGGACAGCAGCAGCATGCGCGCATTCTGCTCGTGCGCGAGCAGCGCCAGAAACTCTTCCTGCGCCACCATGGCGCGTTCTCGAACCAGGTCCAGGTTCTCCAGGGTCAGCGTCAGGCGGTTGGTTTCTTCGTGAAACCCGGTCAGCTCTTCCACGCTGAAAGGCGCCAGGCCCGACCGCGAGAGATGTTCCAGCGCCTCGCGCTGCGGCGCGACATAGCGGCGGAAGCGCGCCACCTGCCGCCTGATTTTGCTGAACGGGCTGTTGCGGTCGATGGTTTTACAATCCTGGATCCTGTCTTCCGCCTGTTCCAGGTCGTTTTCGATCTGCTCGATCGCCTCCGACATGTAGTCACCGAGCCGTGCCACCAGTGACAGGAGAAACTCGCCCGGGGTGAATGCAGCCCCCGCCTTCTCCATTTCTGCCCGCAGCGTTTCCACGGAGCGCAGCTGGCGGCGGCTGGTGCTGACCACCCGCTCGCGATCCAGCCAGATCCGGATGGAAACCATGTCTTCCACCGATGAACCCGGGTTCAGGTTCACGCCCCGCAGAATGACCAGCGCACCCTCATCGAAACGAACGGCCCTGGGCCGGCTTTCATCCGCCAGGAGCGCGTCCGCCACGGGTTCAGGAATAAAGTCCTGGTCGCGTATCCATTGTTCGGTCTTCGGATCGGAATAATCCAGGTGTTTCCAGTCCAGCACGGCCGTCATTCTTCAACCCTCCGAAATTCAATCGGTGACTTGGCAAAAAGGTGCACGTCCCGCTGGGGAAAGGCGATGGTGATTCCGTTTTCAGCGAACAGCTGCTCAATCCTGAACCGGATATCGCTGCGAATGACGCGCAACTCCCGCTCACCCCCCGCGTGGCACCAGAAAAACAGGTCAAACACGAGCGAGTTGTCGCCAAAGTCCTCGAAAACCACGATGGGTTTCGGTGTGTCCAGCACGTCTTCCTGCGCCCCGGCAGCCTGGTACAACAGCTCCTCGACCCGGCGCACCGGCGAGCCATAGGCGACTCCGACCCGGACCGTCGTGCGAAAATCGCGGTCGATGAGAGTCCAGTTCACCACGACCCGTTCGAGCATCTGGCTGTTGGGAACCAGCAGGTGAACCCCGTCGATTCGCCGAATTCGCGTGGAGCGGTTGCCGATGCTCTCTACCGTTCCGCGGTGATCGTCGATCTCGACGAAATCCCCGATGCGCACCGGCCGCTCCGACATCAGGATCCATCCGCTGATCAGGTTGTTGATGATGTTCTGTGCGCCGAACCCGACGCCGATGGC
>JAZBPJ010000049.1:0-3341 GCA_036351575.1 Lysobacterales bacterium | reverse complement strand
CCTACGCGATGGAAGCGATACAGAAGCACGGCTCGCTGCGCGGCGGCTGGCTGGCGATCAAGCGCATCGGACGCTGTCATCCGTTTTGTGACGGCGGGTATGACCCGGTGCCGGAGGCTAAGGGAGAAACGAAGATTTCTGACTAGCCGGTTCTTGCGGTTCCCCGTCCATCGATCGCTCATTGGGAGATCCCGGACATGCGCTTTGCGCATTCCGGGATGACGTTGTTCTCATGACGCACCATCCGATGCGTTGAAGCCGGGATGACGACGAATGCATTTTAAAGTACCCTTCCCAAACCAAAAAAGCAGGATGAACACATGGGATTTCTAGACGGAAAACGCGCACTCATCGTCGGCGTCGCCAGCCCGCGCTCGATTGCCTGGGGTATCGCCGAGGCAATGCACGAACAGGGAGCGGAACTGGCCTTCACCTACCAGAACGACAAGCTCAAAACGCGCGTCGAGAAGATCGCCGAACAGACCGGTTCGAACATTCTCATACCCTGCGATGTCGCTTCGGACGAGGAAATTGAAAACACCTTTACCGAACTGGCGAAACACTGGGACGGCTATGACATCCTGGTGCACTCGGTCGGCTTCGCACCGCGCGACCAGCTCGAAGGCGACTATATCGACGCCGTGAACCGCGAGGGCTTCCAGGTCGCGCACGACATCAGCTCCTACAGCTTCGCCGCGCTCGCCAGGGCCGGGCTGCCCATGATGAAAGGACGCGATGCAGCGATGATCACGCTGAGCTACCTCGGCTCTGAGCGAGTCCTCAAGGGCTACAACGTCATGGGGCTGGCCAAGGCCAGCCTGGAGGCCAACGTTCGTTACATGGCCGCCAACCTCGGGCCGCGCGGCATTCGCGTCAACGCCATTTCCGCCGGGCCGATCAAGACCCTGGCCGCCGCCGGCATCGCGCATTTCCGCAAGATGCTGCACCATGTCGAAGAGCAGGCGCCGCTGCGCCGCACCATCACGCCGAAGGAAGTCGGCAACGTGGCCGCTTTCCTGTGCTCCGACCTCGCCTCCGGCGTGACCGGCGAAATCACCTACGTCGATTCGGGCTACAACATCATCGGCATGACCGGCCTCTGAATCATCAGTTTGTGAATTAAAAAAGCGGGCACCAGGCCCGCTTTTTTGGTTCACGTGACGCTGTTTTTACTGCAGCCGGTCTTCGAACACCTCGATGGTTGACTGCTCTCGCAGCATGCGGATGAACGCCATCATCTCGTCGCTCGCCGTGGCGGCCTGCACACGCCGCTGATAGAGCTGTTTGCGCACGTCATCGTCCGCCACCAGTTCACCCTCGCTCACGGATTCAAGCTGGACCACAGCATAGCCGTCGGCCACTTCGACCACGCCGGTAGTCATCGCACCCTCTTCCGGGATCGCCATGCGAAACAGTTCGTTGCGCAATCCGGAGTCCATGTTGGGCGACTGGCGCCGCGCGGTCGCGGACAGAACGGGTTCCAGTTCCGCTTCCACGGCCAGGCCTTCAAGGGCCTCACCGGCCTGAAGCCGGGCCAGCAGTTCTTCTGCCCGGGCCCTTGCGGCGTCGCGTGCACGCTGATCCCGCACGGCCTGCACGACCTGTTCGCGGACGTCCTCGAGTGGTATGAGCGCTTCGGGCATGTGCTGTTTGACCAGCAGCAGCACGATGTGGTTGGTATCCAGGTTGACGGGGTCACTGACCGAACGCTGTCCCAGCACCAGGTCGGAGAACGCGGTGGAAACCACCTCCGGATTGGCGGCGATGCCTTCTTCAGCGCCTCCGCGGCCGAACGGCCCCGCTTCCTGCACTTCGAGCCCCAGTTCCAGCGCAGCCGCCTGCAGCGTGGTTGGATCTTCGTAGATGATGTCGATCAGGCGGTCGGCCTGCTCGATAAAGCGCCGTTCGTCCTGCTCGGCCTGGTATTCCTCCATCAGGATGTCGCGCGCCTCTGCAAACGTCATGCCCTGAGACGGGCGAATATCGCGCAGCTGGATCACATGCCAGCCAAAACGCGTCTGCACCGGATCGGAGATCGGGTTTTCCAGGGTCAATTCATACAAGCCGTCTTCAAAGGCCTTGACCATGTAGTCGGGCTCGATCCAACCCAGGTCGCCGCCCATGTCGGCTGAACCGAGATCCTGCGAATATTCGGTGGCCAACTGGGCGAAGTCCTCGCCCGCGCGTGCGCGCTCGGCCAGTTCTTCTGCCTGGCTGCGGGCGCTTTCGATATCCACTTCGGGGGCTTCCGGATCGACCTCGATCAGAATGTGCGAAGCGAGCCGGGCTTCCGGCGAAATGAAACGCTGCTGCTGCTGCTCGAACCGCGCCCGGAGGTCCTCCTCGGTGATCTCGACTTCGCCGCCAATCGCGTCGGCGCTGAGCTCGATGTACTCGATCAGGACCTGCTCTTCGGAAAGGTAGTCGCCCTGGTTGTTTTCATACCAGGCGGTGATCGCCTCTTCTTCGATCACGGCTTCCTCGTCCACCACGGCGGGGACGGTGACCGCGCTGTATACGCGCTCCTGGTCCATCAACCGGGCGTAGGACTCCAGTTCGTGCCGGGTCGCAATGGCGCTGTTGGCCACGCTGTTCGGGAACTGCTCCATCAGGATGCCTTCGCGCACGTTCTGCTCGAACATCGGCGCGGTCAGACCCTGGGACGCCAGCCATTGCTGGTACACATCCGGGCTGAACTCACCATCGACGTCGAAAACATTCATGCTGCGGATTTCCAGCGCCAGCTGCTCTTTCGATATGGCGAGGCCGGCGTCAACCGAGACCTGCGCCAGCAGTTCCTCGTTGATCATCTGGTCAAGAAACTGGCGACGGATGATGGGCTGGTCGATCAGTTCCGGATCGAACGTGGGCCCCATCTGCGCCTGCATGCGGCGACGGTAATTCTGGAACGCCTGGTTGAATTCGTTGGAGGTAATTTCCTCGTCGTTGACCAGCGCCACCGCGTTGACGGAGCCGGACGTAAAGTAGGAGTTAACCCCCACGAAGGCAAACGGGATAATCAGGATGCCGAAAATGAAGATGGCAATGATGCCATGCAAGCGATCGCGAATTGACTGTAGAACCATTTAGCTTTCCGTCCATATGAAAAAGGCGCCTTGCCGGCGCCCTTTTCGGTATTAGTGGCGGAGTGGACGGGACTCGAACCCGCGACCCCCGGCGTGACAGGCCGGTATTCTAACCAACTGAACTACCACTCCGCGAAGTTCTGGTGGGTGCTGACGGGCTCGAACCGCCGACCCTCGCCTTGTAAGGGCGATGCTCTCCCAACTGAGCTAAGCACCCGTCAGAAGGCGCGCTAGTTTACAGCGTCTTTCAGCGCT
>JAZBPJ010000048.1:0-5224 GCA_036351575.1 Lysobacterales bacterium | reverse complement strand
GCCTTGCCCGCATTCAGTTCCAGTACGTACTTTGCCGGGCGGTCGCTCAGGTACGGCGGGCAGCTGCGGGTCTTGCAGGGCCGTGCGTTCTGCACGACGTTGACAAGTTCCAGGTTGGAGTCGAAATAGAAAATATCCAGCGGAATGCGCGTGTTTTTCATCCAGAAGCTGCGCATGCGCTCGACGGGAAAAATAAACAGCATGCCGTGGTCTTCAGCCAGTTCTTCGCGGAACATCAGGCCCAGCGCCTGTGTCTCCACGGTTGTCGCCAGGTCAACGGTAAACCGCTGCCCGTTCAGAATGACGTGGGGTTCCTGCGCCATGCAGGAGCTGCAGATCAGGGCGGCCAGCGCCAGGAAGACATTTCGCATGAGCGCAAGTCTGTACCCGGCGCGCCCTTTTTTCAACGGGTGGCCCGGCCGTTCAGCCCCCTGCCGCAACGGCGGCGGGTTTCGATGCCTCGGCGACCTCGACTTCGTCGACGCCATCGACATCCAGCGCGACCATCACGTCGCCAAAGCGTTGCGGTTCGATTTCGCCCATCAGGTTGACGATCACGGCTTCCGACCGGTTGTCCATCACCATCACCGTCATGCCGAGGATGTGCTGACCGTCCGTGCGCAACAGCATGAAGGCCGTCTCGCTCTCTTCCCGGATCAGCATGACCGGCTCCCAGCCATCCGCCTGGAGTTTCGTATTCATCCTTTCCATCCGCCCGGCCACGCGCGAAGCGTCGCCATCGACCTCGTAGATGCGGATGCGAATACCGTCCAGCGCACGCAGCAGATCACGGACTTCCGGCTCGTCGTCATCGATGTGACTCGCCGCGAAGCGCAGCACCGTCGGGCCCAGGGACAGGCTCATCACGCGGTCCGTGTCAGCCATGCCCAGCGAATCGAGGTCGGCGAAACCCGCGCTGCTGCGGGGTGCGGTCAGGCCGCAACCCGCCAGCAGCAGGAGAAAACCGGCTGTTGCGATCAGCCGTGCCGACTTATTCGTCAATATCGACATCGAAATTGTCCATCACTTTTTCGAGTTCGTCCGGTTTCAGGTTGCCGATCACGTTGATGAAGGCAGCCTCGGTTTCGTCGACAGCCATCACCGTGATGCCGTGGACCGTGTCGTTGTCGATCTTCATGAAGATTCGCACCTGTTCCGTGCCGTCGTTAACCGTCACCACGGACTCCCAGCCCATGCCGAGCAACTTGCTGGATACATCTTTCACGAAGTCGATGCCCTCGGGCGATACCTCGATACCCTCGAACACGTTGATGCGCACGCCATTGAGGCGCTTGAACAGTTCCGCGGCCTCGGGATCTTCCTGGGCGCTCAGGCTTCCCACCAGGCCCAGCAGGGACTCGCCCACGGATACCTGCACGGTCGGTTCACCGAAAATGTCACCCAGCGAACCGAAGTCGACGTAGCCGGGGTAGTCCTTGAGCGCGTCTTCCTGCGCCATCGCCGGCAGCGCCATCAGCGCCGCGAGCAGGGCAACAACAGCCTTTCGAATGAGGTTGGATTTCATGATGTCTTCTCCTTGAGGGATTGTTCCGTGAAGGGCATGTGCTCAGAAAGCGGCTGCTTGACGGTTTTGCGGAGTTCGCTGCCCAGGATCTCCTGGATCTCGTTACCGGTTCGCAGGCCCGCCTTGTCCAGGTAGGCAAAGGCGATAGCGAGATCCTTTCGGGCCTGTTCCACCTCGGCGGCGGACGGTCCGCGGTCCTGCACCATGAACACGGCCAGGACGGCCACCGCAACCGCGGCAAAAGCCGGGGCTGCCAGCCAGCGGGAAGGCGTGAACCCGAACCGCGGCCAGCGCCACCCTCTCCGGCTCTCCTGCTCGGGGATGCGGTTCAGGCGGCTGGTCAGGCTTGCCGGCGCCGACTCGATTTCAAGTCCGGCCAGAAGTTTGTCCAGCTGTTCTTCGGTCAGTTCGTTCCGTCTCTTTTCAGTCATGGTCTCAACTCCGCGAGTTCCTCTCGCAACTGCTTCCTCGCCCGGTGCAGGTACACTTTCACCTGCGTCAGGCTCAGTTCCAGCACACTTGCCACTTCGTCGTAACTGTGCTGATGGACGTCGCGAAGCACCACCAGGGATCGGTAGGGCTCGCTCAGCCCGTTAATGGAATGTTTCAGGCGTTCGGCCAGCTGTTCCCGGGCCAGCCCCTGGGCGGGGCCATGATCGTCGTCCGGCGATTGCCACTCTTCCCATTCCTGGGTCGGTTTACGGCGCCGCAGTCGATCGAGGCATTGGTTGCGTGTTACCCGCATCAGCCAGGGCCGGATCTTTTCCGGATCGACCTTGTCGCGGTTGTGCCAGAGCTTGACGAACGCCTCCTGGCACGCGTCCTCCGCCTCGGCAGGATCTTTCAGAAGGTAGCGGGCCAGGGTCCATGCCTGGTCCTGGTATTCCGTCACCCACTGTCTGAACTGCCTGCTCATTCCACTAGCTTAAACGCAGTGGGAGGGGAAAAGTTACAGGGAACCTGCCGGTCAGCCCGGGAAAGGCAGCAGCTGAACTTCCCGTCATCCCGGAAATCGCGAAGCGATTATCCGGGACCTCATCATGACGGCAGGGAGATCCCGGATATTTGCTGCGCAAATTCCGGGATGACGTTGCTAAACATGGGGTCAGAGTAGCTAGCTACTCTGACCCCGGTTTTGCTTCGCAGGAGCCTAGTCCGCGAACATCTCCTTCAGCCGCTCCAGGTGAACGGCCGCGCGCTCCTTCGTGCGCTGGTAGTCTTTTTCCTCGTCCCGGCCTTTCCACTCCAGGAATTCGGACGGCAGTTCTTCGAGGAAGCGGCTCGGCTCGCAGCTGATCTGTTCACCGAAACGCCGGCGTTTCTGTGCATAGCTCAGGGTCAGCGAGCGCTGCGCGCGGGTGATGCCGACATACATCAGGCGACGTTCCTCCTCTTCGCCACCGTCGTCCAGGCTGTTGCGGTGCGGCAGCAATTCTTCCTCCACGCCGGCCATGAAGACGTGCGGAAACTCCAGGCCCTTGGAGCCGTGCAGCGTCATCAGCCGGACTTGCTGGTCCGGTTCCTTCTCGGTGTCCAGGCTGGTCAGCAGCGACAGCCGGCCGATGAGGTCCGTCAGTGTCTGCCCCGGCGTTTCCCGGTCCAGGCGGGCGATCCAGTCGACGAGTTCGCGCACGTTTTCCAGGCGGCGCTCCAGCAGGGGCGGCTTGTCGGTCTGTTCGCGCAGCCACGACGCGTAGCCGATGGCGTCGACCAGGTCACGCACGGCCTCCACCGGGTCCGAGCGGTTGCCGCGATCGCCGGTTTCAATGAGCAGGTCACAGAATTCACCCAGGCTGCGGGCGCTCCGCGGCGGCATGCCCGATCGGCACTCCGGCCTCAGAGCGGCTTCGAACAGGCTGAGACGATGCGCGCCCGCGAAAGCGGCGATCCGTGCGCGGGAGCTGACACCGATATCGCGCCGCGGTGTATTCACGACACGCAGGAAAGCCGTGTTGTCGTCCGGGTTCACGGCCAGGCGCAGGTAACACATCAGGTCCTTCACCTCGGTGCGTTCAAAGAACGAGGTTCCTCCCGACAGGTGATAGGGGATGCGCTGTTCCCGCAGGGCCTGTTCGAGCACGCGTGACTGGTGGTTGCCGCGGTACAGCACCGCGAAATCCCCGAAACGGGCCCTGGCCGCGTGTTTTCGGTGCAGGATCTCGCCCGCGACCATGGCCGCTTCCTCGCGCTCGTCCGCGCAGGGCACCACCCGGATTGCCTCGCCCTCGCCCAGCGCGCTCCAGAGCCGTTTCTCGATCGCGTGCGGATTGTTGGCGATCAGCGCGTTGGCCGCGCGCAGCACGATCGCGGTGGAGCGGTAATTCTGCTCCAGCTTGACCACTTTCAAAGCCGGGTAATCCTTCGCCAGCTGCTGCAGGTTCTCGGGCTGCGCGCCGCGCCAGCCGTAGATGGACTGATCGTCGTCGCCCACCGCCGTCAGCCGGCCCCGGTCGCCGGCCAGGGCCCGCAGCATGCGGTACTGGGTTTCGTTGGTGTCCTGGTATTCGTCCACCAGCAGGTAGCGGATCCGGTTCTGCCAGGTGAGACGGGTGGATTCGTCACCGAGCGCATCGAGGGAACGCAGGATCAGGTCGTCGAAGTCCACCGCGTTGAGGTCGCGCAGGTGCTCCTCGTAGCGTGAATACAGCCGCCACACGGACCGTTCGCCCTCGCTTGCAAAGCTGGCGGACGGGTCGCCGCACGCCAGCGCCCGGTTTTTCCAGCGCGACACCTGGGCCCGCGCCAGCCGCACCATTTCCGGCGCGGTGCCCTCGGGCAGCAGGTCGCGTACGACGGTCTGGCTGTCGGTTTCGTCCAGGATGCTGATGCCGGGGCGGTAACCCAGCTGCTCGCAGTGCTCGCGCAGGATGCGCCAGCCCAGCGAGTGGAAGGTGGACACGATGACCCCGGAGGCGGCAGCGGCGCCGATGCGCCTGGAGAGGCGCTCCTTCATCTCGCGCGCCGCCTTGTTGGTGAAGGTGATGGCCGCGATCTTTTGCGCCGGCAGCCCCTTGCTGACCAGGTGCACGACTTTTTCGATGATGACCCGCGTCTTGCCGCTGCCCGCGCCGGCCAGCACCAGCAGGGGGCCCTCGGTGTAGCGCACGGCCTCGCGCTGCGGGTCGTTGAGTTGGATTCTGCCGGATGCCATGAAGAGGCGGATTCTACACCGAGCGCATCACGGCCAGGCTATTTTTAATCGCTCCGCTTACCGCACAAGGCCGAAACCTTGCCGACGGGCAACCGCAATGCCGGTCAACCGGCCGTCTCTTCGTTCTCCAGAAGCCGGCGCATCTCGTCGAAGCGCGCACGCTCCGCGTCGCCGACCTCGGGGTAACGCAGGCCCATGCTTTCGAGCGTCTCCACGACAATGCGCGCGACGGTCAGGCGCATGAACGGCTTGTCGTCGGCCGGAATGGCGAACCAGGGCGCCCATGGCTTGCTGGTGTGGCGCAGGGCGTCCTCGTAGGCGGCCATGTAAGCCGGCCAATGGTTGCGTTCGGCAACGTCCCCCGCGTTGAACTTCCAGTTCTTCTCGGGGACGTCGAGCCGGCGCAGGAATCGCCGCTTCTGTTCCCCGCGGGAAACGTTCAGCCAGAACTTGAGGACGACCGTGCCATTGCGCGCCAGGTGCCGCTCGTGTTCGACGATCGACCGGTAACGCTGCGTCCACAGTTCGTCCAGGTCGCCGGGCACGGC
>JAZBPJ010000047.1:0-28192 GCA_036351575.1 Lysobacterales bacterium | reverse complement strand
GCTTCATGGCCCCATTTTCGGCGCCATGCTCGACACCATCGAGTCCGAACTGCGGCACGCCGGCAAGTTCGCAATCTTCTCGGTGGGTCACAACGAGTCCGAAAAGGAAAAAGAGGGTATCCAGTTCCTCGCCCGCCGCAATTGCGACGCACTGATCCTGCACGTCGAAGCGCTGAAAGCGGACTATTTCCTCGAGAATGCCGGCGCGATGCTGCCGTTCGTTTTGATCAACCGGGACGAGGCAAAGCTGGCGGACCGCTGCATTCGCCTGGACAACGAAACCGGCGGTTACCTCGCCACGCGGCACCTGCTGGAACTCGGACATCGCACCATTGGCTACATTTCGGGGCCGGCGGGCTGGGGCGATGCCGATGCGCGCCTGCAGGGGCATCGCCGTGCGCTGCGGGAGTACGGCGTGGAGTTCGATGAGCGCCTGCTCTACGTGGGTGATTACTCGATCGAGGCAGGCCGGCTTGGCGCCATGCAGCTGCTGGACGCGAACCCCGGCCTTGGCGCCGTGGTCTGCGCGAACGACGACATGGCGGCCGCTGCGATGGGTCTTCTGCGTGACCGCGGCCTGGTCGTGCCGCAGGACATCTCCGTGATGGGTTTCGACAATGCCCGCTGGTCGAGTTTTCTGCACCCGCGGCTCACGACCATCGATTATCCCGCGCATGAACTGGGCCGCATGGCCGCGCGCTGGGTTCTGCGCAACGTTTACGGCCGTGAAGACGTCGAGCCGAAACAGGATTTCACGCCGAAGCTGGTCATCCGGGAGTCCTGCGCGCCGCCGCGCGGGGCCTGAGCCGCTTCACTCGTAGCGCAGCGCGTCGATCGGGTCGAGCTGCGCGGCCTTGGCCGCGGGAATGATGCCGAACACGATGCCGACCGCCGCGCAGAAACCGAAGCTCAGCCCGACCGCCCACAACGGCACGTGCGCCGGCGGAAAGCCCGGCAGCATGGTGGCCACCAGCGCACCGAGACCGTAGCCCAGCCCCACGCCGATCAGGCCGCCGATCATGCACAGGGCCAGCGCCTCGATCAGGAACTGCAGCAGGATGTCCTGCCGGGTCGCGCCCAGCGCCTTGAGGATGCCGATCTCCCGCGTTCGCTCGGTTACTGATACCAGCATGATGTTCATGATGCCGATGCCGCCGACCAGCAGGGAAATGCCGACGATGCCGCCCATCACGTAGGTGATGGTGTTGATCACGGTGTTGAACGATTCGGTCAGCTGTTCCGCTGTCTGCACCTTGAAGTCGTCCGGTTCGCCGGGCTTGAGGCCGTGTTCCTGGCGCAGCACGCGCCGAATGCGTTCCTTGACTTCCTCCTGCCGGTTGAGGTCCTCGACCAGCAGCTGGATCTGGATATCGAGGTCACGCGAGGCGCCCATCAGCCGCTTGGCGGTGGCGTAGGGCATCAGGACGTAGTTGTCCTGGGAAAAACCGAATATTTCGCCGCGCGGTTCCATGATGCCGACGATCTTGCACCATTCGCTGCCCAGGCGCAGGAACTCGCCGACGGAATCCTCGGGCATTTCCAGTTCTTCGATAACGTCCGGGCCGACGCCGCAGACCAGCCGCCGCCGGCGCTCGTCTTCCTGGGTGAAAAAGCGTCCTTTTTCCGGAAAAACGCTGTTGATTTCCAGGTAACTGGAACCGATGCCGTAGATGTTCGTGAACGTCACCTGCGAGCGGTGACTCACCATGCCCTGGGTTCCCGACTGGGCATACAGCACCGGTGAGATCTCGGTGATTCCGTCGACGCGCTTTCGAATGACCTCGATGTCGCTGTCGCGCAGCTTGGCCCGGTGCCCCTGCAGGGCGCGCTTGAACGGCGTGTAGGACTGGATGGTCAGCGAGTTGCCGCCGAGGCCCTCGAACTGCGCGTTGATGGTGTGCGACAGGCCCTGCACGATCGACACCACTGCGATCACCGAGGTGACGCCGATAATGATGCCCAGCGAGGTCAGCACCGAGCGGAAGCCGTGGGCGCGGATCGATTCGAGTGCGGAACGCAGGCTTTCGAGCAGCATGTTCATGCGCCCTGCCTCCTGTCCTCGGCAATACGCCCGTCCTGGAGCGTTATCACGCGCCGGCAGTGGGCCGCGATATCCGGTTCGTGGGTCACCATGATCACGGTCTGGCCCTGGTCGTGGACCTGGTCGATCAGCGCCATGATTTCCTGGCTGGTCTGGCTGTCCAGGTTGCCGGTTGGTTCGTCCGCCAGCAGGATGGCCGGCTTGCCGACCAGGGCGCGGGCAATGGCGACACGCTGCCTCTGACCGCCGGAGAGCTGGTTGGAGCGCGAATCCAGCCGGTCGCCCAGTCCGACATGTTCCAGCGCCTCCGTGGCCATGCGCTTGCGCTCAGCGCGCGGTATGGAACGGTAGACCAGCGGCTGCATCACGTTTTTCAGCGCCGAGGCCCGCGCGAGCAGGTTGAAGCTCTGGAACACGAAACCGATCTCCCGGTTGCGGATGCGGGCGAGTTCGTTTTCATTCATGTCGCCCACGGACACGCCGTCCAGCTTGTAAACACCGCGGCTGGCGCGGTCCAGGCAGCCGATGATGTTCATCATCGTGGACTTGCCGGAGCCCGAGGCGCCGACGATGGCGACATACTCGTTGCGCCCGATTTCCATATCCACGCCGTCCAGCGCATGCAGGCGCTGTTCGCCCATCTCGTAAATGCGGTAGACGTCGCTGAATTGAATGACGGGACCTGTATTCATGCGGTGATGGAATTCAGTCGACCGAGACCGTGACCGCGGATCCGTCCTCGTCCCCTTCCTCGGGTTCCGATTCCGTGACCGCTTCGCCTTCCTCGAGATTACGCAGCACCCGGAACGGGCCCGAGACGATCACATCGCCTTCTTCCAGGCCTTCGAGCACTTCCTGGTCGCTGTCGCTGGAAATGCCCGTTTTCACATCGCGCCGCACGGTTTTGCCGTCCTCGACGAGAAATACGTAAGTCCCGGTTCCGGCATCCGTGTCTTCTTCTTCCACTTCGTCGTCGTAGAGGATGGCCTGGATCGGCACGGCAAGGGTTTCCTCGGCGCTCTGCGTGTAGATATCGGCGCGAACGCTCATGCCGGGAAGTATTTTCAGTTCGTCCTGCGGATCGAGCAGGATCTTGACCAGGAAAGAGAGGCTCTGCTGCCCGGGCGTCTGCCGGGCGACGGCCGCGATCGTCTGCACCGTGCCGGCAAGCGCCGTATCCGGGTAGGCGGCCGCATAGATGTCGGCGGACTGGCCGACTTCGACCTGCGCGATGTCGGCTTCGTCGACGCGCACCTCGGTAAGCGTCTCCGAGGGGTCGGCGATCACCATCATGGTCGAGCCAGGAATGTTGGTCGTGCCCGCGATCACCGTTTCGCCTTCCTCGACGTCGATCTGGATCACGATACCGTCCATGGGTGACTTGATGCGCGTCTTGCTCAGCAGTTCCTCGGCCTGGTTCAGGGCCGCTTTCGCCTGCGACAGCGATTCCTGGTAGGAACGAAGGTCGACCCGCGCCAGCGCCAGCTGGTTTTCCAGGATATCGAAGCTGTCCTCGTCAACGAGTTTCTTTTCAAACATCGTCAACTGGCGCTCATAGCGTTTTTCGAGGTTTTCAATCAGGAGTTGCTGGCGCTCGATCGCGATTTGCTGCATCCTCGCCGCGGCCGAAGCCTGGTCGACCTGGGCCTGGTAGGACTTGGGGTCCAGCGTGATGACGAGGTCACCGGCCCGCACCGGGTCGGATTCCTCGACGTGCACGCCGACGACCTGGCCGATGACCTCGGGTGTCAGTTCGACCTGCTCCCGGAACGCGAGGGTTCCGGAAGCGAGTATCGAACTGTTGATGATCTTGCGCTCGGCCGTTGCGAACTCGACTTCTTTCGCATCCTCGCCGCCGCCGAATTTCGACAGCAGGGGAATGGCGACCAGCAGCGCGCCGATCACGGCGAAGACCAGGATTTTTTTCATGCCAGGGGCCTAGATCATGACCGCCCAGATACCGAAAATCAGCACCCATGGCAGGCAGGCGATGATGGCGGATTTCACCATCGAGGCACCGGTCCAGACCTTGTAGCCGATCGACATCAGCACCAGCATCCACAGGTTCACCAGCGTCAGCGAGCTGCCCCAGCGGAACCAGGGATCGCCGGGCGAAGCGTGAATGAAGAGGTTGTTCATGGACAGCACCTGGAGGCCTTCCGGGCTCATCTGGTTGCTGTCTGCCACGAACATGGTGATAAAAGCAGCCAGCGCGCCGAAGATGCCGACGAAGGCAGTCCAGCAGGAAAAGCTGAACCACTGGCCGAAGCCGATGTCGGCGCCGGTCGTGACTTTGTTCGCAAGGTGCAGGTAGATGGACTGCACCAGGTAGATCACCAGGGACATGACGACGACCGCCGCAAGCGTGATCATCATCTGCGTATTGGGTTTCATGAAGCCGCGGATCGCGTCCTCGCTGGCGGCGCGGTTTTCAGCCGGGACCTGGCGTATGGTCTCGTCGACCAGCCACTCGAAGTCCACCCAGCTGTAGTAATAGGCGAACATGCCGCAGGCCAGCAGCAGCGAAATCAGCAAAGGCCACCAGAGCCACTTCGTATTGGGTTTGACTTCTTCCAGCGCCTTGGCTGGTGAAGCCACGATGTCGACCATCGCGTTGAATACCGTGTAGGTTTTTTCAGCCATTTCATTCTCCCTCTTCGTAGCCAGGTTAACTATCGGTTGTTTGTTGTGGTGCCGACAGGGTCAAAAGTCATTGGTTTGTCGATGAAAAGCGCTCAGGTCTCGCGAAAGCGCGGCATCAGGTTGGCCAGGTTGCAGGGCCGGGTGCGCGCGTCCAGTTGCGGACGGATCACTTCTTCCCAGGCGGTGCGGCAGGCCCCCGGCGAGCCCGGCATGCAGAATATCACGGTGGCGTTGGCCAGGCCGGCAAAGGCGCGCGACTGGATCGTGGCGGCGCCGATATCGGGGATGGACGCCGCGCGGAACAGCTCGCCGAAGCCCTCGATGGCCTTGTCGAACAAGGGGGCGATCGCTTCGGGCGCGACGTCGCGGCCGGTCAGGCCGGTGCTGCCCGTGCTGACGACGACGTCGATGTTTTCGTCCGCGATCAGTGCGGAAAACGCGGCACGCAGCACGTACTTGTCGTCGCGCACGATGTCCCGAAAAGCCAGCTCGTGTCCCTCGGCCTGGAGTGACGATGCCAGGTAGTCGCCGGAACTGTCGTTGTTCGGGGTGCGGCTGTCGGAGATGGTGATCACCGCGATGCGCAGCGGTATGAATGTGGCGTCAGCCGGCGTCTTGCTCATATGGCGTGCTCTCGTTTTCCTCGGGAATCACGCCGGCGTGACTAACGGCGGTGTCGATTACCCCCGGCGGTGATTAGAATATGGCTCTGTCATCAAGCCAATCGATCGAGTCCGGAATCATGCACCTGTTCAAAAAAATCCTCAAGTTGGCGGGCCTGCTGCTCGCCGTCGTCATCGTCGCCGGCGGGCTGTTTTTAGCCCACACCTGGTACTTCAAACCGGTCAACATCAACCTGTTTTTCGCGCGCACCATGATGCAGGTGATGCTGGAGAGCCCGGAGATGCTGAGCAGTCTCCGCGTGCTGGAACCGCTCGGTGTTCGGGGTCACAACGCGAAACTGGACGACGACAGCCTGGCCGCCGGCGACCGCTTCATGGAATTCATGAAGGAATCGTACGCGGTGCTCCAGAGCTACGATGACGAAGACCTGTCGGAAGCGGACCTGGTTTCCAAGAGAATCGCGGTCAGCATGATGGGCGCGATGGTGGAAGGCGAAAAGTTTCGCTTCCACACCTTCCCGGTCAACCAGATGTTCGGCGTGCAGAACAACTTTCCCTCGTTCATGCAGTCGACGCACCTGGTGGAGTCGGTTCGTGACGCGGAGGATTACGTGTCGCGGCTCAACGCGGTCGGCGTGAAGTTCGACCAGGTGCTCGAAGGCCTCGAACACCGCGAGAAGCTCGGCATTCACCCGCCTCAGTTCGTGGTCACCCGGGTGCTGGACGAAATGAATGCATTCGTGAGCACGCCGGCGGAAGAGGGCATCCTGATGACCTCGCTGCTGGAGAAGATGGAAAAAGCCGGGCTGCCGAAGGAACAGCAGGAACGTCTGGCGAACGAGGCCAAGACCGCGATCGAGCAGGTCGTGTACCCGGCATACGGGCGCCTGATCGACCACTTCGTCGCGCTGGACGAGAAGGTCGACGCGAACTACGGCGCCTGGAGCCTGCCGGACGGCGACGAGTACTACCGCCTGGCGCTGCGCCTGATGACGACCACCGATTACAGCCCGCAGTACATCCACGAGTTCGGCCTGTCCGAGGTCGACCGGCTTCAGGGGGAAATACTGGCCATTCTCTCGAACGAGGGCTGGGACGTATCCGGCGGCTTCACCGCG
This sequence comes from Lysobacterales bacterium, assembly GCA_036351575.1. Taxonomy (GTDB): domain Bacteria; phylum Pseudomonadota; class Gammaproteobacteria; order Xanthomonadales; family SZUA-36; genus JABDPF01. The sequence continues at coordinate 21,767 of JAZBPJ010000047.1, read as the reverse complement.
GCGATCGGTGAGATGGCCGAGCAGCCGAGGTTTTACTACTCGGATAGCTCGGAGGGGCGCGACCAGATACTGGCCGACTACACGGCGATCATCGAGGAAATCGAGGAAGAACTGGACGACTGGTTCCTGACCATTCCAGAGACTCTGGTCGAGGTCCGGCGCCTGCCCGAGTTCAAGGAAAAGACGTCGCCGGGCGCCTACTACGAGCCGGCCTCGATGGATGGCTCACGGCCCGGTGTTTTTTACGCGAACCTTTACGACATCAAGGCCACGCCGACCTACGGCATGCGCACGCTGGCCTACCACGAGGCGGTGCCGGGGCACCATTTCCAGATCGCCATACAGCGCGAGCAGGAAGACCTGCCGTTCTTCCGGCGCCTGATTCCGTTCCCGGCGTTCGCCGAGGGCTGGGCCCTGTACGCGGAGAGGCTGGCCAGGGAGATGGGCCTGCAGGACGATCCTTACAGCAACATCGGCCGCCTGCAGGCCGAGCTGTTCCGGGCCGTGCGGCTGGTCGTGGATACCGGTATTCACTGGGCGCGCTGGTCGCGCGAGGAAGCCATCGACTACATGCTCGCGAACACCGGCATGGCCGAGAGCGACGTGGTGGCCGAGATCGAGCGCTATTTCATCATGCCGGGACAGGCCACAGCCTACAAGGTGGGCATGACCAAGCTGCTGGAGCTGAGAGCACTGGCCGAGAGCGAACTGGGCGAGGCCTTCGACATCCGGGAGTTCCACGACGTCCTGCTGCTGGGCGGTTCCATGCCGCTGAATCTTCTCGAGGAGCGGGTTCGAACCTGGATCGAGCGCAGCAAGGCCTGATCATCCCCTGTGTCTTGCCGCGCGAAAAAGCGTCCGGCGCGCTTTTTGCGCCCGGCGCTTGGCTAAAAGATATGGCACGCAGGCGGCCACGGATTCGGGACTTCGCGTTACAATGAGTCATCGACGGGGATTCATTTATGACACGCGCAATCATTCTTGCAGCAGGCCATGGACACCAGGCCGCGGAAACCGCCAGCCAGGGTGACGTGCTTTGCCTGGCTGAATTCGAGGGCATGAGCCTGCTTGGACGCCACCTCGATATGCTCTTCAGAAACGGTGTGGCCTCTGCCGACCTCGTCGTCGGCTACCAGGCGCGGCAGGTCATCGACCACGTGGCCACGCTGGAATCGAGGCCGGACGTGGCGTTTCATTACAACCCGCGCTACGAGCAGAACAGCGTGCTGAACCTCTGGGCTGCCCGGGATACCCTGGTTTCGGGTGACGCCGTGCTGCTGATCGACGGCCAGTTACTGTGTCATCCGGGGATCCTCAAGCGCTTCATGGAATCCGGCGCCGAGAACGGTTTTGTGCTGGATCGCGGAGTGAACGTTCCGGACGGCGCGATGCGGCTTGCGCTGCATGACGGTCGCATCGTGGAGTTCAGCCGGGAACTGCCGGCCGGCCTGGAGCACGACGAGGTCGCCGCGCCGCTGGGCCTGTATCGTTTCGGTTCGAATATCGCGGCGAGCATCGACGCTGAATGCGCCCGCTGCGAGTCTGAGGGCCTGGCCGACGCGCCCTACGAAGCAGTGCTGCGCAAGCTCCTGCATTCCTGTCCGCTGGCCTTCGGTTTCGAGGACGTCTCCGGCCTGCCGTGGAAAAGAATTGAAAGCATGGCTGATGTCAGCAATTTCCAGGGCTGATCACCGGCTGCTGACAAGGATCGACCACCTGCGCGGCCGGAATGAAATAGAATAGGCCGCTGACTGCGAGGAGTAAGCGCATGGCTTCAAGCCGAGTTCGAAAAATTGGTGACCGCGGCGGTTTCCTGGGCCTGGTCGACCGGCTCAGATATCACGAGCTGTCCCGGCAGGGGCTCGGCCTGCTCCTGTTGTGGGTCTGCGCCGGGTTCACGGTGCCGGCCGGCGAAGGCCGGGTCGTCGCGGGTCTCGTGATCGCAGCAATCGGGCAGGTCTGGCGAATTTACGCGGCCGGCGTGATCTACAAGAACCGGAAGCTGGCGAGCACGGGGGCCTATTCCCTGGTGCGGCACCCGCTGTACCTGGGCAACTTCCTGATCCTCGGCGGTTTCACGCTGGCCTGCGGCAACCCCTGGGTCGTCGCACTGGTCGCGTTCTTTTTCCTGTTTTATTACCCCGCGGCCATTCGGTACGAGGACCACAAGCTGGAGAGTATCTTCGGTGATGAATGGCGCGAGTGGAGCCGCGGACGTCCCGCGATGCTGCCGTGGAAGTTTCGCTGGCAGGCGCACCAGGACGCCAGCTGGAACTTCAGGCAGTCGATGATTCGCAACGGCGAGCTGTTTTACACGCTGTTCGAGGCCGCGGCTGCGGTTCTGTTGTGGTACCGGGCCTTCGCCTGAGTTTCTCTGAACATTCGTCATTAAAGCCCGGCCGCGACCGGGCCGACAGAGGTATTTCGCATGGAAAACATCAAGGTGCCCGTTTCCCCGGGCGAGGTTCTCGACAAAATAACCATCCTGGAGATCAAGTCCGAGCGCATGAGCGACCCCGAAAAAGTCGCCAACGTGCGCATCGAGCTGGAGCTGCTGCGTGAAACCTGGGCTGCCAGTATTCGCGATGACGATGTGATTCAGGATCTTCATGCGGAACTCAAGAAAATCAACGAGGCATTGTGGGAAATCGAGGACGACATCCGGGACAAGGAGCGCGCAAAGGAATTCGACAGCGATTTTATCGAGCTGGCCCGCTCGGTCTATTTCACCAACGACCGTCGGTCCGAGGTCAAGAAGCAGCTGAACCTGCACCTCGGCTCGCAGATCATCGAGGAAAAGTCGTACCAGGACTACAGCTGATCTCGCGACGTACTATTAATTTTGGCCGCAGTGCCCGGTACCCCTCTCCAGAGGACGCTCGAGCCATCCCTGGGCGTGCCCCGGGAAGGGGTATATGGCCAAACGGCCGGGTCAAGAAAAATGAAGCGAGACGCTTGCGGCCTTATCCACCATTCCCTAATATCGCCCGCTTATGACCAAGAACCTGAAAAACGCCCGGCCGGATACGCAAGCGGCCCGGTGGGCGCTCGACAGCGACACCCAGCATGGCGCGGTGATCCCCCCGCTGTACCTGAGTTCGACCTTTTCCTACGAGGGGCTGGACGGCAAACGCAGGTATGACTACACGCGGTCCGGAAACCCGACGCGCGACCAGTTGGCCGAAGCGATCGCGGCGCTCGAGGGCGGGGCGGGGGCGGTCGTCACGGCTTCGGGCATGGCGGCCGTGCACCTCGCGACCCAGCTGCTCGCAGCCGGAGACACGCTGGTTGCTGCAAACGACTGCTACGGCGGCTCGCACCGCCTGTTCAGCACGATGTCAGCCCGGGGTCTGTTCAATATGCAGTGGCTGCCCCTGTGGGAATCCGGGCCGTCCGTAAAAGAGATTCAGCGGCTGCGGCCGCGCATGGTCTGGATCGAGACCCCGAGCAACCCGCTGCTGCGCATCACCGACATCGAGGCGATCGCAGCGGCCGCGAAGGAAGTCGATGCGCTGGTGGTTGCCGACAACACCTTCCTGTCGCCGGTCGGTCAGAATCCGCTGGAACTGGGCGCAGATATCGTGCTGCACTCCACGACCAAGTACATCAACGGCCATTCCGACGTGGTGGGCGGCGCCGTCGTCGCGAAAGACGCCGCGCTGGCCGAAGAACTCGCCTGGTGGGCCAACTGCCTGGGTCTGACCGCGTCACCGTTCGACAGCTTCCAGTCCCTGCGGGGTCTGCGCACCCTGAAGGTCCGCTACCAGCGCCACGAGGAGAATGCCGCCGCGGTGGCGTCGTTCCTCGATGGCCACCCGGGGGTCAGGAAGGTTTACTACCCGGGGCTCGAGAGCCACGAGGGGCATGAAACGGCGTCCCGCCAGCAAAAGAGCTTCGGTGCGATGATCAGTTTCGAACTCGATACCGATGCCGAGGGTATCGCGGCGTTTCTCGACCGGCTGGAGCTGTTTACGCTGGCCGCGTCACTGGGCGGCGTGGAAAGCCTGGTCGCGCACCCGGCGACGATGACGCATGCGGCCATGAGCGATGCCGACCGCGCGGCTGCCGGCATCGGTGACGGGCTGCTGCGCCTTTCCGTGGGGATCGAGCATTGCGAAGATCTTCTCGCGGACCTGGAACAGGGTCTTTCGGCTTTCTGACCGCCCGCGGTCAGAGCGTGTCTTTTTTCGCAGTCCGGCTCTCGTAGTCCGGGGCGAGCAGGCCGAGCATGACACTGTCGTGCCACTTGCCGTGCACGAACCAGCGTTCCCGCAAGACGCCTTCGCGAATAAAACCGAATTTCTCGAGCAGGGCCAGGCTGCCGGCATGGCCCGTGTCCACGTCGGCCTCCACGCGGTGCAGTTCGAGTTCGTCGAAGGCGTAGTCGAGCACGGCGCCCAGTGCTTCGGTCATCAAGCCCCGGCGCCAGTATCGGCGGTCGAGAATGTAACCGGTTTCGGCGCGCCGATTCTGCCGGCTGAAAAAGTACAGGCTGATCTTGCCGACCAGGCGGTCCGATTCGGGCAGGGCGATGCCCCAGCAAAGCGCATCCCCGGCCTTGACCCACTCCATGTCCTGCAGCAGCAAATTCTTCGCTTCAGCAATCGAATCGATCGGCTCGTTGGACCAGAAGGTCATCGTTTCCGCATCGGAAAAGATATCCAGGTAGGCAGAGGCATCCTTGTGTTGCAGCGGACGCAGGTCCAGGTGCGCCGTTTTCAGCGCGCGGAACGGCCAGTTCGTCAAGTGGTCTTCCTGGCCTTTTTTTCGAGCCAGAGCCGGTGGTGTTCCGAGCCTTCGCGAAGCATTTTCGCGTTGCACTCGGGGCAGCGTTCGTCCTGGCAGCGTACTCCTTTGCGGTGGGGTATCGTCGTTTCACACTTCGGGCAGACGCAGTTGCCGCCCTTGCCATGGCCGCAGCAGTCCTTTTCGGTCATCTTTGTTTCCTTGTCGACGGGATTCCTGGAGTTGGTGCCAGTTTAAACCTGTACAGATGAGGTCCGGCTTAAAATCCCGCGCGCTCGATGCGGTCGATGACGTGCGAGGTTTCGACCAGGTCCATGACGCCCGGTTCCTCGATGCGCGTGCCCCAGCGCAATTTTTCGGGCGGTTTTCCGCGGAACTTCATCGCAGCCTCGGCAAAGCGGTCCACGCACAGGTTCAGGCTGTTGTAGGGCCCGGAACGCCGCGACCAGGTGGCCGCGTGCAGCCCGATCACCGGCGTGTTCAGGGCGGAGGCGACATGCGCCGGGCCGGAGTCCGGCGTCAGCACGAGGTCCGCGCGCTCCAGCAGGGCCTTGGACTGTTCCAGCGTGTCCTTGCCGACCAGGTTAATGCAGGGTTCCTTCATGGCGGACTCGATCGCGGCGCCGGTTTTGCGCTCCAGTTCCGACGGTCCTCCGAAAAGCACGATGCGCATTCCGCGCTCGGCGGCGGCGTGGTCGGCGACCGCGGCGTACCGCTCGGGAAGCCAGTTGCGCGCGGCGTGACTGGAGCAGGGGCTGATCAGCAGAACCGGCTGATCGCCGGGGATCTGTTCCCTGGTCCAGGAACGGGCCTCTTCTTCGATCGGAATATCCCAGCGGGGGTCGCCGGTCGGCACGCCCAGGGCGCGCGCGAACTCGAGAAAAGCCTGGACCTGGTGCTGGAAAGGAACGGCGGCGATATGTTCGCGCACGAAGCGGGAGTGCATGTCCCGTGAACGCTCACGGTCCCAGCCGAGCCGCACCGGCGCACGGATCAGGCAGCTCAGGAGGTTTGCCCGCGCAGCGACCTGCATGTGCAGGAGCACGTCGAAACGGCGCTTGCGTAACTGCTCGTGCAGGCGCCGGGTTTCCGACATGCCGCCGGCCTTGTTGTATGGGATGAATTCGACACCCTCGAGGCCGCCGAGCAAACGGTGTTCTGTCCTGCCGATGATCCAGCTAAGCCGGGTTTCGGGCCAGTGGTCCTGGATGGCCCGGATTACCGGCAGGACGTGGGTCGCATCACCGAGGGCGGAAAGTCTCAGGATGCATAGGCTCTCAGGTTGATTCTGCAGTGGCACCATCGGTCTCGTCCACGCCTGTGCGATTGACGGGACTTCGGGCCAAACGCAAAATGACCCAGGTGAATTCCCGCAGCCACAAACAGGGCTCTGTGCTCATTGTATATGATGCCGACCGGATACAGCAGCCGGATGTAAGCCTGTTCGACCCGGAGTGCTGGCGCCGACAGGATCTGCTGGCCGGCGCAGCGGTTGGCCGCGGCAGCGCTTACTTCATCGATGCGCCGTTCGGCAAGGTGGTGCTGCGTGAATTCCTCCGCGGCGGAATCCCCGGCCGGTTCATCCGCGCCCGATACCTGTTTACCGGCTGGGCCCGCAGCCGTCCCCTCGCCGAGTTTCACCTGCTTGAAAAACTGTTCGCGGCGGGGCTTCCCGTTCCCGCACCGGTCGCCGCGCTGGTGCGCCGGCACGGTGCGAGCTACACGGGTTCGCTGATCACACTGAGAATCGACAACACGGCGACACTGGCCGACCGGATCATCGACGGCTCCGCCGGGCGGGCACACTGGCAGGCCGCAGGCCGCTGCATCCGTCGGTTTCACGACAAGGGCGTCGTGCACGCCGATCTGAACGCGCGAAACATCCTGGTCGGAGGCGCGGGCGAAATCTACCTGATCGATTTCGATCGCGCGCGCATTCGACCCGGTGACGGTTCGGCTTTCGCGCGCAACCTCTCGCGCCTGCAGCGGTCACTGGAAAAATTGAGGGGTGAAACGGAGCCGGAAACACTGGACACGGGATGGCGGCTGCTCATCGAAGCGTATCGCGGGAGTGAGGCGGCTCATGCGGCGTCCTGACGGGCTCCCGTTTCGCGTGCTGGAAACCCGCCGCCTGGTGCTGGCCGCGGCCGACCGGGCGCTGATCGACGCCGATCTCGCCGGCAGGAAGCCGCTTGCCGACGCCCTGCACGCCGAGGTGCCCGTCGAATGGCCGCCGGATCTTTTTTCCCGCGCGGTCATGGACCTGGCGCGGGAGCAGCTGGACAGCCCGGCTGAACTGGGATGGTCGGCCTGGTACCTGCTGGGTTCGAGTGACAACGGTCCCGTTCTCATTGGCCTGTGCCAGTTCAAGGGTCGCCCGGACAGCCGCGGAGAAGTCGAAATCTCCTATGCCGTGCTGAATGGTTTCCAGGGCTATGGATACGCCACCGAGGCGGTATGCTGCCTCAGCGCCTGGGCGCTGAGGCAGCCGGGTGTCCTGAGGGTGACCGCTGAAACCATGCCATATCTTCGAAAATCGATCCGTGTGCTCGAGAAGGCGGGGTTTCGCCTCGCGGGCCCGGGTTCGGAACAGGGAGTCGTTCGTTATGTGCTGCATAAAATACCTGGCCGCTAGCGCGGTACTTGTTATCGGTTTTGCCCTGCCGGCGCCGGCCCTGGCCGATGTGCGCCTGGTTCAGCTGGCCAACGAGGGTGTCATTCTCTCGAGCGCGGATACACGGGTGATGATCGACGGGATGGTGGTCGAACCCTACTCGATATACGCCGGGCTGCCGGCGGATGCGGCCGCGGACTTCCAGCGCGCATCGGGCGTATTTGAAGGTATCGACCTGGCGCTGGTCAGCCACCGTCATCACGACCACAACCAGCCTTCCTTTGCCTGCGACTTCATGCAGAGCAGCAGTGGTACCGAGCTCGTGACATCTCGGCAGGTCGTCGACCTGATGAGAGAAAAATGCCGCGAATTCGTCGCGACTTCCAGCCGCATCCGGCGCATCGACCCGCAGCCCGGGCAGCCCGTGCGCATCAGCAAGGGGGGTGCGGAGGTTACCGTGATGCGGCTCAGCCATGGCAAGCGACGCTACGCGAGCATCGACCACTTCGGGCACCTGGTGGAAATGGGCGGAAAACGGATTCTGCATATCGGCGATGCGGCGATGGACCCGGAGGTATTCGGGGAGTCCGGTCTCGAGGCCGCTGCGCTGGACGCCGTGTTGATCCCGATCTGGTTTTTCCAGCCCGGCCCGGGTGAAGCCATTGTGCGGGATTACCTCGCTGCGAAGACGCAGATTGCTGTGCAGGTGCCGCCGGACGAAATGGCCGAGGCGCGCAGCTACCTGGCGGACAAATACCCCGGCGTTCGCCTGCTGGAGCCTCTGGAAGAGATCGTATTGCCGGGCGGGGAGACCCCCGCCGAACCCTGAGCACAGGTGACTTTCGGCACTGTTGCGGATTGCGTAAAAGTTCATAATGATCCATAATTGATATCAAAAGGAGATCAATTATGGCTATTCAGGAAAAAACACGCTCGGTTGCTTCCGGCTACCTGGCGCTCGTCATACTGCCGCTTCTGACGGCCGGTATCGTCTGGATGCTGGTGCGCTCGATCGCGGCGGAAAGCGTTCTGTTCATCATTGTCAACATCGTTCTTCTGGTGGTCATGCTGATCCTGTTCATGGGCTTCTTCATGGTTCACCCCAACCAGGCCAAGGTGCTGCAGCTGTTCGGTACCTACGTCGGCAGCGTGCGTGAAACCGGCCTGCGCTGGGCCAACCCGTTCTATTCGAAGGAAGCCGTTTCGCTGCGCGTTCGCAACTTCGAAAGCGGCCAGATGAAGGTCAACGACAGTTCCGGCAACCCGATCGAGATCGCGGCGGTAGTCGTGTGGAAGGTCGTGGATTCTGCCGAGGCCATGTTCGAGGTCGACGACTACGAGAGTTTCGTCCAGATCCAGTCCGAGGCGGCCCTGCGCAACATGGCGACCAGCTATCCCTACGAGGCGCACGACGAGGGCACGGTCGCCTTGCGCAGCGACCCGCAGGCTATCGCTGAAAAACTGCGCGAAGAAGTGCAGGACCGGCTCGACAAGGCGGGCGTCCAGGTGATCGAGGCGCGCATCAGCCACCTCGCTTACGCCCAGGAGATCGCCAGTGCCATGCTCAAGCGCCAGCAGGCCCAGGCCATCGTTGCGGCGCGTCGCCAGATCGTGGACGGCGCCGTCGGCATGGTGAAAATGGCGCTGGACGAACTGAAGGAGCAGGGCGTCGTCGAACTCGACGAGGAGCGCAAGGCCAACATGGTGAGCAACCTGCTGGTGGTGCTCTGCGGCGAGGAGAACGTCAGCCCGGTCGTCAACACCGGTTCGCTCTACAGCTGAACGATCCGGGCGGGGGCCTGTGTCCCCGCCCGCTCGCAACACGATGACCCGCAAGAAATCATTTCCGCTGAGAATCAACGAGGACGTCTGGCAGGCCGTGCGCCGCTGGTCGGACGACGAACTGCGCAGCGTCAATGCGCAAATCGAATATGTCTTGCGTGACGCGCTGAGAAAAGCCGGGCGCATGAAGCCGTCGGCGGGCAAGGACAAGTTGAAAGATTAACCCGAAAAAAGGCTATAGAATGGGGCGATAGCCTGACCTGGAGAACCCGCCCCAATGAAATTTCTTTCCTGCCTTCTGACAGCCGGTCTGCTCAGCCTGAATGCGATGGCGGCAGAACCCGAGTGCTTTCCCGAGGAAGTGCTCGCCGACAACGCGTTTCCCTCCGTCAAGCTGGAGACCACGATGGGCGACATCGTGATCGAACTGGACCGCAGGCGTGCGCCTGTGACCGCGAACAATTTTCTGCGCTACGTGCTGGGCGGGGCCTACGATGGCACCATCTTTCACCGCGTCATGCCCGGTTTCGTGGTGCAGGGCGGCGGTTACACCGAGGAAATCGAGGAACGCGAACTCTTTGCGCCGATTATCAATGAATCCGGCAACGGGCTTAAGAACCTGGCGATGACCGTCGCCATGGCGCGCTTCAGCGACCCGCACAGCGCGACCAACCAGTTTTACTTCAACCTGGCGGACAACGAGTCGCTGGACCCCAACCGCAGGAACTGGGGCTATGCCGTGTTCGGCAACGTGATCGAGGGCTGGGACGTGGTGATGTCCATCGCCGGCGTCGAGACCGGTTACAGCGAAGCGCTGGACGCCGAGAACGTTCCGCTGGTGCCGGTAAAGCTCGTCAAGGCGACGGTTCTGCCTTCGCCCTGATGCGATAAGCCGGAACAGGACACAGCGCGATGGGCCTGGGCGAATTCTTCGCATTGTCCTCGGCCTTTTTCTGGGCGCTGGCGATCGTTCTGTTTCGCCGTTGCGGCAATACGCTGCCGGCTTTTGAAACCAACCTGTACAAGATTTTCATCGGCTTTATCCTGCTATGGCCCACCATCGGGCTGACCGAGGGCTGGGCCATGCCCGCCTACACGGCGGCCGAACTCGGTATCGTGATCCTGTCCGGCTATATCGGGATCGCGGTCGCCGATACCTGGTACCTGCGCGCCCTGCAGCTGGTTGGAGCGAGCCGGACCGGGATTGTTTCCAGCCTGCTCAGCCCGTTCATCATCATCCTGTCCGTGCTGTTCCTGTCCGAGTCCCTGGGCCCGCTGCAGCTGCTCGGTTTTTTGCTGGTGATGGCGGGGCTGCTGCTGGTGAGCTGGCAGGCAAACCGTGAAGAAGTGGATATTCGGGATCTGCGCAAAGGCATGGTGTTCGGGGTCGCGGCGGTATTTTTCATGGCGGTCGGCGTCGTCATGGTCAAACCGATCCTGGAGACGCATTCTTTCGTCTGGACGGTCCAGCTGCGCATGTCCGCCGGCATGGCCGGCATGCTGATCTTCCTGGCTTTTCGCGGCCGCTACCGGCGGGCGTTCGAATCATTCCGCAGGCCGCTGCCCTGGGGCCAGCTCACGGTAGCCAGTTTTCTCGGCAGTTACCTTTCGATGATGATGTGGCTCTATTCCTACAAACTGATTCCGGCCTCGGTCTCATCCGTCCTCAACCAGAGCACCAACGCCTGGATGGTCCTGCTGGCCTGGCTGGTTCTGCGCGAGTACATCGGCATGCGCAAAATCTACGGGCTGATTCTGACCACGGGCGGTGTGCTGATGATGCTGCTGGCCTGATGGTGGCAGACTACGCACATGATTGAACAGGCTCCCGAATCCATGAAAACGCCCTCCCGCGGGTATCGCACCGCACTGGCGGTCCTTCTGGGCGCGGTACTGGCCGTTTCTTCTCTTGGCACCGTCGACCGCCTGGCCGAGCAGAGATACCAGGATCTGTTTGAGCGCGCGCTGGTCACCTTTGCGCTGGCCCGCGCGCTGAACGGCGTGATCTCGACCGTGCAGGGCACCGAGCTCGCGCTGCAGCCGGCTGGCGTCGGCGTTACGCTGACGCCCGGACAGGTGCTGGACCCGGTCAACGACCTGGTCGAACGGTTTTCCTGGATCATGCTGGCGGCGACCCTGTCGCTGGGCGTGCAGCAGGTTCTGCTGGACATGGGGCAGTGGTGGGGTACGCGCCTGGTGCTTGTGTGCGTCGGGTTGATGTTCTTCTGGTACGCCTGGTCCGGGAAAACGGCTGTGGACAACGATCGTTTCGCATTTGCGCGCTGGCTGCCTAAGCTGTTTCTGGCACTGCTGCTTTTACGTTTCGCCGTGCCGATCGCCATGATTGTCAACGAAGGCATATATGCGCTGTTTCTGGAGCCCAGGTACGAGGAAAGCACGCAGCTCATCGAGCAGGCAGGCAAGGAGATCGAACATGCTGCGCTGCCCGGACAGGACCTGGATACGGGAAATGAAAGCCTGATCGAGTCCCTGGGCCGCGTTGCGGATAACGCCCGCGAATCGTTCGATTTCAGGGCCCGCCTGGCCGAGGTCAGCGAGCGTGCTTCTGAAATGATCGAGCAACTGCTGCAATTGGCGGCGGTATTCCTGTTTCAAACCATCCTCGTTCCCCTTCTTTTTCTCTGGCTGTTTCTTCGCCTGTTCAGGCGCGCCCTGTAAAAATATATATTGACATACAAGTCAATATGTGACATAAATGTCTATAAGTGACACGAATGTCAATGCAAGGGGGGCGCCCGTACCGCTACTATTGGACCTGGTCGCCGGAGAGGGGGATTCCGGCGAGCGCGGACAGGCCATAAGTGCGGTTACCGGGAAAAAGTCCGGGCCGGAGCGGCCCGGGCTTTTTTTGCTGCGGGCGCAAATGGAGGTTGACACAAATGTCAGTCAGGGAATCGCGGTTGCAGGATGCGGATCTGCTCGCACGGGCAGTGGAGAACGTGTTCAGAAAGCTCATTCGTTTTCTAGTCGGGCGCATTTCGCTCGTCAAGCTGCAGGAAATGATCCGCTACATCTATATCGAAGAAACCGAAAAGAAGCTGAAAGCTGAAAAGCCCGGAAAAAACGTTCCATTGACCCGGTTGGCGCTGCTGACCGGGCTCGACACCCGAACGCTGACCCGGGTTCGGGAACAGCTTTACCATTCCGCACCGCTCTATCAAAACCAGTTCCTGGCCGAACTGACCCCGGAGAGCGCGATAGTCGAAGCCTGGGCGACACTGGGCGATGAGCATGCCGTGCTCGAATACGGCTCGGAGGATGCCGAGTTCGAGCGCCTGGTCCGTTCCACCATCCCCACCCGGGGAATCACAACCCAGTCCATCATCAAGCGCCTGGTCGATACGCGTAGCGTTTCACAGAACCGCGAGAGCGGCACGCTGAGGCTGCTGGTCGATCATTTCTCGCCATACCTGTCCGATGACGAACCGAATATCATCAACGCGGCGTTTTCAGCCATAGGCAACCTGATATCGACCGTTGAATACAACGTCTCCGCCGGCAGCGCTGAGCGCCTGTTCCAGCGCCAGGCCTGGAGTTTTCGGCTGGATCCGGAACAGCGCCTGGCGTTTCGCCGGGATATGCGGGAGATGCTCGAGTCCTACGAAGAAGGCGCCATGAACCGTATCGAACCCTGGGAGATGGAGCGTTTCGGCAAGGACCTGCTGACCGCGGGGGTCGGGTTCTATTACTTCGAGGAAGACAGGCCGGGCTGAAAAACAGCGCACGCATCGCCGGAACAGAGAGGAAGGGTCTGAAACAACGGTGAGAGCGACATGGACAAGCGCTCCCTTACTGGACGCTGCTGCTTCAGGGCAGCACGCAGGCCAGGTCTTCAGCGACAACGACACGTCCGTCGTAAGCCTGGCGGACGATCTCCACGTTGCGGTCCAGTTGGTGCAGGCTTCGGGCCATGAAATGGCTGAGCAGCAGGGATTTCACACCGGCCTCCTTCGCGATCGCACCGATCCCGGCGGGCGTCGGATGCAGTTTTTTCGCCACGTCGCCGGCGCCCGGCGGAATGGCCATGTGCATGACCAGCAGGTCGGCTTCCCGCGCGAAATCCACGAAGGCCGGGTCGCTGCCGTTCTGATCACCGCCGAAAACCAGGCGCATGCCGCCGATTTGCAGCCGGTAGGCCAGCGCCGGAACGATGCCGTGGGGAATGCTCATTGCCTGGACGCCGAATTGCTCGGTGGCGAGCACGGTCACGGCCTTCGCGGAATCTTCCGTGAAAGGAATTTCCCTTGTTTCGAGCTTCACCAGTCCGTCCGTACCATCGAGGTAACCGGAAAGGTAGCCGTAGGCGCCGGTTTCCGGGTCGAGCAACGCTTCCAGGTACCCGTTCAGGCCCGGAAACGGTCCGCCGGGGCCGGGCCCGGATAGGGCAAGCGGCCTGGCCCGGTCCGAGAAGTAGCCGGACTTGAGCAATGCCGCAAGATCGGCCGAGTGATCCGTGTGGAAATGGCTGATGCCGATAAAGTCGAGATCGGTAAACGAGGCGCCGGCCTCGCCAAAACGCAGAAACGATCCGCCGCCGGCATCGACCAGCACGCGGGAAACGCCGTCTGCCCAGACGAGGTAAGCGGTTGAGGCGCGAGCGTCGTCCGCTACCGGGCCACCCGAACCCAGCACCTGCACCGCGATGCCGTTTTCGGGCGGGCATGCGGGTTCTGCCATGGCGATCCCGGTCGCCAGGCTGGCCGAGGCCACCAGGAAGGCAAAAAGCCTGGCCCGTGTCATCTTCGTCCAGGATTCATTCATGTCGTGTCTCGTCCGTTCCTGATTCTTTGCAGGGTTTCGCGCCTCGCGGTCTGCACGGCCGCCTGCGACCGAAGAACACGATAACAGAAGAAGAGAGTGGCGCCCTCGACACGATTCGAACGTGTGACCTATCGCTTAGGAGGCGATTGCTCTATCCAACTGAGCTACGAGGGCGTGGATCAGAAGGCCAGATTCTATCGAATTATCGATAGCAGGTCATCGGTGATGACCGTCTGCCGCCAGCCGGAAAAGCGCTCCGGCGGCTCTTCGCCCTGCCATTCCGCGCGCAGCAGCCGTTCCAGGTCCTTCCTGGAAGCCAGCAGCGCGGGTTCGATTTCCAGCTCCGCCGCCCGTTTTTGCACGCGGTCGCGCAGTGCGTCGAGCAGGCGCCTGGCAGGGCCGTCCAGCGGCGCCGGGCGGTCCAGGGGGGAGTGATCTTCATCGGCCCGCCGCAGCGCGTCGAGCAATTCATCGGCATGGCGTTCCAGCACCTTGGCGTGGATGCCCTCAATGGCCAGGATTCCCTGTTTCGTGGTCGGGCGCGCGCGGGCCAGGTTCAACAGCCCGGCGTCGGGCGCGACGAAGCCGCGGGCGAGATTTCGGCTGCTTGCCCGTTCTTCTCTCCAGGCGGCGAGCTGGCGCAACGCGCGCAATGCACGATCGTCCAGGCGCAGCGCTCCGCGAATGCGTTTCCAGGCGTCCATCGGCCGGGTCACGCCGGCCGCTTTTTTGCGCGCACGCTCGACTTCCTCCTGCATCCAGGCAACACGCCCGTTTTCTTTGAGCCGTGCCAGCAGCGTTGTCGCGATTTCCGGCAGCAGTACCGCGTCCATGGCGGCGTAATGCAGCTGGCGTTCCGTCAGCGGACGCCGGCACCAGTTCGAGCGGGTCTGTTCCTTGTCCACCTCGATGTCGAACAGCCACTTCACGGTCGCGTGGTAACCCATTTGCAGCGGCTGACCGAGGAAAGCGCAGGCGACCTGTGTATCGATCAGCGGAGCGGGTATCGCGGCGACCGTGTGGTAAAGCACCTCGAGGTCTTCTGAAACACTGTGCAGGATCTTCGTCACCCCGGGCGCCTCCAGCATTTCACGCAGCGGCTCCAGGGACTCCAGCCTGACCGTATCGACCAGCCACGCCGTTTCGCCATCCGAGACCTGCACCAGCCCGAGTTCGGCCCGGTAGGTCCGCTCGCGCACGAATTCGGTATCGATGCCGAGCAATTGCGAATTCGCCCAGCTGTGCTGCGCATCGAGGAGCTGCGCGGCCGTTTCCAGCAGAAAGGGACGGTCGGCAGCTTCGATGGAACGGTTTAAGCTTGTTCTCGGCATGGCTTTCCCGGAAAATTCACAGGGTTGTTGCTGCTTAGGGATACTGAACCGCTCATGCTACAGGCTAGGCAATTGCTATGCATGTTTCTTTTCGCAGTCTGCTTTCCGCTGATTGCAAACGCAGCCGTGCAGGAGCAGCCCCAAGAAAAACCGCGCAGCGAATTCAACCGCCTTGGCGGCCAGGCGGTCGAGAATGAACCCGACCTGGACCTGTGGCTGCCCGAGTCGAATGAACCGGTCGAGAGCGAGGAAGACCGCCTGGCGCGGCTGGAGCAAGAACGTCGCGCCGTGATCGATAAACACCTGGCTGCCGCCGCCGCCGCGCTGAACGCGGGCCGCCTGGACGTGCCGTACGAGAACAGCGCCTGGGCGCATTACCGGGCTGTGCTGGAAATGGAACCGGACAACGAAGCCGCGCTACTCGGTCTCGTTTCCGTGCAGGAAGCACTGGTGGAAACAGCGCGGGTGTACGCTAAAGACCTGGATTTCGAGACCGCAGGACGCGTGTTGGATTCCGCCTCACAGGTCAGCCCGGAGCAGGACGTCGTGCTGAAAGCGCGAAAGGAGATTTTCGACTTTCGCGCAAGTTACGCCGAGGAACTTGAAAAACAGGCGGTCACGGCCATGGATGCCGGTCGTTTCGACGAGGCGGAACGTGCATTGATCGGCCTGGTTGCCCTGGGTGACATGGACCCGGTTCTGCGCCGTCTGCGCAACCGGCTTGAAGAAGCCAGGGTCTACGGCGGACTGAAGCCCGGTCAGCTCATTCGCGATCACTTCATGGACGGCGGGTTCTGGACGCCTGAGTCCGTGATCGTCCGGGCCGGCAGTTTCATGATGGGCGCACCCGCTTTTGAAGAGGGTCGCGAGGATAACGAGGGCCCCCAGCACCGTGTCGTGTTCCAGCGGGGTTTCGCCATCGGGCGCAGCGAGGTCACCGTGGACCAGTTCCGCGAGTTCGTCAAGCGCAGCGGTTACCGCAGCGACGCGGAAAAATTCGGCTATTCCCTCGTCTACGACCACTATTCCGGCCGCATGAGCAAGCGCGAACGGGTCAATTGGCGGCATGACTATGAAGGGCGCGAGGCGACGGGCGATCTGCCCGTGCTGCACGTGTCCTGGAACGACGCCAAGGCCTATGCGCACTGGCTTGCCATGGGCACCGGCAAGCCCTATCGCCTGCCGACCGAGGCAGAATTCGAATATGCCCTTCGCGCCGGCAGCGTCACGCGGTTCTGGTGGGGTGACGGCGCCCCGGAGGCGGTAGTGGAAAACCTGACCGGGGAGCGTGATGTCTCGCGCAGCCGGCGCCAGTGGGATACGTTTTTCGAAAATTACGGAGACCGGTTCTGGGGGCCGGCGCCGACCGCGTCGTTTGCAAGCAACCCCTGGGGGCTGCACGACATCGGCGGAAACGCGGCCGAGTGGGTGATGGACTGCTGGCACGATTCCTATATCCGGGCGCCGGTGGACGGCAGGGCCTGGGTCAACCCCGGCTGTGATCAGCGCGTTGTGCGCGGCGGTTACTGGGCCAGTTCTCCCGATCGTTCCCGCTCAGCCTACCGTGTGCCGGCCAGCGCGTCGAACCGGGACGCACGCACCGGTTTCAGGATCGCGCGCGACCTCTGACGGGCCTCAGAAGCTTACTTCGTTTTCTCCCAGCACGGCGTTCAAAACCTGCGCCAGGCGTCCGGCGGCGAGTTCCCAGCGTTCCTGGATGATGATCCAGCTGCGTTCCGCGAAGGCATCGTCGATGGCTTCAGCGTCGGGGTAAGCGCTGTTTTTTGCCAGCGCGTGCGACTCCTCCGTCCAGCGCCGCACATCGGGGGCATGCCAGTCGAGAGCCGCGGTTTCCCGGCCTGCCGCCACGAGGTTTTGGACCATGCGATTCTCGTCGACCAGGCGCTCGCGCACCAGCACGCCGTCCCAGAACTCGTGCAGGTTCCAGTCCTCGCCCCGGTAGACGACATCGACCGTGTTGGCGCCGAGGTCGTCCCTGAAGCCGGCATGCAGGGGCTGGTGGAGGTCGCCGACGAGATGGCAGACGAATGAAAAGGCCTGCCAGCGCTTTTTCTTATCGAGTTCGTCGTAGGTCAGCCGGTCAGCGAAGTCCAGGATTCCCTCGGTCACGCAACGGCCGTCCGGGCAGTCGCGCTCGCGGTCGTACTCGTCGGTATGGCGCGGTATGTTGACGTAGTGCAGGGGTGCGGTCCACGTCCACCGCGACTGCTCGCGTATCCGGTCGGGCCAGTTGCAGGCGAAGTCGATTTCCTTCGCGATGGATTCACCCTGCGGGTTTCCGAGCAGTTCCAGGACAGCGGTGCGGGCGCTGTCATCGAGCAATTCAAAGGCGGACTGGCCGATCAGGCGGTGGCCCTCGGAGCTCCAGGCATACAGGTTCTGAGCCGCCAGGAAGCACAGAAGAGCGAGGGTGATGGAATATTTTTTCATGGCTGCAAAACGGCCCGCGAGTCGTTGATCAAGGCGCGCATTATACGCCAGGGCGGCCGCCTTTTTCGGCGCGCTTCAAAACCTAAAGTATGCGGTAAGCCTCAGGAATACATCGGTTTCGGGCTGCACGCCCCGATCATCGCGATCGTAGTCGATGACGATGACGTTCGGGGTGATCGTCAGGTTTTCCCTCAGCCGGTACTCGTAGGCCCCAAGGTACATCGTTGCCGGCGCCGTCGGGTCGAAGGGAATGTAGGAAATATTGTCGCCCCGCGGGCTGGGTTCAAAAATCCGGTCGATTCGTCCCACCAGGCTGCGTCTGTCGTCCAGGTCGCCGACGATGTAAAAGGAGACGAGTTGCTCGGGGTTTTCCCGTTCGATGTCCACATTGGAATACAGGGCGCCCCAGCGCAGGTTTTCACGCTGCCGGGAAATGAAAAGCTGGATCGTGCTCAGATCGTTCGTCGTTTCCCTCTTTTCATGGTCCAGGTACAGGTCGATATCCCAGCCGGGGGCAGGTCTCCAGTTCAGCGCCGCCATGTAGCGCGGATTTTCACTGCTCTCGGCGCCGAACTCGTAACGGGAGCCCAGCATCACCCGGTAAGCGAGACTGCCGCTTGCATTGAGCGGACCTCGCAGCGACAACCCGGTTTCCCGGCTGGGCAAGCCCTGCAGGTCGAGCGGCGTGCGCATCAGGTAGCGCAGTCCCCAGCGCTTTTCTATCAGGTCGAAGGTCGGGGTGGGCGCCAGGCCGGCGAGCAGGCGGTGCTCACCAAGCTTCCAACCGAGATACAGGTCCTTGAAATCGGCTTCGAAATCATAGGTTTCGAATTCACCGGACTGGTTCAGTTCGAAGCGCAGGCGACCGAAAACGCTCGGGCTGAAATCGGCATCGAAGGTCAGGTAGCCCCGGCGCAATACCAGCCCGACCGCACCGTCTCCGTTTTCCAGGTGGTGGCTGGGGAGGTAATAGAGATCGCCGAACAGCAATCCGCCGGTATCGAGGGACAACCCGCTGTCCTGTGCCCTTGCGGGAACGGCACAGAGCAGCAGCCAGCAAAGCAGTCCTGCGAAGCGAGACGCTTTCGCTGCCGTTGGCGATTTTCCTTTGATACGGGTCACTGTGGATGTTTGCCGACACGCCGTGGGGCAAGCCTTCGGCTCAGCGGCTGTACAGGTCGATAACCTCCTCGATGGCTTCCCGGCATACGCGGCAGAAAACATCATGGCGGGTAAACATCATGCAGTTCATCTGCGGGCGGTAGTAGCCCGCGGCCTGGTAGTTGGCGCCCTCGAAGGCGCCGACGAGGCTGTTGGTCTCGGGGTGCCTGGCGAACAGCGACAGGTTGAACTCGTAGGCTTCGCGAAACAGCTCGTTCATTTCCGCTTCCGGCCGGTTCTCCGCCCGCAGCTGCCGCCGCCTGGACTGGTAGTCGTTTTGGTAAGCTTCGAATTGCGACTTGGGCCAGGGTGTCGGCAGCGGCGTGCCTTCCTCCACCAGGTGCGCCCATTTGAGTTTTTCCGGGTCGCGCATCGCGGTCGCGTTGGGCTCCCAGGGCTCGGGCAGCTCACCGCTGAACTCGTAGGCGACGTCCGAGGTGTAGTACTCGTCGGCCAGCGCGGCGAAGTGGTGGCCGAATTCGTGCACGAACACGTACTCGGCCCAGTCGCTGTCCACGGCCACCGTGGCGTACAGCTTGTAGATGCCGCCGCCGCCGTAGGTTTCCGAGTTGGCCAGGATAAAGACGAACTCGTAAGGCACGTGCTGGATCAGGCTGCGCAGGCCGGGGTTGTCAAAGGCCAGGATGTAACGCTCGGAGCGAAAGGCGTCAAAGGTCGTGCCGGACGGGCTGTGCCGGAACGTGCCGTTCGACGGGCGGTTGCTGCCCGATCGCGGCGCCGGGGGATTGATGGCGCGCACGTTGAAGTCGGCGGCACGCGATTTGAATGGTTCTATTTCGAACATGTAATCGACCAGTCGCCGGGCGTCGTTCTCGAACTTGCCGGATTCTTCCGCCGTATACCCGTCGCCCAGGACGACGATATCGACCTTCTCGGCCGGCGGACCGTTCACGTACAGGTCGATAACCGGAGCAGGCGGCGTGGCATGCTCGCGCACCACCAGCATGTCGTCCGTGTCGATGGTGACGGTCCAGATGCTTTCGAAGCCATGGTCCGCCTGGCGCTTGAGAATGCGCAGCAGCACCGGTTTTTCGGGTTTTGGAAAACGAACCGATTCATGAAAAGTACGGCGCATTTCGCGCGCTTCGGCGGTGTGCTGCCACTCCTGGTAAATCGAGGAAAAACCGCGGGAATACAGCACGTCGCCGCTGTCCGGATCTTCCACCTGGAGCATGAAGTGTCCCCTGCCCACGGTGTCGATATTCTTGCCGGGGTGGCCGGGCCAGGGCAGGGGTTCTATCACCACCTGGTGCAGGCTGAAGACTTCCGAATCGGCGTTGCCCGTGTGGTAGTAGTCGACCCGCACCGTGGCGGGCGTGTCGGCGAACGCCGGCAGGGTTGCAAGGACCAGCAGCACTGCGGCCAGGCATTTCGTGATCGTGGTTCCGGGCATGTTTTTTCCTCTTTCAGTCGTTGCCGGTTTCCAGGTGCCGGTGCAGCCATGCATTGACGGTCTCGTGCCACTGGATCGAGTTGTGCGCGTTCAGCACCCAGTGGTTTTCATCCGGAAAATACAGGAACTGTGCGGGTATGCCCAGGCGGCGCAGGGCGGTGAACGTGGCGATGCCCTGGGTTACCGGTACGCGGTAATCGAGTTCACCGTGCACCACCAGCATCGGCGTCTTCCAGCGGTGCAGGAAGTTCACCGGGTTGTGTTTCTCGTATTCCTCGGGATCGGCGTGATAGGGCGCACCGTGTTCCCACTCGGGAAACCAGAGTTCTTCGGTGGCGTAGTACATCATGCGCGCATCGAAAATGCCGTCGTGATTGACCAGGCAGTTGAAGCGTTCAGGCCAGTTGCCGGCGATCCAGTTGACCATGTAGCCGCCGTAAGAAGCGCCCAGCGCGCAGGCTCTTTCTCCATCGAGGAAATCGAACTCTTTTATCGCCGCCGCCAGTCCCAGCTGCAGGTCGAGCAGCGGCGCGCCACCCCAGTCGCCCGATATCGAGTCGGTAAAAGCCTGTCCGTAGCCGATGGAGCCGTGAAAGTCGATGAACACGGGGGCGAAGCCCTGGCCCGCGTAGGTCTGCGGGTTCCAGCGGTAGTGGAAGTGGTCGCCGAAGCTGCCCTGGGGCCCGCCATGGATCAGGAAGGCGACAGGATATTGCTTCCCTTCCTCGTAACCGGCCGGCTTCATCACGTAGCCGTGCACCGTGTCGCCGTGCGCGCCCTCGAAGGAAAAGCGCCGGTATTCACCCATCTCTGTGCCCTCGAGCTGAGGGCCGGTGAAATCGGTCAACTGCCTTGTTTCGCCGCCCTCGAGAATGAACAGTTCGCTGGGGGAACGCAGGTTGTCGCGGGCGAATACGACAACCCCGGAACCAGCATCGAAACTGCTGATCGTGCCGCCGCCGGCCAGCCGATGCGCTGCGCCCGTGTCCAAATCAAACCGCCACAGGGTTTTCTCACCCATGTCCTGCGCGTTGGCATAGATGGATTTCCCGTCGCCTGAAAAAGCGATGGAGGAGGGGGAGCGGTCCCAGTCGGGCGCCAGTTCGAAGACTGCGCCGGAGGGCAGGTGCCGGACCATGATGCGGTACTGGTCGGCCTCGAAGCCGGGCCGGCTCATGGCCAGCCAGGCCAGGCGTTCTCCGTCCGGGCTGATCACCGGCTGCGTGTCCCAGGCGGGATTGGCCGCGGTCAGGTTGACGGCGTCGCCGCCCATCATCGGTACTGACCAGATGTCGAAATTCGTGGACCAGGCTTCGCTGCCGTTGCGCAGGCGCGCGGTGAAATACACGGTTGCTCCGTCCGGTGAAATCACGTATTCCTCTTTGCCGCCCCAGCTGCGGGAAGGTACTTCCGCGACGACGTCCCCGCTCAGCAGCTCTGCTGCGCCGGCCGTTTGGCCTTCTTTCAGCGGCAGCATGAAGAGACG
>JAZBPJ010000046.1:0-40431 GCA_036351575.1 Lysobacterales bacterium | reverse complement strand
CGGATATTCGAATCCACTCCTGATCGTTGCGCTCGGGACGTCTGGTTCACGGGCGCGGGAAGGGCACACATGAACAAAGAAATCCTGTTGGGTGACGAGGCCATCGGTCTCGGCGCCATCCATGCCGGCCTGAGCGGTGTTTACGGTTATCCCGGAACGCCCTCGACCGAGATTTTCGAATTTATCGAGCGCCGCACGCGCAAGGCCGGTGACGTTCACGCCTTCTGGTCGACCAACGAAAAAGTGGCCTACGAGGAAGCGCTGGGCGTCAGCTGGGCCGGTAAAAGAGTCCTTGTGTGCATGAAACACGTCGGCCTGAACGTGGCCGCCGATGCCTTCATGAACTCGGCGATCACCGGCACCAACGGCGGCCTCGTGCTGGCGGTCGCCGACGACCCCGGCATGCACTCCTCGCAGAACGAGCAGGACAGCCGCTACTTCGCCCAGTTCGCGATGATTCCCTGCCTGGAGCCGCGCAACCAGCAGGAGTGTTACGACATCATGTTCGAGGCCTTTGACCTCAGCGAGGAACTGAAGGTGCCGGTCATGGTCCGCCTGGTCACGCGCATCGCGCACAGCCGCACGGCGGTGGCCACGCGCGAGCCGAGGCCGCAGAACGAACTCCGGCCGGACAAGAAGATCAGCAAGTGGACCCTCCTCCCGGCCAACGCGCGGGTGCAGTACCGGGAACTGACCGACAAGCAGCCCGAACTGCTGAGCCGGGCCGAGGCGAGCCCGCGCAATCCCCTGGACCTGCGCGGCAGCAAGGGAGTCATCGCCTGCGGGCTGGCCGGCAACTACCTCTACGAAAACCTCGAGCAGGACCACGACTACTCGATTCTCTCGATTTGCCAATACCCGCTGCCGGTCGAAAAGATCCGCCAACTGGTCAAGCACGTCGACGACCTGCTGATCATTGAAGATGGCTACCCGCTGGTGGAAACCTCGGTCCGCGGCCTGTTCGGCATCGAAGGCGTCGAGGTGCGCGGCCGCATGACCGGGGATGTTCCCCGCACCGGTGAGCTCAATCCGGATATCGTGCGCGCCGCGCTGCGCAAGGAACCCCTGCCGACGGCCTGCGCGCCGGCTGAGGGCCTGTCCGGCCGGCCCCCGGCGCTGTGCCAGGGCTGCCCGCACACCGACTCGTTCAAAGCGCTGAACGCCGCGCTTTCCGAACACGCCGACGCCCAGGTGTTCTCGGACATCGGCTGCTACGCGCTGGCCGCGCTGCCGCCGCTGGAGGCGGTACACAGCTGCGTGGCCATGGGCGCCTCGATCGGCATGGCGGCCGGCGCGGCGCACGCCGGCTATTCACCGGCCGTCGCGGCGATCGGCGACAGCACTTTCGCGCACGGCGGCATTACGCCGCTGATGTCGGCGGTGCAGCAGAACGTCAATTTCAACGTCCTGGTCGTGGACAACAGCACGGTGGCGATGACCGGCACCCAGCGCTCGATGTCGACCGGCCAGACCCTGGACCAGATCATCCTGGGCACCGGCATCGCCGAAGAGCATTTCCGAGTGATCGAGCCGATACCGCGCAACCACGAGCAGAACGTGGCGGTGCTCAAAGAGGAACTCGCGCACGAAGGGCCGAGCGTGATCATCGCCCGGCGTGCCTGCATCGAGGCCCAGAAACGCAAGGCGGTCTGAAGGAAGGCGCAGCATGGAAAAGAACATCATTCTCGCGGGCGTGGGCGGGCAGGGCATCCTGTCCATCGCGTTCGTGATCGACAACGCCGCGATGGACGCGGGTTTTCATTTCAAGCAGGCCGAGGTGCACGGCATGGCGCAGCGCGGCGGGGCCGTGCAGTCCAACCTGCGCTACGGTGACGCGCAAATCTGGTCCGATATCATCCCCACCGGCAAGGCCGACATGGTGCTTTCGGTGGAACCGCTGGAGGCCCTGCGCTACCAGCATTTCCTGGCGCCGGACGGCTGGATCGTGACCAGCACCACACCCTTCGTGAACATTCCCAACTACCCCGGCAACGACGAATTGCTCGACCGGCTCGCCGCGCTGGAGCACGTCGTGATGGTCGACACCGCGCACTTCGCGCGCGCCGCGGGCAACCGGCGTTCCCAGAACATGGTCACGGTCGGCGCCGCTTCTTCCATGCTGGACTTCGAGGTAGAGCGCATGCTCGTGTTCGTCGAAAAGCTGTTCGAGCGCAAGGGGACAAAAATCGTGGCGGTGAACCAGCGCGCCTTCCGTTTCGGGCGCGCGGCGGGGCAGTTTTTCCGTGCCCTGGCCGATGCGGGCGTGCCCAAGCGGGCCGCGCTCGAACTGGTCAACAAGTTCGACCCGGAGACCATCGACGTGACCCACGCCGCGGCCTGGGCCGAGGCCGTGACGGACGGCACGGCGCGCCTGGAAGCCGTGCTCGCCGAAGAGGGAACGGTGGCCTGCGACCGCGTAGCCGAGGCAGCATGAAATGAATATGAATACCGTGAAAATCGAAGAAATCCTTGCCGCCGCAGACGCCGAGGGTCGAAAAATCCTGTACGAACACGAATGCTACGGCATCCTCGAAGCGATCGGCGCCCAGGCGGCCCCGGCCAGCCGGCTGATCCCCTTCAACGGGCATCCGACCGCGGCGGACCTGGAGCAGCTGAGCGGCGACCGCGTCGTGCTGAAGGTGGTCTCGCCGGATATCACCCACAAGACCGAGGCCCGGGGCATCCGCATCGTCGCGCGTGAATACGGCGCGGTGGAAGCCGCCTTCGAGCTGATGAAGCGCGAAGTGCCGGAGACCTACGCGGCCTACCTGGAAGGCCACGAAGGCGAAGCGCCGCCGGCGCTCGCCGGCCGCCGCGGGCGCGGGCTGGAGCAGCGTGTCGCCGACCGCATCGCCGGCATTCTTCTGGCTTCCTTCGTGACGCCCGATTCGCAGGGATTCGCCACCGAGCTGTTCGTCGGCATCCGTTCGACGGCCGAATTCGGGCCGGTCATCTCGGCCGGCCTGGGCGGCGTCGAAATGGAAATCCTGGCGCGCGCGACCCGCAAGGGCGCGGCGGTCGCCATCGCGCCGACCGGCACCATCGACGGGCGGCAGTTCTTTGAACTGTTCCGTTCCACGCTGAGTTACGAGCGCCTCAGCGGGGCCATGCGCGGCTCCCGAAAACTGGTCGACGACCAGACGCTGATCAACTGCTTCCAGGCCTTTATCGACCTGGCCAACCGCTTTTCCGGCATGAACCCGGAAGCGCGCTATTTCCTGGACGATTTCGAGGTCAACCCCTTCGTTGCCGAGGGCGGCCGCCTCGCGCCGCTGGACGGCGTGTGCCGTTTTCGCCCGGCCGTCGCGCGCCGGGCTGCTCGTCCCGTGGACAAGCTCGGGCACATGCTGGAGCCGCGCTCGGCCGCGGTCATCGGTGTTTCGCCCCGCAGCCACAACATGGGCCGCATCATCCTGGGCAACATGCTGGAAGGCGGTTTTGAAAAGGGCCGGCTGCACGTGGTTCACCCTTCGGCTCAGGAGATCGACGGCGTCGCCTGCGTGCCGTCGGTAGCCGCGCTGCCTGAAAAAGTGGACCTCTTCGTGGTGGCGGTCGGCGCCGCCGAGGTCCCGGCCGTCGTGGATGACCTGATCGAGCACGACCGCGCCGAGACGGTCATCCTGGTTCCGGGCGGCATCGGTGAAAAACAGGGCAGCGGTGAGCTGGCCGAAGGACTGATGCAGCGCATCCACGAGGCGCACCTGGGCGATTCCGGAGGCCCGCTGTTTCTCGGCGGCAACTCGCTGGGCGTGATTTCACGGCCCGGGCGCTACGACACGATGTTCATTCCGGAAATCAAGCTGCCGAAAAAGGGTTTCGACGATGCCAGCGGGCTGTGCTTCATTTCGCAGTCCGGCGCTTTCATCATTTCCACGCTCAGCGACGAGCCCTGGCTGAACCCGACTTACGCCCTGTCCATCGGCAACCAGCTCGACCTGACGGCAGGCGACCTGCTGTCCTACCTGAAAGACGATCCGCGTATCGAGGTGTTCGCCGTCTACGTCGAGGGTTTCCGGCCCTGCGACGGTTACGCTTTCGCGGCGGCGGTGAAAGAGGCCGTGGCGCTGGGCAAAGACGTGGTGTTTTACAAGGCGGGAAGGACATCCGAGGGCCGTTCCGCGACGGCCGGGCACACGGCATCGGTTGCCGGCGACTACGCCGTGTGCGAAAACGCAATCGAGCAGGCCGGTGCATTCGTGGCCGCGGACTTCGGTGAATTCAGCGATTTCCTGCGTATCACGCTGCCGTTGCGCGGCAAGCAGGTCGGCGGCAACCGGCTGGCGGCCATATCGAACGCGGGTTACGAGGCGGTCGGCATGGCCGATTCCATTCGTTCGCACGGCGCCGAACTGGTTCTGCCCGCTTTCGGGGCGCGCACCGAGGAGGCGCTGGCCAAGACCCTCAGCGACAACGGGCTGGACGCCCTGGTCGACGTGAAAAACCCCTTCGACGTGACACCGATGACCAATGACACCGTGTTCTCGGACATGCTGGTGGAAATCCTGTCGGACGCGGGAATCGACCTGGCCGTCGTCGGCATCGTGCCGCTGACGCCGGCGCTGCAGACGCTGCCGCCCGGCGTGGGCCACGCGGAGTCGATCCATTCGCCCGGCTCCATCGCGCGGCTGCTGCCGAGAGCGGCACTTGCCAGCGAAAAACCGGTGGTCGCGGTGATCGATTCGGGCGAGTTGTTCGATCCCCTGGCCGAGGCGCTCAAGGCCGGCGGGCTGCCCGTGTTCCGGTCAGCTGACCGCGCGGTGCGTGCGCTTTGCCGCTGGGTGGATATCAAGCGGCGCTTCGGCTGAATTAAGCTGAACAGACAAGAGATTTCCCGGCTTTTGTTGCGGGGCGGCACGGTTGTACGTTTCAGAACGGGTTTTCCATCGATGTCAATGTAGTGTCATAATGCGGGCGCCCAACGAGTGCCCAGGAGAGCACGATCATGACTGCAGCGAGCAGAAATTTCGCCGGTTCCGACGCGGACCGGGAGGCTTACCGGGAAGCAGCCACGCTGACCCGCTCCATCGAATTCGTCATGCGGAATTTCGTTCGCATCATGATCGGCAAAATCTCGCTGGTAAGCCTGATGGAACTGGGCCAGAAAACCTTCGTCGAAGAGGCGGAGAAATACCTTCGGCGGGAAAACCCGGAAAAGAAAGTCTCACTGACCGGCCTGTCGGTGCTGACCGGCCTGGACACGCGCAAACTGACCCAGATCCGCAGCCGCAATGACTACAACAAACCGCTGCACGAAGCCCCGGGATTCCTGGACGAACTGACGACCGAAAACTGCGTGATCGAGTTGTGGACCTCCAATCCTCGCTTTTCCGACCTGGAATCCGGCAAGCCGCTGACGCTGGAACTGTGGGGTGAGGGTTCGAGCTTTGAAACGCTGGTTCGCGAGTCGATTCGAACACGGGGCGTGACCGTGCAGTCGGTCGCGGCCCGGATGCAGCGCAACGGGCTGGTCGAAATCCTCGACGACAGCCGGATCCGGCTGCTGACATCCAAATTCGCGCCGTTGGAAGTCCGGCAAAAGCTGGGTGAAATCAAGCTCGGACTGGATGCCGCGGCCCATTTGCTGGGCACGGTTGATTCCAACCTCGCCGACGCTGGCGAACACAAGCTGTTTCAGCGCGGCAGCTGGACGCACCGCCTTTCTCCCGGGAATCGCGACAAGCTGGCGCAGGAGATGGCCAACCTGCTTGCGCAGGTCGACGAGGACGTCCGCAGCCTGATTGAGCGTTACGAAGAACGCGAGGCCGCGGACGACCAGGTCACCGCCGGCGCCGGGCTGTATTTCTTCGAAACGCGGGGTTTCTGATCGATCTCCTCTTTCAGGCTTTCGGGCGGTTGATTCAAAGGCGGTTTCTTCGGTAGAGTCAACCGAAATTTCGTCCCTGTCATTTTCGAGTTGGAGCCGTTCATGTTTTTCCCCCCGAAACGCCTCGCAGGCGTCCTGGCACTGCTGCTGGTTTTCTTTTTTTCCACTCATCTGCCCGCCCGCGAGGCGCCGGCCCTTTCGCTGGAAGAAACGGTCGCCCTGAAAACGGCCTCAAGAGCCCTGATGAGCCCCAACGGTGACGCAATCGCCTACATCCTGACGGTGCCCCGGGCGCTTTACACTGAAAAGGACGGGCTGTCCTGGCGCCAACTGCACGTCGTGGACCTGGCGGGCGAGTCGCGACCCTATTTTTCCGGCAAGGTGACGGTCACCAGGCACGCCTGGTCGCCGGACGGACGGTACATTTACTTCGTCGGCAAGCGCGATTCCAAGGCCAGTCACACCGACATCTACCGCGTCCCGCTCGACGGCGGTGAAGCGGAGGTCATCCACGAGGCGAAATCGACGGTCAAGGAAATTTACCCGTCTCCGGATGGCCGCAGCCTCGCGTTCCTGGCGACGAAGCCGGCGCCCAGGGAAGAAAAAACGCTCAAGGACCACGGGTTCAAGGCGCAGGTCTACGAGGAATCCGTCGCCCCGGTGCATGTCTGGCTGCTGGATGTCGAATCGGGCGAAGCGAAGCAGCACGAACTCCCCGGATCGGCGTCGCGGCTGAGCTGGGCGCCGGACGGCGAACACTACGCGGTCGCCCTGGCGCCGACGCCGCTGATCGACGACGAATACATGTCGCGGGACATTTTCGTGGTGTCCGCGGAAAACGCGAAAATCCGCAACGAGATGGGCCTGGTCGGCAAACTGGGTAATTTCGCCTGGTCACCGGACGGTCAGCGCATCGCCTGGGTCGGCGCCGAGAGTATCAATGACCCGCGGGAAGGGCGGCTTTACGCCGCCTCCGCAAGCGGCGGTGAGCGCGTGGAACTGCTCCCGGCCTACGGCGGACACGTCAACGGTTTTTACTGGAGCGGCAACGACCGCATCGCCTGGCTGGGTCATCGCGGGGTCTGGAGCGAGACCGGCAGCGTGGCGGTCTCGCAGCCGCGCGAAGTGTCCGGCGAGCCCGGCCGCGGCCCGATCGTGCGCAGCATCAGCGCCTGGCCTGGCCTGCAGGCCGCGGCGGCGATCGCCGATACGCCGCAGCACCCGCCGGAAGTCTACCTGCTGCAGAACGGCGCGGAGCCGCTGCGGCTGACGCACTCCAACCCGCTGCTCGAGGAGCGGCGGCTGGCGCGGCAGGAAGTCATGACCTATACGGCGCGTGACGGTCTCGAGCTTGAAATGCTGGTCATGCACCCGTTCAAGAAGAAACGGGGCGGCAACCCGCTGATCATGATCATCCACGGCGGCCCCGAGGCGCACTATTCGAACGGGTGGAACGTCAGCTACGGGCGCCCGGCGCATACCTTCGCGGAACAGGGGTACATCCTGGCCTTTCCGAACTACCGCGGCAGCACCGGTCGCGGCGTAGAATTTTCCATGCTGAGCCAGCACGACTACGGCGGCGCCGAGTTCGACGACATCGTCGACGCCAAGCGCCACCTGGTGGAAGCCGGGCTGGCCGACCCGGAGCGCACCGGCATCACCGGCGGCTCCTACGGGGGCTTCGCCTCGATGTGGGCCGCCAGCGCGCTGACCGGGCACTTCGCGGCGGCGGTGGCCTTCGTCGGCATTTCCGACCAGGTTTCCAAGTTCGGCACCACGGACATCCCCAAGGAGATGTACAACGTGCACGCGCGCGCCTGGCCCTGGGACGACTGGATGTGGCTGCTGCAGCGCAGCCCGATCTACTACGCGGGCCAGGTGGAAACACCGCTGCTGATCATGCACGGCGCCGAGGATCCGCGCGTGCACCCGTCGCAGTCGATGGAAATGTACCGCCACGTCAAGGTGCGCACCGACACGCCCGTGCGGCTCGTTTTTTACCCTGGTGAAAAGCACGGCAACAGCCGCGCGGCAGCCCGTTTCGACTATGCGCTGCGGCTGGAACGCTGGATGAATCATTTCCTAAAAGAGGGTGAGACGGAGCTCCCGCCCTGGGAACTCGACCACGCCGGGCGCATGAAGGAGGCCATCAAGGCAGCCCAAAAAAGCGTAAACTGAACGGATTGCAGCTGACAGGGTATGAAGGCATGAGTCAGACGGCCGAAAACGTCCACGAAACGCCCCCTCAACAGAGCGAGGCGGCGCGGATTTTCGCCCGGCAGAGGGCCGCGTACCGGGCCGAGCCCTATCCGTCTTACGAAACACGGGTCGCGAACCTGAAAAAGCTCGAAGCGATCCTGGTGGACAACCAGGAGGCGATCGCCAAGGCGATTTCACAGGATTTCGGGCACCGCTGCACCCAGGAATCCAAGCTGGTGGACGTGTTCCTGCCGCTGGACAGCCTGCGCTACTGCCGCAAAAACCTGCGCAAGTGGATGAAGCCGCGGCGGCGCGGAACTTCGGTCTGGTTCGCACCGGCTTCGAACCGCGTTCTGGCGCAGCCCAAGGGCGTTGTCGGCATCATCGCGCCGTGGAATTACCCGCTGTTCCTGGTCGTCAGCCCGCTGGCCAGCGCCTTCGCGGCCGGCAACCGCTGCATGGTCAAGATGGCTTCCAATTCCCAGAACCTGTGCCGGCTGTTCGCGCGCCTGGTTTCTGAACAGTTCGACGAGGACACCCTGGCCGTGCTGCCCGGCGTGCGCGCAGCGGAATTCACGCCGCTGCCCTGGGACCACCTGGTATTCACCGGTTCGCCGCAGAGCGGCCGGACCGTGATGAAGACGGCGGCGGAAAACCTCACCCCCGTGACGCTGGAACTCGGCGGCAAATCGCCGACCATCGTCTGCGACGACTTCGAAATGAAGACGGCGGCCGAGCGCATCGTATTCGGCAAGTTCGTCAACGCCGGGCAGACCTGCGTCGGCCCGGATTACCTGTTCCTGCCGGAAAATCGAGTCGAAGAATTCACCACGCAATGCCGCGAAATCGTCGCGAAGCGCTTCAAAGGTCCCGGCGATCCGTTCTATACCAGCATCGCCGACGACGCCTCCTACCGGCGACTGCTCGACTGGCTGCAGGACGCCGTGGACAGGGGCGCCAGTGCGATCAGCCTGATGCCGGGCATGAATCACGACCCCGTATCGCGCAAGATCGTGCCCACGCTGGTCACCGGCGTGAACTCGGAGATGCTGCTGATGCAGGACGAGATTTTCGGGCCGCTGCTGCCGATCATGACCTACCGCGACCTCGACGAGGTGCTGGACTATGTCAACGAGCGCGAGCGCCCGCTGGCGCTGTACCTGTTCACGCACGACAAGGCCATCCAGGACCGGGTGGTCAAGAATACGATCTCGGGCGGCGTGAGCCTGAACGACTGCGTTTTGCACGCGGCCCAGCACGACCTGCCGTTCGGCGGGGTCGGAAACAGCGGCATGGGCCAGTACCACGGACCGGAGGGCTTTCTTGAACTCTCCAAGCTGCGACCGATATTCAAGCAGGCGAAGCGGCCGGCGGCGGCGCTGCTGTATCCGCCCTACGGCAAGCTATGGAACGCCGTGTACCGCCTTATGGTGCGTTAGCGGCAACCGATGAGACCCGCAGCGGCCAAAGCGCGCGTCCAGTCACCGGGCGAGGAACTCGCGAACAGCATCAGCCATGGAATCGCTTTCCTGGCCGCGGTGGCGGCCGCGCCCTGCATGATCGTATCCGCCGTCCAGCGGGGCAGCACGGCCACTGTCGTGGGCGTCAGTATTTTCGCCGCCACCATGATGCTGATGTACCTGACCTCCACGCTGTACCACGCGCTACCGGGCGACAGGGTCAAGCGGGTGTTCCGCATCCTCGACCACAACGCGATCTTCCTGCTGATCGCCGGCACCTACACGCCAATCGTCCTGGGCGTGCTCTACGGCGCCTGGGGCTGGACCCTGTTCGGGCTGGTCTGGGGGCTGGCGCTGGCGGGCATCATCCTGAAGTCGGTTTCCGGCGTCAAATACCACGGCGTCTCGCTGGTGATCTACGTCGCCATGGGCTGGCTGGCGCTGATCGCCGTTCGGCCGCTGCTGGAGGCCATGCCGTTCTGGGGCCTGTTCTGGCTGGTCACCGGCGGCGTGTTCTACACCGCGGGTATCGTGTTCTACCGCAACGAATCGCTGAAATATTCACATTTCGTGTGGCACCTGTTCGTGATCGCGGGAACGGTATGCCATGCCATCGCCATCATGGGCTGGGGTTTCTGAAGCGGCCTTTTTGCGCTTTGCCCGGCAATCCCTATACTGAGCGCTTCCGTTTTCAGCGCGGCAAGACCCGTTTATGAGTCACTTCGAATACATCATGGTGATGGTGTCCATCATCCAGGGCCTCGGCCTGACCCTGGCGCTGCGGGGCATCAGCCGCCTGGTACGCAGCGCGAAGCGTGAAGTGGCCGTGGTGCTGTGGGCCGTTTTCCTCGTCTTCCTGTACCTGCAGAACTGGTGGGCTTTCTGGGACATGGCGAGCGTTGAAGAATGGAACTTCATCAAGTTTCTCTTCATTTCGCTGTACGTTTGCATCGTGTACGCCATGACGGAGTTGCTGCTGCCCATGTCGGCGCCGCAGGACACGGACTGGCGCGCGCACTACCTGGCGATTCGCAAGTGGTTTTGCGGTTTGCTCGTGGTGCTGGTGTTCCTGGGCGTCACGCTGAGCATCTACATCGTGGGTGTTCCCCTGCTGCACCCCTACCGCATCATGCAGTCCATGTTTCTCCTGATGGCCATCCTGGGCTGGCTGACGGCCGGGGTGGGGGTGCACCGATGGATCGCCGCACTGATGCTGGTCGTGCTTTTGGCCAGCCAGGTCGTTTTCCGCCTGTTTCCGGGGCTGAGCGGGTAAACTGACCCTTATGCTGATTTCAGACAGCCACGAATTCATCTTCGTTCGCGTGCGCAAGACCGCCAGCCAGGCAATGTGGGCGGCGCTGGAGCCCTACGTGCTGCCGCGGCCGGCGGACCGCTGGACGCGTTTCCTGAGCCGCTCGGGACTGAGGCGCGACTACCGGACCTACCGTTTTCGCGCGCACGACGAGATCGTGACCGCGCAGAAGCTGATGCCGGCAGACCGTTTCGAGCGCTATTTCAAGTTCGCCTTCGTGCGCAACCCCTGGCGCCGGCTGGTCTCCGAGTACGAGTTCATCCTCAAGTCGCCGCACCACGGCCGCCACGAGCGCGTCAAAAAGCTGGGCGGGTTCGAGGGCTTTGTCGAGATGCAGATCGCCCGCCGCGACGCCTACCAGCTCAACCAGCTGTGCGACCGCGACGGCAAGCTGCTGATGGATTTCGTCGGCAAGCTGGAAAACCTGGGACGCGACTGGCGCACGATCTGCGAACGGGTCGGCGTTCCGCACCAGGAACTGCCGTTCAAGAACGTGAGCGTGAAACGGCCGTATACCGAGTACTACAGCGAGGCGACACGCGAACTCGTCGCCGAGCACTGGGCGCGCGAGATCGAGCTGTTCGGGTATGCCTTCGGCTGATGCAGTTCAACGGGTCTCTTTGGCCATACCCCCTTGAGGGAACGCCCGCTTGCTCGCCTCCAGGCGCGGCTATCGGAATTCAGTGCCCTTGTTTACGAGGACGCTTGAACACTTCCATGTGTCGCTTCGGTGAAAAACATCCTGTTTTTCAGACCTCGTAAACAAGAGCACAGAACTCCTCACGCCGCTTCGGGAGCGCCGAATGTGATCCATGACTGTACTGGAATGTCTGACGAAGGGCCTGAGAATCCACTGTTTCTGTCACGTTTTGCCGTGCATGGTTTCCGATTCTGGTAAGGTTGCGCGATGACCGAAAAAGACCTGAAACGTCCGATTCCGCTCTGGCTCGCCCTCGCTCCGCTGGTCATGCTGATCGCCATGCTCAGCGCCTCCGTGATCCTGTTCCACGACAACGCCGGTTACGGCCCCAACCAGGTCGCACTGATGCTTGCCGCCGGTACGGCCGCGGTGATCGGCCTGTACCTGGGTTTCAGCTGGCACGACATGGAAGAGGCCATGGTCAAGGGCATCGGCATGGCCCTGAAAGCCTGCCTGATCCTGCTCGCCGTCGGCTCGCTGATCGGCAGCTGGATGCTGGCCGGAACGGCGCCCACGATCATTTATTACGGCCTGGGCATTCTTGACCCCTCCTGGTTCTACGCGGCCACGCTGCTGATCTGCGCGGTGGTCGCGATATCGATCGGCAGTTCCTGGACCACGGCGAGCACCATCGGCCTGGCGCTGGTCGGCATTGCGCAGATCATGGAACTGTCGCTGCCGGTGACGGCCGGGGCAGTCATTTCCGGCGCCTACTTCGGCGACAAGATGTCGCCGCTCTCGGATACCACCAACCTGTCACCGGCCATGGTCGGCGTGGACCTGTTCGAGCACATCCGGCACATGGCCTGGACCACCGGGCCGGCTTTCCTGATCGCGCTCGTGCTGTTCACGGCGATCGGCTGGAACGGCGGCGGCGCGGACGTTCAGTCTGGGAGCATCGAAGAAGCGCTCGCGCTGCTGGACGCCAACTACAACATCACCTGGCCGGCGCTGCTGCCGCTGATCCTGCTGCTGGTCATGGCGATGCGCAAGATTCCCGCCTTGCCGACGATCGCGCTTGGCGCGGTGGCCGGCTGTGTCGTGGCGGTGATCTGGCAGCCAACGCTGGTGCAGAGTTTCGGCGCCGGTGACGAAGGCTTCGAGGGCGGCGTCGCCACCGTGCGTGCGATGTTCGTGGTGCTGGCCAACGGTTTCGTTATCGAGACCGGCAGCGAATCGCTGGATTCACTGCTGTCGCGCGGCGGCTCGGCGAGCATGCTCAACACCGTCTGGCTGGTCATCTGCGCGATGAGTTTCGGCGGCGTGATGGAGCATACCGGGCTGCTTCGGCGGATCGTCGATGCGCTGCTCAAGGGGGTCAGGGGAACCGCGTCCCTGATCACCACGACGGTTCTGACCTGCATCGGCATGAACATCATCACGGCCGAGCAATACATGTCGATCGTGCTGCCCGGGCGCATGTACCGCGTGGAATTCGCCCGCCGCGGCCTGGCTGCCAAGAACCTGTCCCGCACGCTGGAGGACGCCGGCACCATGACCTCGGCGCTGGTGCCGTGGAATACCTGCGGCGCATTCATGGCGGCGACGCTGGGGGTGCCGACCCTGGCTTACGCGCCGTTCGCCTTCGTGAACCTGCTGAGCCCGGTGATCGCGATCATCTACGGGATCATCAACTTCAAGATCGTTCCGCTCGAAGAAGCGGAGGCCAAGCCCGCCTAGCCGTTCCGGTTGCGCTGGCAGCGGCCCTCGCGGCGCCGGCGCCCGCCGCAGCACTCGTGGCCGGGCTCATGGTGGTGGCCGTGGTCGTGACCGTGGCCATGACCGTCGCGGCAACGCTGCTGGCCGCGCTCGCGGCAGCACTCGTGATCCTGTTCTTTGTCGAGGGAAAGGGGTTTGTCCGTGTTCATTGTTGCATTCCGGTTCAGTGAAGCATCAGCCAGCTGCCGAGCGGCATCAGGACCCACGCGGCCAGCGGGCCGAGCAGGATTTTAAAAAAAGTTTTTCGCGGTACGAATCCCACGCCGTGCACGAAGCCGGCGGCCATGCCGAGGGCGCCGAGCACGAGGGCCCAGTGGTTGGGCGCAGCGCCGTCCCGAATGATCAGCTGGGGAAAAAATACCAGGCCCAGGCAGAACACCGAGGCCATCAGGAAGGAAAGCATGCGCGCCGGGCCGGAGTGGAGCATCCGGCCCGGCGCGGACATGCCGCCTTGTCCCTCCCGGCGAGGTTCAGTCAAGGTCTTCTTCCGTGAGATCGGCGCTGCGCGGCTGCGCTTCCAGCCACAGCGCATTGAGAATGCCAACGCCGACGGCGAAACCAAGGCCGAGAATCCAGGTGAAATACCACATACGTGTTCTCCTCGTTCAGTACGCTGAATGCGTGTGTTCGCGAATCTGCTCGACCGTGACCCGGCCCCACATGGCGCGGTAGGTCCATGCCGTGTAGCCGAGGACCAGCGGCAGGAAGATCACGACGGCCCAGAACATCACGGTCAGCGTCAGGTGACTGGACGCGGCGTCGAACAGCGTCAGGCTGCTTCCCGGTTCCGTGATGGACGGCATGATGAACGGAAACATGGCGAAACCGGCGGTCAGGATGATCCCGGTTATGGCCAGCGAACTGGTCAGGAAAGCCCAGCCCGGGCGGTTGGCGCGCGCCAGCAGCAATGTTCCCAGCGCGCCGCCGAATCCGAGCACCGGCGCGATGACCATCCACGGGTAGGCGCTGAAATTGCCGAGCCAGCTGACATTGCCGTGCATCACTTCCTTGGCCAGCGGGTTGGACTGCGCGTCACCGGGGGGCATCGAGGTGATCGCATAGCCCTCGACCCAGTTGGCGATGACCAGTCCCGCGGCGGCGAAACCCACGATCACGATGATCGCTGACAGCTGGACCGCCCCGCGTGCGCGGTCGGCGATGGTTTCCTGGCAGCGCATCTGCAGCCAGACCGCGCCATGCATCACCAGCATGAACAGGCTGATCACGCCGCACAGCAGGGCGAAGGGATTGAGCAGGCCCCAGAAGCTGCCGGTGTAGGTGGGCCGCAGGTACTCGTTCAGTTCGAACGGCACGCCGAGCAGCAGGTTGCCGAAGGCCACGCCGAAGATCAGCGCGGGCACCGCGCCGCCGACGAACAGGCCCCAGTCCCAGGTCTTGCGCCAGCGCGGGTCCTCGATCTTGCTGCGGTAATCGAAACCGACCGGCCTGAAGAACAGCGCGAACAGCACCAGCAGCATTGCGATGTAAAAGCCGGAGAACGCCGCGGCGTAAACCGCGGGCCAGGCTGCGAATATCGCGCCGCCAGCGGTGATGAACCAAACCTGGTTGCCGTCCCAGTGCGGTCCCACCGTGTTGATGATGACGCGGCGTTCCTCGTCGTTCTTGCCGAGGAAGGGCAGCAGCGCGCCGGCGCCCATGTCAAAGCCATCGGTGATGGCGAAGCCGATCAGCAGGATGCCGACGAGCAGCCACCAGATCAGTTTGAGGGTCTCGTAATCAATGATCATTTTGGGCCTCCAGTGCATAACGGCCGGTGTGCAGGCTGCTGGGCCCGAGCCGCGCGAAACGGAACATCAGGTAAAGCTCGATCACCAGCAGCAGGGTGTAGAACCCGATGAAGCCAAACAGCGAGAACACCAGGTCGCCGGTGCTGAGCACGGATGTACTCATGTGCACCGGCAGCACCTCGCCGATGGACCAGGGCTGACGGCCGTACTCGGCCACGAACCAGCCCAGCTCGGAGGCGAGCCACGGCAGGGGTATGCCGTACAGCGCCATCTTCAGCAGCCAGGTCTTGCGAAACTCGACGCGCCTGGCGACGTAGTAAACGCTCATCGTGAAAATGAACAGCATGGTGAACGCGGCCAGGACCATCAGGCGGAAGCTCCAGAACAGCGGCGCCACGGCCGGGATAGTGTCGTCGACCGCGGCCATGATCTGTTCCTCGGTGGCATCCACCACGTTGGGCGTGTATTTCTTCAGCAGGAGCCCGTAACCCAGGTCATCGACGACTTCCTCGAACGCGGCCCGGTCCGCCTCGCTGTAGCTGCCGCTGCGCAGCGTCTGCAGCAGGCCGTAGGCCTTCATGCCGTTGCGGATGCGCTGCTCGTGCTGAACTTTCAGGTCCCTGATGCCGACGACTTCCTCGTCGGTCGAGCGCGTGGCGATCAGGCCGAGCATCCAGGGTATGCGGATCGCGTAATCGGTGCGCTGCTCTTCCTCGTTGGGCAGGCCGATCACCGTGAACGGCGCCGGCGCCTCGTGCGTGTCCCACTCGGCCTCGATGGCGGCCAGCTTGGTCTTCTGCACGTCGCCCAGCTCGTAGCCGCTCTCGTCACCGAGCACGATCACCGACAGGATGGACGCCAGCCCGAAGGCCGCGGCGATCGCAAACGAACGCCGAGCAAACCCGAGGTCGCGCTTTTTCAGCATGTACCAGGCGCTGATGCCGAGCACGAACATGGAGCCCGTCACGTAACCGGCCGCCACCGTGTGCACGAACTTGACCTGCGCGACCGGGTTGAGCACGAGATCGGCGAAGCTGCTCATTTCCATGCGCATGGTTTCGAAATTGAACTCGGCGCCGATCGGGTTCTGCATCCAGCCGTTGGCGACCAGGATCCACAGCGCCGACAGGTTGGAGCCGAGCGCCATCAGGAAGGTCACCAGCAGGTGCTTCTGCTTGCTGAGGCGGTCCCAGCCGAAGAAGAACAGGCCGATGAAGGTCGATTCCAGGAAGAACGCCATCAGGCCTTCGATCGCGAGCGGCGCGCCGAACACGTCGCCGACGTAGTGCGAGTAGTAGGCCCAGTTGGTTCCGAACTGGAATTCCATGGTGATGCCGGTGGTCACGCCGAGCGCGAAGTTAATACCGAACAGCTTGCCCCAGAACCGGGTCATGTCCTTGTAGACTTCCTTGCCGGTCATCACGTAAACGGATTCCATGATGAACAGCAGGAAGGCGAGGCCCAGCGTCAGCGGGACGAAAAGGAAGTGGTACATCGCCGTGAGGGCGAACTGTAACCTCGAGAGTTCGACAACGGATTCAGCAATCATAAAAAGGCCTCAATCGTGTTGGTCTGAAACCATGGCGGTCCCGGGACCGGCGATATGGTCGTGGATGTCGTAACCCGGCTCGGGGACGCCGGCGGGTTGGCGGAAAAACAGGAACCAGATGGTGAAAAGCAGCACCAGCTTGATGACGATGACCACCGCCAGGTGGCGCACCAGCGGGATGCTCCAGATGCTGTCGTTGTCCGGGTCGGCTGCGGTCGGGTTGATGGTCCGTGTGTTCATTGCCGCGACCCCTGTGCCTGGCCCGGAACCGGGCGGAGGATCGGCCAGGCGGGTGAGCCGGCGCCGCGGTTTTTCAGCGCGATGAAGGATTCACGCGTAGTCGCCGCTGTGAGTTCCCGGTTGCAGCTGCGTTCGTCATTTATCGTCGATTTCACGCCGTCCATCTCGTAGCCGGGGCAGACCACGGTTTCGCCCGGAAGCGTGTACAGCTGCCCGACGATGGAGTCGTGGAGTTGTTCTGCGTTTGAGTCGGGCCGGTTGCAGGGCCCGGCTGCGCCGCACAGCAGGGTATGGCCGGTAAACACCCGGCCGTTCCAGCAAAAGCAGGTGGAGCAGGGGCTGTGACCGGGGGTGTGCAGCGCTGAAAAATGCTCCTCGCCGAAAAAAATGTCCTCGTGGTCGTGCACCGCCCGCGCCGCCGCAGGATCCCTGGCCAGTAGCGGGATGAGGCGTTGCGCGCCCGTTTCCTCGCACAGCACCGGCGCCGCGCTGCGGTGCGATTCGTGGCAGTGCGATTCGAGTACGAAAATCAACCTGAGGTCCAGGTGTTCGATCACCGTGAAATAGCCTTCCTCGAGGCCAAGGTGCGGGTCCACGATGACGGCCTGCCGCGTCACGGGGTCCGCGAACAGGTAACTCAGCTGTTTGTCGCTTGCGCAGAATTGCCTGAAAATCATTGTTCTTGTCTGCTTCGTGGGGCGAGCAACTTACCCTTGATCAGCAAATTTCAAGCCAATCGTTCTACGGGGCGCGCGAGAGCGGACAAGTCAATGAATAAACAGGTGAAAAACGTTTCCCGGCAGTCGGGGGACACTGCCTGTTTTCCGCTGGAGACAAGAAGCCCGTGTCAAAAATGGCAGCAATGGCTTATCATTGTGTCAAATTTGACAGGGGTTGAATCGACGTGGACCAGGTACGTGAATTCGATATCGAAAGCCGGACTGAAATCACCGGTGTTCTCGACATCATCGATGCGCCCGCGGTTGCCCTGAGCCTGGATTACCGGATCCTGGCCGCCAACCGGGCTTACCGGGAAGCGTACGGTGACGGACAGCCGCTGTACGACCGCACCTGCTACGAGGTTTCGCACAAGATCGACGTGCCCTGCGACCGTGCCGGCGAGAGCTGCCCGCTGGCGCACTGCATCTCCACCGGCGCCGCCAAGCGTGTGCTGCACCTGCACCAGACCACGCGCGGCGAGGAGCACGTCGACGTCGAGACCCACCCGGTGCGCGACCAGGACGGTGAAATCGCCTACGTGGTGGAAATCCTGCGCGAAACGCGCACCGCCAGCAGCCGCACCGACGCTTTTCGCATGGTGGGCCGCTCCGCGCCCTTCACGCGCATGCTCAACCTGCTGAACCGCGTGGCCCCGGCCGAGACCGCGGTGCTCCTGCAGGGCGAGTCGGGGACGGGAAAGGAACTGGTTGCGCGCGCGATCCACGACGGCAGTGCGCGCGCCGAACGGCCCTTCGTGGTCGTCGAATGTTCCGGCCTGACCGAATCGCTGTTTGAAAGCGAACTGTTCGGGCACGAACGCGGCGCCTTTACCGGGGCGTATGCGCGCAAGGTGGGC
The DNA here is from genome assembly GCA_036351575.1 of Lysobacterales bacterium. GTDB lineage: Bacteria > Pseudomonadota > Gammaproteobacteria > Xanthomonadales > SZUA-36 > JABDPF01. Next base: position 22,104 of record JAZBPJ010000046.1, on the reverse strand, counting down.
CTGGTCGAATCGGCGGATCGCGGCACGCTGTTCCTGGACGAGATCGGCGACGTGCCGCTGAGCCTGCAAGTCAAGCTGCTGCGCCTGCTCGAGACCGGCACCTATCGCCGCGTGGGCAGCGTGGAACCGCGGCAGTCGAATTTCAGGCTGATCACCGCCACGCATCGGGATCTCAACGCCATGGTCGGCGAGGGGCGTTTTCGGCGCGATCTTTTTTACCGGATCAGCACCTTTCCGATCCCGCTGCCCGCGCTGCGCGAGCGCGCCGACGATATTCCGCTGCTGGCGGACTCGCTGCTCAGGCGCCTGTCACCCGCGCGCCGGGTCACACTGGCGGACGAGACACTCGCCCTGCTGCGGGCTTACCGCTTTCCCGGCAACATCCGTGAATTGCTGAACCTGCTGGAACGCGCCCTGTTGCTGGCGGATGGTGACGAGATCCTTCCGCGCCACCTGCCGGCCGTGATTTGCGATGAATCGCCGCTTCCTGTTGCCGCTGCGATGGCCTCGAACGACGCTATCCTGCCGCTGGACGAAGTGGAGCGGCGCTACCTGCAGGCGGCCGTTTCCGGCTTTGCAGGCGACCGTGACGAACTGGCGGAGAAACTCGGCATCAGCCGGCGAACGCTGTACCGCAAACTCGAAAAAATCGATCGCTGAGCCGGGCTGATCGCAAGTTCTTTGACCTCGGTTCGAGCAATGTCTTGATCGCCGCGATATCGTCTCCACATTTTCAGACAAACCCATAGAACAGCAGGCAGCCATGAGCGCAGAAATCAGAGAACTCGAACCCCAGGCCATGTGGACCCGTTTCGCGGACCTCAACCAGATTCCCCGCCCGTCAAAGAAAGAAGAGCGCGCCACCGCCTTCATGAAAGCATTCGGCGAGGAACTCGGACTGGAAACCATCGTCGACGAAGTCGGCAACGTGATCATCAAGAAACCGGCCAGCCCCGGCATGGAAGACCGCGCGACGATCGTGATCCAGGGGCACCTGGACATGGTATGCCAGAAAAACGAGGACACCGATTTCGATTTCGAGACCCAGGGCATCGACATGTACGTCGACGGTGACTGGGTCAAGGCGCGCGGCACGACCCTGGGCGCCGACAACGGCATCGGCGTGGCGTCCGCGATGGCCATCCTGGCGTCCGACGACATCGTGCACCCACCGGTCGAGGCGTTGTTCACGATCGACGAGGAAACGGGCATGACCGGCGCGATGGCCCTCAAGGGCGGCCTGCTGGATGCCGAGATCATGCTCAACCTCGATTCCGAGGACGACAGCGAGATCACCATCGGCTGCGCCGGCGGCGTCGACGTGACCGTGACCGGAACCTACGATGCCGTTCCTGTCGAGGCGGGCTGCAAGGCCTACGACATCGCCGTGAAGGGCCTGACCGGCGGGCATTCCGGCATGGACATCCACCTCGGCCGCGGCAACGCCAACAAGCTGCTGAACCGCATCCTGCTCGAGGCCGACAACTATTGCGGCATCGGCATCTCGGCAATCCACTCCGGCGGGCTGCGCAACGCGATTCCCAGGGAGGGTTTTGCCACCGTCGTCATCCGTGCGTCACGGGCAGCCGAGTTCGAGGCCTTCGTGCAGGACATGGAACAGGTGCTCAAGGCCGAGTACGCCACCACCGATCCGAAGCTGGTGGTTCTGGTGGACCCCACGGACGTGCCGCTGCAGGTCATCGAGCCGGATTACCAGGCGGCCCTGTTGCGTGCGGTGGCCGTGTGTCCGAACGGTATCCACCGGATGTCGCCGGATATCGACAACCTGGTGCAAACCTCGAACAACCTGGCCAGCGTCACCGTGAAAGACGGCGAATACAAGATGCTCTGCCTGACCCGCGGCTCGGTCGACAGCGAAAAAATGGAACTCGCCCACGAAATCCGCTCCCTGTTCGAACTCATCGGCGCCGACGTCGACCTCAGCGGCGCCTACCCCGGCTGGACGCCGAAGCCGGACGCGCCGATCGTCAAGCTGATGGGCTCTCTCTACGAGGAACTGTTCGGCGAAGAAGCGCCGGTGCTGGCCTGCCACGCCGGCCTTGAGTGCGGCATCCTGGGTACGAACTACCCGGATATGCAGATGATTTCCTTCGGCCCGAACATCCGCGGCGCGCATTCGCCGGACGAGAAAGTGCAGATCAGCTCGGTGCAGAAGTTCTGGGGTTACCTGATGGAGACCCTGAAGCGGATTCCGGAAAAGCAGTGACCCGTTCAGGCCGCCCCGCACCCGGTTTCGTGCGGGGCGGCTGATTGCTTCAAGCGCCGCAGATGGCGCGTGCAGCGCGCCGCCCGGTGAGCACGCAGCTGCTCAGGAAATGACCTTCCAGCGAACGTTTGCCGGCAGAGCCGCCGCCGCCGAAACCGGCCGCTTCGCCGACCGCGTAGAGCCCTGGCATCGCTTGTCCGGAGTGGTCCAGGACCCGGCAATCGAGGTCGGTCTGCAGGCCGCCGAGGCTCTTGCGGCTGAGGAAATGCAGGCGGATGGCGATCAGCGGCCCGGCCTTTGCATCGCCGATTTGCTGGAAACGGCAGGTGCGCAGGCGATCCGTTTTCCATTCACGGGATTTCTTGATGCGGCTGGCGGCAGGGTGGCTGTCGCGCAGGGATGCATTTGCCATTGCAGCGTCGAATTCCCCGGCCAGTTCCTCCAGGTGTTTTGCCCCGATCCGGTCTTCACCGCTGAGCGCGTTCATTTTCACAGCCAGTTCCTCCCAGCTTTTCGCGGCCAGGAATTCGGTTGACTCGCGCAGCATCTGGTCGGCGAGCTGGCGGTTGCCGAACAGCAGGTTTTTCATCATTCCGAAAAACTGGTGGTTCACGACTTTCGGATTGTGCTCGGCCCCCGAGATGGCCAGTTCCTTGGCCAGGATGCGGTAGTTCACGATCTGCCAGGTATAGGGATGATCCGCGACCTGCCGGCACATGTGCCGGGTATCGAAACCGGTCACCATCGGCATCGGGCCGACAGGGTTGCCGTCGGGGTCCAGCCACAGGCAGGTTTTGCATGGCACCAGGCTCAATCCGTGGCCCTTGAAGTGCGGTTGCGGGTGTGGAATGCCGGCGGCGTAGTTCCACATGTCCTCGAGCCGTGTCAGGCTGGCGCCTTTCTCGCCGGCGGATTCATGAATACAGCCATCGCTGAGCGGGTTGGCGCCGTTCAGGATGATTTCGGGCGCCGCGGGCCAGTGTCCCGGCCAGTGCTCGCGCACTTTTTCTACGCTGCCGTTGATGCCGCCCGTGGCGATGATCGTATTGTCCGCGCGGACCCGGAAAGCGCAGCTGGCGAGATCGCGCAGGCCGTAGCAGCCCGTGACGCGTCCGTTATCGAAGTCCAGCCCGGTTGCCCGGTGGCTGTGAAGGAGGGTCAGCCGTGCGCGGTTCGGGTGCGTCTGCAGCCTTCGGATCAGCACCTGGACCAGCTCGCGCCCGGTGCCCCAGAGAATGTGGTAACGCGGAGCGGAGTTGCCCCGGATGGTGTCACCGCGCTCGACCAGGTTGACCGCGGGCATGAACTTCAGGCCCAGCGTTTTCAGCCAGTCGTAGACCTCGGCCTTGTTTTCCTCGGCATAGCAGCGCGCCCAGGCCAGCGGCCAGGTTTCACCGGGCTCGAGTTCACCGAAGCGCACCCAGTCCTCGTACAGCCGTTCGGGGGAATCCTCGATGCCCATGCGGCGCTGTTCGTCGGTGCCCGCCAGCGCCATGCCGCCAAAGGCCCACAGCGCCAGTCCGCCGAAGCGGTCCTCGGTGTCTGCGTCGAGCAGCAGCACGCTGCGGCCGCCGTCCAGGAGGCCCAGGGCGGTGACGATGCCGGCAATGCCGCCGCCGATGACCAGGTCCTGGGTATGGTGTTCGTTTTTCTGGCAGTGATCGCTGCTCATTCAGAACTGCTCGTCGGTACCTTTTTACTATTCTCCGCATCGCTGCGGCCGTGGCAAGTCAGTTCGATGATTTCAGGACCGCGATGTCCTGGCGCCCCAGGACACGCATGATCTTGATTGAATTTCCGTGGATGCGGAAATAGATGGAATGGGTGCCGAAAACACAGCGCCTGTAACCCGGACGTATATGATTGACTTTTGGGTACAGTTCGGGATGCTCAGAAATATATTCGAATTTCTGAACGAGTCGTTTGCGGTAAGCGCGGGAGCTTTTGATACCGTAGTTTTCGATACCATACAGCGCGATAGAGAGTAGATCCTGATCTGCTTTATGATTGACCAGAAATCTTGGCACCTTTTTTCCTGTACAGCTGTTCTGCCTCTTCCCAAATATCCTCGACACTCCGATCGGTAAATCCGCTCTTTTCAGCCGCGATTAGCGCAGCCCGCACCCTTTCGATTTCCTGTTCTTGCGCCACGCGCTCCCTGATCAGGTCACGAAATACCTCGCTCTCGTTGCCGTACTGACCGGAATCGATTTTCGACTTGATCCAGCGGGCCTGTTGTTCCGTTACCGATATGCTTCTTTTGACCATGGCCATTACCGATGTCTCCGCATTACTTTAGTATCAAGTAGGAAAATATCCTACTATAGCGCGTGGGTAACGCGGAAGCTTCACAGGCATTTTTTGCGAAACCCGGTGTGATTGTTATCGGCCATTTGCCTGAATTTGTGTAGGAAAACCGCTGAACGACTGCGGGTTGAATTCCTTGATCCGCCTCATTGCCGTTCGCTGCGATCAGGTTCAGAGTGTATTTCCTGCTTGGGTCCGGCGGTTCGGGCCGTCGGAGTACGGGGGAACACACATGAACCTGAAAGATGTCAAGAAACTGATCGAAGAACACGGTATTCAGAGCATCGACCTGAAATACGCTGACCTGGTCGGCAACTGGTACCACATCACCTTTCCCTCCCGCCGGCTGGATCACGTGATGCAGAACGGGATTCCTTTTGACGGCTCCAGCATTCCGGGCATGAAGTCAGTGGAGTCCGGCGACATGGTTCTGATACCCGACCCGGATACAGCCATCCTGGATCCGTTCTGTGAGCGGCCCCGGGTTCGCATGCTCAGTTACATCTGCGATGCGGACACCCGCGTCGGCGTGAACAAGGATCCGCGCTCGGTGGCGCGCCGCGCGCACCGTTACCTGGTCGACTCCGGCGTGGCCGACACGTCGCTGTGGGTGCCCGAGTTCGAGTTCTACCTGTTCGACGAGGCGCAGATCGACAACGGCAAGTACAGCGCGGGCTACCGTTTCACCTCGTCAGAGAACAAGGAAGACCTGCCGGGCGGATACGTCGACGCCGACGGCACGGCGGTGGCCCACCGCAAGGGCTACCACATCGACATTCCGTTCGACAAGTACACCGAGGTGCGCGAGGAGATGGTGCGCCTGATCGAGGGCGTGGGCTGCCCGGTGCGTTATCACCACCACGAGGTGGGCCTGTCGGGCCAGCAGGAAATCGAGACCGAACTGCTGCCGTTCGAACTGGTGACCGACAAGATGATGTACGTGAAAGATATCGTGCACAACTGCGCCCTGCGCCATGGCCTGACAGCCACGTTCATGCCCAAGCCGCTCTACGACGAACCGGGCAATGGCATGCATTTTCACATCCAGCTCAGGAAAGGCGACCGCAACGTGTTTTACGACGCGGACGGCTATGCCGGCCTGTCCGAGACCGCGCTCTGCTTTATCGGCGGGATACTGGAACACGGGCGCTCGCTGACGGCGTTTACCAATCCGAGCACGAACTCCTTCAAGCGCCTGCTGCCGGGCTTCGAGGCGCCGGTGAAACTGTTTTTCGGTTTGGCCAACCGCTGCGCCGCGATCCGCATCCCCAAGTACGCGACCAGCGAGGCCGCCAAGCGCATCGAGTTCCGCACCGCGGACGGCAGCTGCAACTATTACCTGGCGATGAGTGCGCTCCTGATGGCCGGGCTCGACGGCGTGAAGAACCGCATCCTGCCGAACGACGAAAACGCATTCGGCCCGTTTGACGACAACGTGTTCGAGTGGCCCGACGCGGAGCAGTCCAGGCTGCGCGCCATCCCATCGAGCCTGGAAGAGGCGATGGAGGCGCTGCAGGAGGACCATGAATACCTGCTCGCCGGCGACGTGTTCAACAGCGAGCTGATCGACAGCTGGATCGAGGAGAAATACAAGGAGGCGGTGGCCGTGCGCAACCGGCCGCACCCCTTCGAGATGAACCTGTATTACAACCTTTAAGACATGGGGTCAGAGTAAGGGACTTACTCTGACCCCGGTTTTACCGGTTTTAGTTAGCCCTCGGCGGGCGTCATCTTCACGATACGCCCCTTGCGCGGCGAACCGCCGGTCACCAGCAGGTAAATCGCGCCGTCCGGCCCGCTGGCGACGTCGCGGATGCGCCCGCGGTCTTTAAGGATGACCTCGTCGGCGGTGACCTTGCCGTCCTCGATCGTCAGCAGGTGCAGTTCTTCAGAGGCCAGTCCGCCGGCCAGCAGCTTTCCTTTCCAGGACGGAAAGGCTTCGCCCTCGTAGAAATCGATGCCGGCCACCGCGATGGAGGGAGTCCAATGCAGGCGGGGCTGCTCCATGCCCTCGCGGTGGGTTTCGCTGGTGATTGGCGTGCCGTTGTAGTTCATGCCGTAGGTGATGACCGGCCAGCCGTAGTTTTTTCCCTTCTCGACGAGGTTGATTTCATCCCCGCCGCGCGGGCCGTGCTCCGCTTCCCAGAGCAGGCCGGTCGACGGGTCGAGGTCCATGCCCTGCGGATTGCGATGGCCGTAACTCCAGATTTCCGGCAGCGCGCCCCGCGTATCGACGAAGGGATTGTCCTTCGGCACGCGGCCGTCGTCGTGGATGCGGAATATCTTGCCGTTGGGCCGGTCCAGGTTCTGCGCCCGTTCCTTGTGCCCCCGGTCGCCGATCGCGAAGAAGAGGTAGCCGTCGTCAAATACGAAGCGCGAACCGAAGTGCACGCGGGCCGACGTGTGGTGTTTTTCATCGACGCGGAACAGCATTTCTTCACCGGTCCAGCGGTCGTCTTCTATCCGGCCCCGGACCACCGCGGTCATGCCGGCGTCGCTGCCGTTGTCCCGGGCGCCGCTGTGCTCGCTGTAGGAAAGATAAATCCAGCCGTTGTCCGCGTAGTCCGGGTGCACGGCGACCTCCAGCAGCCCGCCCTGGCCGTGCTGCCAGACCTCGGGCGTACCCTTGATCCGGGTCCTCTGTCCATTTTCAAAATGCCACAGGACACCGTCGCGCTGGGTCACCAGCATGCTTTCGTTCGGCAGGAAAGCGATGGACCACAGGATTCCGTCGAATTCGGCGATTTCTTCCAGCCGGTAGGCATGGCCGGCAGCGCTGACGACATCACCCTCCAGGCTATTGCGCAGGGCGTCCAGGCCGCTCTGCATCCTGACCTCCCGGATCAGGATGACCAGCGCGCGAATCTGGTTCTCGTCGAGCGCCTCGCTCCAGCCGGGCATGCCCGCATCCGGCATGCCGTCGCGGATGGACGCGGCGAGTTCCTCGTCGCTGCCGCCATTGAGCCATTCGTCGTCGAGCAGCGACGTGGCCATGCCGCCGCTCAGGTCGGCGCCGTGGCAGGAGGCGCAGTCGTTGTCCCACAGTTCGCGGATTTCACCCATTCCGCTGCGGTTCTGGGCCGGGGCGAGCAGGGGGGTAAGCGCAAGAATGACCAGGATGACGAGGCGACGCATTTTCAGTGCTCCTTGGTCGGCCCGTTGAAGGGCCGGCAGATTAAAGAATTGTCCTCCCTGAATTATTCACAATTTCGGGTCCGTTTGGAAATACAGAAGCCAAATTACGGCGTCTGCTAAGCGGGATAAACAGGCGCGGCACTTGACGGGGTCTGCCCATTTTTTATCATCAGGGCATTGCGCCATGAAAACCGGCAGCCGCCGGGGCCGAGGAGAAACCGGATGGGCCAGATCACGCTCAGCATCAACGGAGAAAAACATGCGGTCGATGTTTCGCCCGACACCCCCCTGCTGTGGGCGCTGCGGGACCACCTGGACATGGTCGGAACCAAGTACGGCTGCGGCGTGGGCCTTTGCGGCAGTTGCACCGTGCTGATCGACGGCGAGGCCGTACGTGCCTGCACGATGCCGGTCGAAGCGCTGGAAAACGTCGAAATTACGACGATCGAGGGATTCCACCCCGCGGGCGGGCACCCGGTCCAGCGCGCCTGGCAGGAAGAGGACGTGGCGCAGTGCGGTTACTGCCAGGGCGGCCAGGTCCTGGCCGCCGCGGCCCTGCTGAAGACGAATCCTGACCCGAGCGACGAGGAAATCGAGGACGCGATGGGCGGCAACATCTGCCGCTGCGGCACCTATCCGCGCATTCGCAAGGCGGTGAAGCTCGCGGCCCGCTACGCCTCCGAAGAAGGAGGTGAAGCATGAGCGCCCGCCGAAAATCAGACGTCGACACATCGCGCCGCGCCTTCCTGAAAGTCAGCCTGGCGGCCTCGGGCGCACTGGTCGTAGGCGTCGGCTGGACCGGCCTGGTGACTGCCGCGGGCGAGGAAACCTGGGTGCCCAATTTGTACGTGCGCATCCACCCGGACGGTCGCGTGACGATCGTCAGCAAGAACCCGGAAGCAGGGCAGGGCGTCAAGACCGCGTTCCCGATGGTGGTGGCGGAGCACCTGGAAATCCCCTGGGAACGGGTCGAGGTGGAACAGGCGCCGCTGGACGATCGCTACGGCCGGCAGGTCGTGGGCGGCAGCCGCGGCACGCCGGACGGCTGGAACGACCTGCGCATCGCCGGTGCGGGCGCCCTGTACATGCTGACCCGGGCGGCAGCGGCGCAGTGGAACGTGCCGCCGGAGAGCCTCGCAGCTGTGAATGGCGTGATTCGTCATGAGGAAAGCGGCCGCAGCGCAGCGTACGAGACCCTGCTGGAAGGGGCGGCGCGCCAGCCCGTGCCGGACGTATCCGTGCTGAAGCTCAAGAACCGGCCGGAAGAGTTCAAGCTGCTGGGCCGCTTCGTTCCGGGCGTGGACAACGCCCGCATCATTCACGGCAAGCCGCTGTTCGGCTGCGACGTGCGCATGGAAGGCATGCTGTACGCGCAGTACGTCAAGTGCCCGGTATTCGGCGGGCGGGTGAAAAAAGCCAATACCCCGGAGGTCGAGCGCCAGCCGGGAATCGTGCGCGCTTTTGTCGTCAAAGGCACCGACAACCTGTCCGGGCTGATGCCCGGCGTGGCCATCGTGGGCGAGACCTGGTGGGCGGTCAACAAGGCGCGTGAGAAGCTCAAGGTCGACTGGGAAACCACGCACGCCGATTCCAGCGAGGGCTACGCGCTCGAGGCCGCAAAGCTGGCCCGCGGCGACGGCGAGACGATGCGTCACGACGGCGACGTCGAGACAGCGCTCGAGGGCGCCGAAAAAGTCGTCGAAGCGAGTTATTACTATCCCTTCGTTTCCCACGCCAACCTCGAACCGCAGGTGGCGACCGCGGTCTACCACGAGTCCGGGAAACTGGAGATGCGGGCGCCGTCACAGAACCCGCGCGGCGCCCGGGCGCTCATCGCCCGCACCCTGGGCATGAACGAGCGGGACATCCACATCGAGTTGGAGCGCATCGGCGGCGGCTTTGGCCGGCGGCTGACGCACGATTACATGGTCGAGACGGCCTGGATCGCGCGTGAAATGCGCGTGCCGGTTCAATTGCAGTGGACGCGCGAAGACGACCTGCAGCACGACTTCTACCGGCCCGCCGCCTGGCACCACTTCCGTGCGGGAATCGATGGCGACGGCCGCATGTCGGCGTTCGATCATCATTTCATTACCTTCGGCCGCGGCGGTGAACCGGTCTCGGGCGCGTCGCTCAGTTCGAGCCACTACCCCGCCGGGCTGGTGAAGGATTTTCGCCTTCGGCAGTCCATCATCGAGTGCAACGTGCCGACCGGGCCGTGGCGCTCACCGGGCCACTCGGCCTACTGCTGGGCCTACCAGAGTTTCTTTGACGAGGTCGCTCTGGCGGCGGAAAAAGACCAGCTGGAATTCCGGCTGGACCTGCTTTCCCGCTCTTTCGGCGAACCGCCGCTGGACCTGGCCCGCACCGCCGGCACCCTGAAGAAAGCAGCGCAAGCCGCCGGCTGGGGGCGCGATCCCGGCCCGGGGCGCGGCCTGGGCATGGCCTTTCATTACGACCATGGCGGCTTTGTTTCGCACGTGGCCCAGGTCCACGCGAAGGGCAACCGCGTCCGGGTGGAAAAAGTCTGGTCGGGTATCGACGTGGGCCCGGTGATCAATCTCAGCGGAGCGCGCAACCAGGTCGAGGGCGCCGTCGTCGACGCGCTGAGCACCAGCCAGCTGGAGATTACCTTCGCCGAGGGCGCGGTGCAGCAAAGCAATTTCCACGATTACGCGCTGGCGACGATCGACCAGGCGCCGGAAGTGGAATGCCACTTCATCCAGAGCGATTTTCCGCCGATGGGCCTGGGCGAACCGCCGATGGCGCCGGCGCCCCCGGCGATCGCCAACGCGATATTCGCCGCAACGGGTGTGCGCATCCGCGAACAGCCCTGGAGCCGGGCCGGAATCATCGTGTAAGCGTCTCGCTTCAGGCGTTGTAACTGCTCGACGACGTGTCGCCGCCGCGCCCGGTCCAGTTGGTGTGGAAGAATTCACCGCGCGGCCGGTCGATGCGCTCGTAGGTGTGCGCGCCGAAGTAATCACGCTGGGCCTGCAGCAGGTTGGCCGGCAGCCGCTCGGAGCGATAGCCGTCGTAGTAAGCGAGCGCCGAGGTGATGGCCGGCATCGGGATGCCGAGCGTCACCGCCGCGGCGGCCACGCGCCGCCAGGAAGCCTGCGCTTTCCTGATCGCCGCCCGGAAAAAATCGTCCAGCAGCAGGTTGGCCAGTTGCGGGTCCTTGGCGAAAGCGTCGCGGATGTTGCCCAGGAAGCGTGAACGGATGATGCAGCCGCCCCGCCACATCAGGGCCACGGCGCCGTAGTCGAGATCCCAGTTTTCCTCGTCCGACATTGCGCGCATCAGCTGGTAGCCCTGCGCGTAGGACACGATCTTGGAGGCGTACAGCGCCTGCTCGAGGTCGTCGATCATCGCGTCGCGGTCGCCGTCAAATACATTTTCGGGGCCCTCAAGCAATTGAGATGCCGCCACGCGCTCGTTTTTCAGCGCAGACACGCAGCGCGCGAACACGGCCTCAGCGATCGCGGTCAGCGGCTGGCCGACGTCCAGGGCCGTAATCCCGGTCCATTTGCCGGTGCCTTTCTGCCCGGCCGTATCCAGGATGTAATCGACCGTGGCTTCGCCGTTCTCGTCGCGATAGCCGAGGATGTCACGCGTGATCTCCACGAGGTAGCTGTCGAGCACGCCCTCGTTCCAGCGCGCGAAGGTCCGGTGCATTTCCTCGTTCGACATCTCCAGCCCGGCTTTCATCATCTCGTAGACCTCGCAGATCATCTGCATGTCGCCGTACTCGATGCCGTTGTGGACCATCTTGACGAAATGCCCCGCGCCGCCGCGGCCGACCCAGTCGCAGCAGGGCTCGCCGGCGTCCGTCTTGGCGGCGATGGACTGGAAGATCGGTTTCACGTGCGGCCAGGCGTCCGGGTTGCCGCCGGGCATGATGCTCGGCCCGAGCAGGGCGCCTTCTTCGCCGCCGGAAACCCCGGTGCCGATGAATAAAAGTCCCTTTTCGGCGAGTTCCGCCGTGCGCCGTTCGCTGTCCTGGTACTGGCTGTTGCCGCCGTCGATGACGATGTCGCCTTCCTCGAGGAACGGCAGCAGGGATTCGATGACGTAGTCGACGGCCTTACCGGCCTTGACCATGATCATCACGCGCCGCGGGCGTTCCAGCTGCGCGCAGAGTTCTTCGGGCGAATGCGTGCCGATGATATTCTTGCCGGCGCCGCGCCCGTTGACGAAATCGTCCACCTTCGACGTCGTGCGGTTGTGCACCACCACGGTGAAGCCCTTCGATTCCATGTTGAGGACGAGGTTTTCACCCATCACGGCGAGGCCGATAAGGCCGATGTCTGCTTTTTTCACTGTTCTGACCCGGTTGCTGGCTGTTTCGGAATGCGCCCTAGTCTAATCGGCCCGGGCGATCGTATCCATCGCCGATCGATTCAGGGAACCAGGCCGTCTTCCCAGGTTTCGGCGAAAGCGGAGGGCTCGCCCCTGAGCAGCGCGGCGAAGGCTTCCAGCGAGGCCCTGGCGTCTCCCAGCGGATAGTAGAAAGCGTCCCAGTTGTCGCTGTCCTCGCCGTCGTGGTTGGGCAGCACGGCATCGAACTCGTGGGCCATTTTCAGCTCGCGGTAGGCACTGCCGGCCCGCGTTTCGATATTTTCCAGGTCTTTAAGCGACAGCTCGGACTTCTGTTTACGCGTTCGCCGCAGCAGCTTGCGCCGCATAACGTCGGTGACGAGAGCGGGCAGGGCGCTGTTACCGGCGGTTTTTCGCAGGAACAGAATCTCGTCGCGCGACAGCGGCGCCATGAACACGCCGCTTCGGCGCACGCCATCCAGCGCGGGATCCGTCATCAACCGCCGGCCGACGAAGGGATTGCCTTCGAACAATACGTCCCCGGACGCGAGGTCATGCCTAAGCGCCTCGACGTCCAGCGCCTGCAGGTCGCCGCGCACGTCCATGACGACATGGTTCTCCCTGTCCTCCAGCGCGCGGATCGACTGCCGGTCACGGAAATGGTAATCGACGCCGTCGATTTCTCCCGGCCGGGGCGCGCGGTCGTTGTACAGCACCACCGGGCGCAGCGGAGATCTCAGTTCCGGGTAAAAGCGGGCCAGCGCTTTTTCCAGCGGGCTTTTGCCGACGCACGAAGGGCCGGCCAGGACGATCAGTTTTCCTTCGGTCATGGTACCTGGGCTCCACATTCAATCCGGTTGCCGTAAATTGTTGCACAGATCCCGGATTCCTGTTCCAGGTGAGCTTTTCCAGAGCCACTGCTGGGTTACACTGTGCCGAGCCGACGGTTTCGGCTCGATTCCAGACCATGCAAACAGCGGCTTGGCGAAGTTGAACCGAGAAGACCTCGAAAGGATTGAACCCCTCAACCGGGCCCTGATGGACGCCTGGGGTCCGGACGGTCGCGAGGAGAAGCACAACGCTGCACTGCGTTCCTACCTGCGTACACGAACGGAACTTGCGCGCAGTTACCGAATGTTCGAAATCGCCAATCACCGCCTGTTTCGAACGCCCACCGGCCTGCTCGTGCCTTTCGACGCGCACGGCCTGCTGATCGTCTTCCACGTCGAGCAGGGCGCCAGCCGGGTCGTTTTCGAGAAAAAGTACCCCCACGGCTCGGTATTTACCGACGAATCGATCTTTGGCGCATGCGGCCTGCAAGGAGAAGTCATCGACCTGCAGAGAGAGATCTACCAGTTGGAGGCCGGCGACATGCAGGGCGTCGCGGTGCACCGTCTGCGCGACCTTGCCGGCGTGCTTGAGCGCATCAACGCAAGCGGAAGCCGGCACGAGGTGGTGTACCTGCTGCGCTTCCTGGTCGCACGGCTGTGCAGCAGCAGTTCGCGTGACCTGGCGGGGGCCAAGAACCTGCAGCCCGAGATACTGCGGTTGCGCCGGGCCCTGCTCACATTCCTGGAGGGTCCGTTCGCCAGCCGGTTGATGCTGCCGGCACGGGTGCTGGTGCGGCGGATATCTTCGTTGCTTACCAGGCCTCGCGTGATCGAGCGGGTCTGGCAGGACACGATCGACCTGTGCGAAGTGCGGGTGCGCAACAGTTCGATCGCCACCGAGATCCGCCGCAGCACACATCATTCGCTGGGCCGAAGAACGCTTGAACTGGCCCGCGCCTACGCCGAGTGGCTGCATACCGGCCAGGCCTGTTTTCCGGCTGCGGAGCACATGACGCCGGCGCCGTCGGACGAAGCGGCGCGCAAGGACCCGCAGGCCATCGCGCTGGCGGAACGTATCCGGGACGACCTGGAACACATTCTCGGCGGGCATCAGCTCACCGAGCGCATCGAAGAATGGCGCAAGTCTTATGCCGAGGAACTGCTGCGCTGCGAATCCGGCCGCAGCCTGGAAGAAGAAATGGCCCTGTTCATTGCACGTGGTGCGATAGAAGGGAATCGCTGGGTGTACCAGCAGCACCTGCGCTTTATCGACCGTTTCGCAAGCCATGGCGGCACGCGCGAGGAGCCGGCGTCCGGGCTAAAATCCGGCCTTGAAACGCTGGCGTCGTCACTGCCCGGAGAGCCCGGTTTCTCGGTCGAGAACGTGCGCCGGACCCTGGAAACCGCGGTCGAGCCGTTTCTTCGCGAAATCCGGGCGCGACACCAGGACGCCCTGTTCAGCGAGTTGGATAAACTGCGCGAGTTGATTGAGCAGGAAAAGCAGCTCGACGTGTTTGAGCACTGCAGCCGGCTGCGGCAGCGGCTTCGCGAGCTGACGGACGGCTACGTTTTTGCAGGCCAGCGCCTGCTGCTCTCCCAGCTGGACTGCCTGCTGGAGGAAACCGCGTATTTCGCGGCCCGCCACGTCGCCCAGGCATACGACGAGGAGGGCATGGACCTGCAGCAGTGTTTTTCGATTATTCGGCGCTGCGCGATCAATCTTTCGCTCGATGGGTTGTACTCACGCGAACTATGGGACCTGACCCTGCTGCTCGTCGACCCGACCTGTGGTCAGCGCGCGCAGCTGGACGTGCTCGAACAGGTTCAACGCAATTACCACCTGCTCGTGCGGCGCGTCAGCGAGGCCTACGAGGTGATGGCCGGACACCTGGGCTACGGCGAAGACGAGATGCGCGGCGTGATGGGCAATTTTTTTCGCAGCATGCACGACCTGAACCTGCTGGCCCAGTTGTCGGACGCGGCGCGGGCCCGGCTGTCGCTCCCCGGCCGTGCCGAATCGGGATCCGAGGCGCCGCCGGCGGGTGGCCCCTGGCGTTTTCAGCACCTTTCCCACCGCCAGGAAATCATTCAGCTCGTGGAAAGCCCGGGCAAGCGCAGTCTGCGCGACCGCTACGGCGGCAAGGGCAGCGGCCTCGTCTACCTCTCCTACCTCGGTGTTCCCACCCGTGATGGCTTCATCATTCCGACCGATGTCGCCCGCAGCGGCCTGTACCGCGACCGGTCGCGGGAACTCGAAAAAAAGGTGCGCGAACACATCGCCGTGCTGGAGGCGGACATACTGCGGGAGGACGGCCGGGCGGTGCGTCTCGGCGACCCTTCCCGCCCGCTGCTGCTCGCGGTGCGCGGCGGCTCGGTGTTCTCGATGCCCGGGCAATTGGAGACGCTGGTATTCGTGGGCATGACCCGGCCGATTGTGGAAGCCCTCGCCCGGCAGGACGAATGGTTCGCCTGGGACGCTTTTCGGCGGTTCCTGGCGTCCTACGCGGCGTCGCTGTGGCAACTTGACCTGGAAGAACTGCACTTCGTGGACCAGGCCAAGCGGCGGCACGGCGTGACCAGGAAAATCGACCTGCCCGGAAGCGCGATGAAAGCGGTCGCCGAGCGTTGCCTGGACGTCATCGCGGAGGCCGGCCACGGTGCTGAAATCGAGGCGGCCATCGAGGACGCCGACCTGCAGCTGCAAAGCGCCATTCGATCGGTGTGCAGATCCTGGAACGCGCAGCGCGCCGTGCGCTACCGGGCCATCAAGCACCTCAGCGACCGTTGGAACACCGCGGTGATCGTGCAGCAGATGGCGGCCGGCAACCGCAGCAATACTGCCGGGTCCGAAGCGGACGAAACGCACATGTCACTGACCGGTGTCATCCCGAGAACGCGAATGCAGCCGAACGGTTTTCGCAGCTTTACCGGCGACATCAAGTTCGGCGCCAGCGGCGACGACCTCGTCGGCGGCCTGACCGAGGCCGATTCGTTCGAACCGGTACAACACCTGCACGAACTGGCGCCGATGCTGGAGCGCCGGATCAACCATGTGAATACGCGGATCCGCCGTTTCATGGGCACGGACGCGGAGATCGAGTTTACCGTCGAGCGCGGCGTGCTCAGCGTGCTGCAGACGCGCAGCGCAGAAACCGAGCATGTCTTCAAACCGCGTACGTTCAGGGATCCCGGTGAACCCTGCGGCCGGGGTATCGGCGTCATGGGCGGTGCGTTTCGGGGCCTGGCGGCCTTTGACGAGGACGATGCCGAGCGGCTGGCCGCTTCGCTCGAACGCGGTTCACCGGACATCGACGGCGTCCTGCTGGTGCTGGAGAACCCCGTGCCGGACGAGATTCCGCTGATCCTGTCCGTCGATGGCCTGGTCGCAGCGCGCGGCGGTTCCACCGCGCATGCGGCTGTCGCGGTCAACGGTATCGACGAGAAACCGTTTTCGGCCGTGCTGGGCGTTCCCCAGCTGAAGGTCCGTGACCGCAGCGCGCAGGTCATCGGCGCAGACGGGTCGGTGATCGGCCGCATCGAAAGCGGCGATACCGTGTCGATTCACGGCCAGACCGGCGAGCTGTTCCTGGGATCCCGAGAGATCGTCAGCTGAGGCTTGCTGTCGGCCCGCCCTGAATTCAGTCCATCAGCCCCAGCGTCGTGAGCACGGTCAGCCCGAGCGTGATGGTGACCGGCATCACCAGCGTGGTCAGGGCGATCACCTCGGCAGTCATGTCGTTGCGCGGGGCCAGTTCGCGCGCCATCACGAAGGCGACCATGGCGGTGGGAGAAGCTACCATCAGGAACAGGATGCCCAGGTCCTGGCCGCGAAAACCCACCTGGACGGCCGCCACGGTTATGGCCGCCGGAAGGATGACCATCTTCAAGCCTGATGCCCACAGGATATCCGGCCGGCCGGGCCGCATCCGGTTCCATTCCAGCGCGGCGCCGATGCAGATCAGCGCCAGCGGCAGCGCCATGCGCGCCAGGTAGGAGATCGATAGCTCGAACAGCTGGGGCAGCGGCAGCTGCAGCTGCTGCCAGGCGAGGCCCGACAGCACGCCGAGCAATATCGGGTTGCGGGCCAGGTTGCGCAGCACCCGCCCGCGGTCATTGGTCAGCACGATGATCGAGAGCACGTTGTAGGCGATGATCATCGCGGCAACGAACAGGCCGGCTCGCGCCAGCACTTCTTCGCCGTAGGCATTCAGGCACAGTGCGAGTCCGATCATGCCCATGTTGCTGCGAAACGCACTCTGCACGAACACGCCGCGCTGTTCGCGCGTGACGATCGCGGGTGCGACCAGCCAGAGCAGCAGCACCACGACAAAGGTGGCGCCGACACCAAAAGCCGCGAGCGGCAGGTCCTCGCGAAGCGAAAGCGTATTGCTCGCGGTAGCGAGGAAGAGCAGGGCGGGCATGCAGACGTTGAACAGCAGGCGGTTGCCGTTCTCGACGAAAGTTTCACCCACGAGTCCGCCGCGCCGGAACAGGGTTCCCAGCAGCAACACGACGAGAATGGGCGCGGTAATGCTGAACGACGCCCACAGATTGGAGGCAAAGCCGCTCACCGGGTCGCTCGACCGGCATCACGGGGCGCGGACGGTCCCCTTTTTGTCTTCGATTTCATCGTCATCGCCGGGCTTCCTGCTTCTGCATGGTGTACAGTGCGCGAAGCGCCGCCGGGTGAGCGGCGGCGGAACAGACAGATTCTAAGGTATTGTGAAGCAATGCGCCGGATCGTGATGGCAGGCCCCATTTGAATGCCGTGGTAAAAGCCGTGCTGCGGGTCTGCCTGCTGCTCGTCCTGGCGCCGGGCGCCTCGAGTCTTTGGGGCGCGGATGAGCCGCCCAGCGTGCTGCTGATCATCGCCGACGACCTGAACGGTTACGGTTTTTTTGACGGCTACCCGGGAACCCGGACGCCCGCACTGGATGCACTCAAGGCCTCGTCGGTGGTGTTCGAGCACGCCTACGCGGCCGCGCCGCTGGGCGAGGCTTCGCGGGCGGCGTTTTTCAGCGGGATTTATCCGCATCGCAGCGGCGCCTACCGCAACGGCGCGGATTCATGGGGCGAGGCTTTTTCCGCTTTCGAATCGATGCCCGAGCGTTTTCGCCGCGACGGATACACGACCTTCGGCGCCGGCCGTGTGCCGGAGATCGACAATCCACAGGCCTGGGAGCAGGTCGTTTCCAGCGGCGGCCACGAGCCGTTTCCAGGGCAGGGCGACTTGCTCGCCGACGGCGGCGACCGTTCCTGGGGCGTGAAGCCATGGACCGGCCCCGACTCCGATTTTCCGGACACCGTCAATGCCGATGCCTTGATCGAATTTCTGCAGCGTGGCGGCGAAAAACCGTTTTTCGCCGTTTACGGGCTGTGGCGCCCGCACCCGCCGTTCACCGCGCCGCGGCGCTTTTTCGACCCGTATGACCCCGACACCCTGGAGCCGCCGCCGGGTTACCGCGAAGGGGATGTCTACGACATTCCGGACGGAGCCCGCCGTCTTCTCACCGCGCGCGGCAGCCGCTGGCTGCGCAGCGGCAAGTTTCACCCGGACAAGTGGCGACGGGTCCTGCACGGTTACCTCGCCGCGACATCGTTTGCCGACTGGAATATCGGCCGCGTGCTGGCGGCCCTCGATGAAAGCCGTCATGCGGCGAATACGATCGTCGTATTCTGGTCCGACAACGGCCTGCACCTGGGCGAGAAGAACCACTTCGGGAAAGCCACGCCGTGGGAGCCGGCCCTGCGCACGCCGGCCGCCATTCGATTGCCGGGGAACGTCAACAACGGTCGTGTCGTGCGGCAGCCTGTCTCGGCCGTCGATTTTTATCCCACGCTGGCCGACTACTGCGGCCTCGGGCCGGCGAACCCGTCGCGGGACGGGCTGAGCCTGCGGCCGTTGCTCGAGCGGCCGGACACGCGTTGGAGACGGCCCGCGATCAGCACCTTCGGCGTCAACCGGTTTTCCGCCAACGACGGGCGCTACCGCTACATTCGCTATGCGGATGGCGGCCAGGAACTCTATGACCTCAGGAGCGATCCCCACGAGTTCATCAACCTGGCCGAAAAACCGGACTCGCGTTACATCATCGGCAAGTTCCGTGAATGGATCCCGCGGCGTTACGCGCCCGACCTCGGCGGGCGGGACGGTTGAGTTCGAGTGCTGGCCGATCTGCGGAGTCTTCAACCTGCTTTTCGGGGACGTTCAAGCACATCCTTGTGTCACTCCTCGGAGAACGTCCTGTTCTCCGAAGCCCCGCAAAGCAGGCATAAAGACCCCTTGATCTCGTGGAACTCGATCTCGCTTCGGCGAGGGAAGCAGCTATAAGGCCTCTCGAAACCGTGCGGGACCGGGTCAATCTTCCGCTTTGCCGGCGATCACGCCGATCACCCGGCTGTCGGGCTCGAACGGGGCGCCGTCCAGCCCCCCGGTCATGGCCGCGACCATGAATCCGCCTTCCGCCAGTTCGGCCGCAGCGCTCTCGGGACTGTAGTACTGGGCCCAGTTGAACAGCTGCCAGGTTTCGGTCGGCTCGATCACGACAAATCGGTCCAGCGACAGCCATTCGTCTTCGTAGACGTCGGTTTTGTGGATGCCCACGTAGTCGCCGGGCGCAAAAAAGCCGCCCATCAGGCGCTCCCGGATCTCGAGATGGTCGTCGACGGCGTCGAACGCGCCGGGGCCGTTGAGGTCCAGCACGAAGTGACCGCCGGGTTCGAGCAGGTCGCGGACCCGGCCGAGCAGGCGTTTGCGGCTGGCCGGCGACATCGCGCAGTAGTCGCAGAAGATCAGCACCGCGATGTCGAAACCGGAGGGCAGTTCGTCTTCGAGGTAGTCGGCCACGAGGTATTCGACGTTGTTCGTGTCACGGGACAGGGCGTAGTCGATCGAGCTGGCGGAAAAATCCACCCCGGTGACCCGCGCGCCGCGCTGCGCCATCCTGCGGGCGTACAGGCCCGGGCCGCAGCCGAGGTCGATAACGCGTTTGCCGGCCAGGTCGAGCTGCCGGTCGATCCACTCGACGGTATTTTCGATGACCGGGATGGGTCGCGAGGAGTGTTCGGATTCCTGGCTGAGGTGGTGTTCCAGCATCTGCGCGGCCAGGTGCGGCTTCGTCCAGAGTTCCCGAATCGTCGTGACCGAAAACGGCCCGGGCCGCCGCGCGAGCGTCCTCAGCAGTTCGTATACATCGCCCCCGAGAGCACGGTTCACCGCTCCAGCCCGGCCAGGTCAACCAGGAACGCGTATTCCTCGGCCACTTCCTCGTAGGCGCGGTAGCGCCCGGAAGCGCCGCCGTGGCCGGCTTCCATGTTGGTTTTCATGATCAGCCGCTTGTCGTCCGTGCGGTATTCGCGCAGCTTGGCGACCCATTTTGCAGGCTCGAAGTATTGCACCTGTGAATCGTGCAGGCCGGCTGTGACCATCAGGTTCGGGTAGTCCTGCTTTTTCACGTTGTCGTAGGGCGAGTAGGACAGCATGTATTCGAACGCTTCCTTCTCGTGCGGGTCGCCCCATTCGTTCCACTCGTTGGTGGTCAGCGGGATGGATTCGTCCAGCATGGTCGTAACCACGTCGACGAAGGGCACCGCCGCGATAACGCCGTGGTAGAGCTCGGGCGCCATGTTGATGACCGCGCCCATCAGCAGCCCGCCGGCGCTGCCGCCCATGGCGTAGGTGCGTGACCGGTCGATCAGGTCCAGCTTCTGCAGTCCGGCCGTGACGTCCACGAAATCCGTGAAGGTGTTCGTCTTGTTCATCAGGCGGCCGTTTTCGTACCACTGGCGCCCCATCTCCTGGCCGCCGCGGATGTGCGCTATGGCGTAGACGAAGCCGCGGTCCAGCAGGCTGATGACCGAGTTGCGGAACCAGGGATCCATCGAAGCGCCGTAGGAACCGTAGCCGTAAATCAACGCGGGCGCGCTGCCGTTCAGCAGCGTGTCCTTGCGGTAGGCGATCGAAAGGGGTATCAGGGTGCCGTCCCGTGCGGTGATTGACAGGCGCGACGTGCGGTAGTCGTCGCTGTCGAAATCGCCCAGCACTTGCGTCGCCTTCAGCAGAACCGTATCGCCCGTTTCCAGGTCGACCTCCCAGGTCTGGTTGGGCGTGATCAGGCTGGAATAGCCGTAGCGGATTTTCGCCGTATCGGTACTGACGTTCAGTGCCGGCCACATGACGTAGGACTCGGCGGACGCGTACAGGTAGCGGTCGACGCTGCCGTCCAGTTTCAGCACCCGGACCTTGCGCATGGCGTCCTTGCGTTCGCCCACGATCAGCCACTCGTCAAAGGCCTGGATTTCCCTGACCATCGCGTCCTCGCGGTGCGGAATCAGCTCTTTCCACCGCTTCTTGTCGCCGGCGGTCTCCAGCGTCGCGGTCATCACGCGGAAATTCTCCGCATCCCAGTTGGTGCGGATGAAAAAACGGCCGTTGGCGTGGTCGACGTCGTACTCGTGGCCGGTCTCGCGCGGCAGAAACGGTTCGAATCTACCCAGCGGGTCGGCGGCGTCCAGGAGCTGCACCTCGGTGGTGTCCGTCTCCATGTGCTGCAGCATGATGAACTTGCCGGAGCGGCTGCGCCACAGCCCGGTGTAGAAGCGGTAATCCTGTTCCTCGTAGACCAGCACGTCTGCGGCGGGGTCGGTGCCCAGCTCGTGACGCATCACCCGGTAGGCCAGCAGCGTTTCGGGGTGTTTGTCCAGGTAAAACAGGTGCTTGCCGTCAGCGGACCAGGCCAGCGCGGCATTGGCGTTGCCGATCACCTCGGGCAGGAATTCACCGGTCTCGGTGTCCAGGATGCGGATCTCGTGGATGCGCCGGCCCAGCGTGTCCTCGGCGATGGCCGCGTAGCGGTGGTCGTCGCTCATCTCGAGATTGCCGAGGTTGTAGAAGTCATGCCCCTCGGCGCGGGCGTTGCCGTCGATGAGGATTTCTTCGCCGGCTTCCATGCTGCCTTTTCGGCGTGCGTGGATCGCGTAGTCCTTGCCCGGCTCGTAACGGGAGTAGTACCACCAGCCGCCTTTTTCATAAGGCACGCTGGACTCGTCCGGGTCGAGCCTGGCGACCATCTCGTCGTAGAGGGTTTTCTGCAGTTTCCCGGTGCGCTTCATCGCCGCGTCGAAGTAACTGTTTTCGGCCTCCAGGTAAGCCAGCATGTCGGGATCGGAGCGGCTGTCGTCGCGCAGCCAGTAGTAGTTGTCGATCCGCGTGGTGCCGTGCAGGCTCATCTCGTGCGGGCGTTTTTCGGCGCGGGGTTCTGCCATGGCGGTCGTTTCCGTTGAGCT
>JAZBPJ010000045.1:0-17029 GCA_036351575.1 Lysobacterales bacterium | reverse complement strand
TGCTTTTCACACTGGAGTGATCAACTTTCCTTTTGCTGATCCTGCTGTTCTTCAGCAGCGATCTTGCGGGCGCGCTTGACTGCCTTGCGGTGCGCTTCGTGGTGGGATTCCAGTCCGTCACCCACGTAGTACACGTAAAGCGTCGCGTAACAGAAAAATACCGTGAGCACGGCCGCGATTTCCAACGCGGCGACGCCGGCGGAAATGCCGGTGCCGATCGCAACCAGTATGAAAAGTGCGTCGAACGTATCCTGCAGCGCGCGCCGGAACTGCACTCCGGCCACGATGCCCGCCAGGCTGAATGCCAGCGCCAGACTGTGCTGAACGACCATGACGATGGACGCGACAACCCCCGGCAGGATCAGCGTGGTCTCATCCAGCGAATGATCGTGCGTGCTGGCGCGGTGAATGCCCTTGTGAACCCAGGAAACCGGCAGCACCAGCAGCCAAACGCCCAGCAGCACGATGGCCAGCTGCCTTCCCTGTCCCAGGCGGTCAAAACGGACGGTCGTCTTGATGACCGTGTTGATGATTTCGGAGTCCACCACGGGCGGCGGCGCTTCGCGTGCATCGGGCACATCGGCCAGCGGCAAACCATGCTGGTCTGTCCGTTCGACCAGTTCGGTTACGCCGCCTACCGGCAGTATGTCGATGAAGCCCGGAAACATCACGGCCATGCCGACCAGCAACACCGCGAGGGAAAAATGGTAGATCAGAACCTTGCGCAGCAGTTTCTTATCGGACTGCAGCGGCGGCAGCGCCGAATCATACTGTGCTGCATCTTCCAGAGGCTTGTCGCCGGAATTCTGAGGACCTGGTTCAGTCACCACTTTATCCTGCTTCGTGTGTTTACGCTTTGATTGTACGCAAAAACGGCGGCGCGTTCCGGCTGCGGAATAAAGTGGCGCCGAATTCGGGGCGTCAATTTCGATCCCGGCCCGGCGCCTTGACTCAAAACGAGCGTCGAACCAGGCGCCAGGCGTGCTTCACCGTGTCCCACCCGACAATCACCATGATCACGATCAAACCACCCTTCAATGCCCGTTCGACGAAGACGATGAAATCCGCTCCTCCATCGTGCGTTGTCGTCAGCAACTCCGGGCGCGTGATCACGAAAGCCAGCAGCGCCAGCCAGAGCAGATTTTCACCTACCGTTATCGACCTCAGGCGCCGGGTCCAGAAGGACTGGCCCAGGCGGTAAAGACTGAACACCACACCGAAGGCCAAAAGGATACCCGCGGACCACCACGCCCAGTCGGGCAGGTTGAGTGTCCAGTCGGCCACCCAGTCGCCATCATGACGGATGGTGGCAGGCAGCTTGACGATATCCAGGACCCACAGCAAAGCCAGCGTCGAAAACGCCAGGTCGAAACTGCTTTCGAGCCGCGACATTTCCTGGTGGCCGTCGACGGACTTGAGATCCGCTGCTGTCCAGTCGTCGAGCCACTTGGCGCGTTCGCCGCTTTTTTCCAGCGCCACGAAAACACCCAGCACGGCTGCGCCCACCCAGAGCAGCGTGTCAGGCAATCCGGAAACGAAGCCCAGTGCGGCGCCTGGCACGCTGGCGCCGGCGAACACCCTTACCGCGGCCAGCACCACGTGCACGACGACGACGATTGCGGCGGCGGACTTCAGCGCGGAGATGAAACTGAAATACAGGGAAGGCCCGACGAGGTACGCCGTCCTGTCACCGGCCATTCGCGTGGCGAGTTTCATCGGGTGCTCGCGTCTTGCATCCAGGAACTCCGCCTGGCCCCGGCCGGGATTCTCCGCCTGCCAGTCTTCGAACTCCTCGCACAACTCGTCGTACACTTCCGAGAACAGTTCCTCGCGCGCAGCGGCCGGATGGTAGGAAGCCACCTGGTAGGCATAAGCCCTGAACAAGTCGGTCATCATTCACTCTCCATTACGTTATCGATGCTCTCGTTGAGCAGACGCCACTCGACAGCCAGCAACTCCAGCACTTCACGCCCCAGCGCGGACAGCAGGTAATAACGCTTTTTGCGGCCGCCATCTGCGCGCCACTCGCTGGCCAGCAGGCCCTGTTTTTCAAGCCTCCTGACCAGCGGGTACAGGGTGCCTTCATCGATTTCAAGGCCTTTTGCGCTCAATTCCTTGCGCAGGGAATAGCCGTAGTGCTCCGTGCGAAGCTGCGCCAACACGGCCAGCGGCAGGGCGCCGCGCCGTAATTCCAGCCGCAGCTTTTCAACGATTTCGGTGCTGTCTCGAGTATCCATATATATACTGTGTATCACATAGTATGTAGTACATACTGTATATCACACAGTATCGAAATGCAAGCCGGGAAATCTCGCCTTGCAGCGGGTCCGTTCAAGTAAAAAAACGGGTAAACCGGCAGGACCGAAGCAGCGCCATACGGTATAGTATGGCTTGTATCAGATTCCGCACTGAAGCGCGTTGCTTTTTTGCTGGAACCGGCGGAACAACGCCCGGTCAAGGTTCTTTGAATTGCAGACTCAATTAATGGAGCACGTATGTTATACGACGGAAAAGCCATCCAGATCGAAATGATTGATGACATCGCTCATTTCACTTTCGATATCAAGGACAGCGGAGCCAACGTTATCGGTGCATTGGCTACTGCTGAATTGTCGGAAGCCCTGGAAATAATCAAGGGCTCGAATGCGAAGGGCGTTCTTTACAAGAGTAACAAGGAACACTTCATTTTTGGTGCGGACATCACCGAGTTCATGGGGCACTTCAAAAAAACCCACGAGGAGCTGAAGACCTGGATCCTGGACACGCATGAGCTGTTCAACGGTTATGAGGACCTGCAAATTCCCACCGTTGTGGCGATCAACGGTTTTGCGCTCGGAGGAGGGCTGGAGTTTTGCCTGACGGCCGATTACCGGGTGATGGACAGCAAGGCAAAAATCGGCTTGCCCGAGACGCAGCTCGGAATCATGCCGGGCTGGGGCGGGTCGGTCAGACTGCCCAGGCTGTGCGGCGCCGACCATGCCATCGAGTGGATTACCTCCGGCAAGCATTACAAGGCCGATGCCGCCCTGAAAATCGGCGCCGTCGACGCGGTCGTCGAGGGGCCGAAACTCGAAGAGGCCGCCCTGACCCTGCTGAAACGCGCCATCGCCGGTGAACTGGACTGGTCGTCGAAGAAAGTCGTCAAGAAATCGCCGCTGCGGCTCAACCGCACCGAGGCCATGATGGTTTTCGAAACGGCCAAGGGGTTCGTGGCCGGCGTCGCCGGGCCCAACTACCCTGCCCCGGTCCGGTCGATCGAGGTCATGCAGCAAGCCTGCGAAATGGACCGCGAGGGTGCGATCCAGGTCGAAGCCGAGGCCTTCGCCGACCTGGCCCACACGCAGGTCGCCGAGAACCTCGTAACGGTTTTCATGGGCGGCGAGTACCTCAAGAAGGTCTCGAAGAAGATGACCCGGGAGAGCAAGGCCACCGCGAAGGCGGCCGTTCTCGGAGCCGGCATCATGGGCGGCGGCGTGGCCTACCAATCCGCCTCAAAGGGCACGCCGATCCTGATGAAGGACATCAACGACGCGGCGCTGGAGCTCGGAATGAGCGAAGCCGTCAAGCTGCTCGGCAAGCTGGTGTCCCGTGACAGGATCACCCCGGAGCAGATGGCGAAAACGATTGCCATGATCACCCCGACGCTGAGCTACGGAGATTTCGGCAGCGTGGACACCATCGTCGAGGCCGTCGTCGAGAACGTCGACATCAAGGCATCGGTGCTGGCCGACCTGGAAGACCAGGTCAGCCCCGACACGGTGATCGCCTCGAACACGTCGACGATCTCCATCACGCAACTGGCGAAGAACCTGAAGCGCCCGGATAAGTTCTGCGGCATGCACTTCTTCAACCCGGTTCACCGCATGCCGCTGGTCGAAGTGATCCGCGGTGAAAAATCGAGCGACGCCACGATCGCCCAGACCGTCAAGTACGCGCTGCAGATGGGTAAAACCCCGATCGTCGTCAACGACTGCGCGGGCTTCCTCGTCAACCGCGTACTTTTCCCTTATTTCAACGGCTTCTCCCGCCTGATCGAGGACGGCGTCGATTACAAGCGCATCGACAAGGTGATGGAAACGTTCGGCTGGCCAATGGGTCCCGCTTACCTGCTCGATGTTGTCGGTATCGATACCGGGGCACACGCCGGAGGCATCATGGGCGATGCGTTCCCCGACCGCATGAAAATGACGGAAGAGACCATCGTCGAAGTCATGCTCGGTGAAAAGCGGCTTGGCCAGAAGAACGGCGTCGGTTTCTACCGCTACGAAAAGGACAAGCGCGGCAAGCCGAAGAAGGTGATCGACCCGGGTGTGGACGAAATCGTCTCCAGAGTCGTCAAGCAGACCACCGAGGTATCGGACGAGGAGATCGTCGACCGCATGATGCTGCCGATGATCTTCGAGTGCGCCCGGTGCCTGGAAGAAAAAATCGTCAGCACGCCCCAGGAAGTGGACATGGGCCTGATCCTGGGCCTCGGCTTCCCTCCGTTCCGGGCCGGCGCTCTGAAATACGCCGACGCCGTCGGGCTGAAAACCCTCGTCGAGAAATCGGAAAAGTACATCGGGTTCGGACAGATGTACGCAGCCACCGACGCGTTCAAAGCCATGGCCGCCAGCGGCGAAACCTATTACAAGCACTGAGGTACCGATATGAACAAGGCAGTAATCGTAGATGCCGCCAGGACGGCAATGGGACGGTCGAAGAACGGCTCGTTCAGAAACGTGCGGGCCGAGGAAATGTCGGCGGCGCTCATGGAAGGCGTCCTGGAACGGAATCCGCAGGTCAATCCGGCGGAAATCGAAGACGTCATCTGGGGCTGTGTACAGCAGACCCTGGAGCAGGGTTTCAACGTGGGCCGCAACGCGGCATTACTCACCCGGATACCCAAGGAGGTTCCGGCGCAGACCGTCAACCGCCTGTGCGGAAGCTCGATGACCGCGCTTCACATGGCGGCCCAGGGCATCATGACCGGCCAGGGCGATATCTACCTCGTCGGTGGCGTTGAGCACATGGGTCACGTGCCGATGACGCACGGCGTGGACTTCAACCCCGGCTATTCGAAGGTCGCGGCCAAGGCCTCGGGCATGATGGGACTGACCGCGGAGTTACTGGGCCTGACGCACGGCATTTCACGCGAGGACCAGGACAAGTTTGCGCTGCGCTCCCACCAGAGGGCCATTGCGGCAACGAAGTCCGGCAAGTTCGCAGAGGAGATCATTCCGATCCAGGGCCATGACGCCGACGGCGTGCCCTACATGGTCGTGGACGACGAGGTCGCTCGCGAGGATGCCAACCTCGAGGATCTCGGAAAGCTCCGGCCGGTGTTCAACCCGCGTGGCGGAACCGTGACGGCGGGCAACTCGTCGGCGCTCAGTGACGGTGCCTCCTGCCTGCTAGTGATGAGCGAGGACAAGGCCAACGAGCTCGGCATGGAAAGCATGGGTTTCGTGAAATCCATGTCCGCGGCGGGCTGCGACCCTTCGATCATGGGTTATGGACCCGTGCCGGCGAGCAAAAAGGCGCTGAAGCGGGCTGGCCTCGAAATTGAAGACATCGAGCTGTGGGAACTCAATGAAGCATTCGCCGCCCAGTCCCTGCCCGTGCTGAAAGACCTGGGACTGCTTGAGAAAGCGGATGACATCGTCAATCCGAACGGCGGCGCCATCGCTCTGGGTCACCCGCTGGGCTGTTCGGGGGCGCGGATCATTACTACGCTTCTGTATGAAATGAAGCGCAGAGACGTGAAGCTCGGCATGGCGACCATGTGCATCGGCATCGGCCAAGGCGTGGCGACAGTGATCGAAAGGCCGTAGACCCGGCACCCAAAGCCGGAGAAGACAGCGAGGGGCCGGCAACGGCCCCTCGAAAGGCCCGGCATGCCGGGTGATCCTCAGTAGGGTCGCGACGAGGTCTACTGGTACGTCGGCTCGTCGGGGCCTTTTAGCTGAACCTCTTTCCCGGCTTCATCCTGTGACGCCAGGATCAATTCCCAGGCATGCCCGCAGGCCTTCACCGGGTAGCGATGAAAGAACTCGCGCCCTATCTCCAGGTGCAGGCGGGTTTGCTCGAACATATCCCGGACCGGCATGCGCACACGCGTGAACAGCACGTGAACCCCCGACTCCGTCAGGCGCCGGTAGTAGTCCCGCAGCATGTGTTCGCCCGAGGCATCGATCTCGTTGATCGAGACCGCATCGATGATCAGCACCTTCAGCCGGGGCGATGAGGCCAGCAATTTCTGCAGCTGCTCCTCGAAAAACGCGACGTTGGCAAAAACGAGCGGGCCCTCAAACCGCATCCTGACGATCCGCCCGTCTTCCATCACCCCGTCTTTCACGGCATCTTCGGGCAGGAGATCCTCTCTCAACGGCGGAAAGACAACCCTGGGTTTCATGATACGGAACAGCAGCAACACCAGGGAAAGCACCATGCCCAGGAGGATGCCGAACTCGAGCTCCGGGGCCAGTACCAGGGTAACGCTGAAGGTCACGAAGGCCACGACACCATCATGGCGGTTGGCCCGCCAGGCATGGATCATCGGGCGCAAACTGACCAGCCCCGAAACCGCCTTGATAATTACCGCGGCCAGGGTGGCCTGCGGCAGGTAGTAGAACAGCGGTGTCAGGAACAGCAGCGCAAGGGCTACTACCGCAACGCTAACGATCGAGGAAAATCCGGTGACCGCCCCGCTGTTGAAATTGACCGCCGAGCGCGAGAATGACCCCGAAACCGGGTAGGCCTGGAACAGCGATCCCGCCAGGTTGGCCATACCCTGCCCCATCAGTTCGCGGTCCGGATTCAGGTTCTGGCGCGTTTTGGCCGCCATGGCCCTGGCGATCGAAATCGCCTCCATGAAGCCGATCAGCGATATCGTGATCATGGCGCCGATCAGGTGCGTAACGGCGTTCCAGTCAAAGCTGGGCAGACGGAACCCGGGCAGGCCGCGCGGCACGTTGCCGACCACCATGCCGCCGGCTTCAAGCATCACCTTGTTGTTCTTGTAAGCCTTGATCGACCACGGGACTCCCGGATTGTCTTTTTCGCCATCGGGAAGGTGCTCAGCGATTTCTTCGGCCGTGTAGAACATCATCTGGTCTCCGCTGCCGGTAGCGTAAAGCAGCGTATTGAACAGTTCCTCGTGGTGGCTTTGTGACTCTTCTTTTTTCTGTTTCAGCAGAAACTCGATCTGCTCCATATTCTGGCGATGAGTCAACAGGGACTCGCCTTCCTCGTCGACCTCCTCGGACTTGGCCTTGAATTCCTGCTGGACCCCGATGTACCTGTCCTGCAGATTCGCAATATGCTTGCGTGACAGGGTGTCGTATAACAGCGCCGTGCGGATGTTCTGGGTGCCGATCTGGTTCAGTTCGACCGTCTCGTGCCTCGCGTAGCCGGAGATCCAGGAGATGAGAGTGGTTACGACAACCGCGGCCAGCACAGCCGGGAGCTTCGGGTTTCGCCGCCGCACCGCCAGCATGATGGCAAAGGCCAGCGCGGCCATGCCGAAAGTCGGCCAATGGGTATTGCTCAGGGCTTCGCGGACGATGTTGGTAATGAACTCGATATGGTAATCACCCTTGTCGGCCGTAACACCGAAGATTTTGCCAAGCTGCGAAGTCGCGATGATGATTGCAGCCGCGTTGACAAAACCGGCGACCACCGGGTGTGACAGGAAGTTCAGCAAGACGCCCAGGCGGAACATGCCCATCGCAAGCTGGAACACACCCACCATGAAGGACAGCACCAGCGCGTAACCGACGTAGGCTTCACCGCCGGCGGTCGCCAGCGGTTCGAGCGCGGCGGCCGTCATCAGCGAAACCATTGCAACCGGCCCGGTGGCCAACTGACGGGACGAGCCGAAAAATGCCGCGATCATGGTAGGCAGCAATGAAGCGTACAGGCCGTAGTAAGGCGGCAGACCGGCCAGTTGCGCATAGGCCATCGACTGTGGAATCAGCACCAGCGCGACGGTCAGGCCGGCGATCGCGTCCGCTTTGAGCACGTTCCGGTCACGCAGTTCCGGCAGCCATTCGGGCAGGCGGAACGGGCTCAGCAATTGGCCCAGCGTATCCCGGGCCGTGCGATAGACAGCTCCCTGTCGGATTTTGTTTGTCAGGTTCAATTTTTTACCTGCCGAAGTGTCAGTTAAAATGCTGCAAAGGGCGAAGTATATGAAAATCAGTCACTGTTTTGCTGAAACCTTCCCGTTGATACCAGAATCGATATCCTATGTCGTACGGCCCATGCAGCCCGCCATGACCTTTCGCTTGATTGTCACCTGTTTCGTATTCTTGTGCCTGGCAGCAGGTCAGCCTGTCCGGGCCGGCGTAAAAGCTGACACGTGCGCAGTGAACATGCCTTACCAGGGGCCGGCGCAAGCAGGCGCGCTCGATGCGGACATGTTTCCGCGGACCGCATTCAATACTGAGCCCATGCCCGAAGCGATTGCCGACCGCTTGCAGGAACGCTTCACCGAGCTCCTGCCGCTGACCGAGGCGACAGCCGGCACCATCGCCATATGGCACCCCACAATCGGTCGCTGGTCTTCCAGGACAGGCGAAGGTGAAACGCCTTTTTGGTGGGCCAGCGTGGCCAAGCTGTTTACCGCCACCATTATCTGGCAGCTGATCGAGTCGGAAGAACTGGACCTGCAGGACCGCGTGGACCAATGGCTTCCGGATTACCCGGGCGCTGAGCTCATCACCGTCGACCAGTTGCTTACGCATACTTCCGGCGTGTTTTCATTCAACGCCGACAAGAAACTCCGTACCCGCAACGCCTACACACCTCCCGAAGACCTGCTGGAGATTGCCGCGCGACACCGTTTCGACTTTTGCCCGGGCACAGACTGGTATTACAGCAATACCGGGTACGTCATGCTGAGCCTGATCGCAGAGGCCGTCACGAAGCAGTCTCTGGCTGCATTGATCGGTCAACGCATTGCCAAACCGCTCGAACTCGGCAGCGTGCGCCTGGCGAGTCCCGGTGACCCTGCCAATTCCTTTACGCAAGGGCTTGATGATGCAGCACCGAGCATCGAGGCCATCGCCACCACGTTTGGCGCCGGTGCGGTGCTGGGCAACGCCGGGGACATGGTGAGCTTCCTGCATTCGATATTGAATGGCGGCGTGTTGAGTACCGGCTCGAGAGATGACGCCTTCAGCAAGCGTTACGCCATGTTCGGCCAGATGGAGAGTTACGGGCGCGGAGTCATGGTCATTCCGGTGCCGGACCCGGAGTTCACGACCACCTGGATCGGTCACAGCGGCGGCGCACCCGGCGCCAAGGCCGTGCTGATCTATGACACCAGGCGCCAGGTTTACTTGGCGGCTGCGATCAACCGCCAGGCCGCGGCCGAGGCGGTGGCCAACAACATGCTGAAGACCCTGGACACATTGCTCACTGAGAACCCGTAAACCACAGGTCGGACGCAGCTGTAACAAGCCCCCGTTTGCAATAAAGACTGACCAACATGAAAAACCCCGCCGAGAAAGCGGGGTTTTTTCAGGTTCTTTGCGATTCGGCCTAGCCGCCGCCACCCAGCAGCGCCAGGAGCAGCCCGGCTGCAACCGCCGAACCGAGAACGCCGGCCACGTTCGGGCCCATCGCGTGCATCAGCAGGAAGTTGTGCGGGTTGTTCTCCAGGCCCACCTTGTTGACCACGCGCGCCGCCATCGGCACCGCGGATACGCCGGCAGCGCCGATGAGCGGATTGACTTTGCCGCCCGTCACCTTGTGCATGATGCGGCCCATCAGCACACCGGACGCCGTGCCGATGGAAAAGGCAAAAACACCCAGCAGCAGAATACCGATGGTTTCGACGGTCAGGAACGATTCCGCCTGCAGCTTCGAACCGACACCGAGTCCGAGAAAGATCGTCACGATATTGATCAGCTCATTCTGGGCCGTTTTGCTCAGGCGGTCGACAACGCCGGATTCCCGCAGCAGGTTGCCGAAGGTGATCATGCCGATCAGCGGCAACGCCGCCGGCAGGAACAGGGCCGTTACCAGCAGCACCATCAGCGGAAACAGGATTTTCTCGAGCGGGGTTACCTCTCTGAGCTGCTCCATGACGACCTTGCGCTCATGCGCCGGTATGAGCGCCTTCATGATCGGCGGCTGGATGATCGGCACCAGGGCCATGTAGGAATAAGCGGCCACGGCAATCGCACCCATCAACTCGGGTGACAGCCTGGAAGAAAGGAAAATGGCGGTCGGTCCGTCCGCTCCGCCGATAATGCCGATCGCGGCGGCATCCTGCAGGCTGAAATCGAAACCGGGAAGGTAATTCAGCAGAAGCGCCCCCAGCAAGGTGACGAAGATACCGAACTGGGCGGCGGCTCCGAGCAGCAGCGTTCGCGGATTGGCGATCAGGGCCCCAAAATCGGTCAGTGCCCCGAGACCCAGGAAAATAAGCATCGGGAAGACACCGGTCTCGATACCGACATGGTAGATGTAACCCAGCAGCCCTTCCGGGCCCGCCATGCCCGCAACCGGCACGTTGCTGAGAATGGCGCCGAAACCGATCGGCACCAGCAGCAAAGGCTCAAATCGCCTGGCGATGGCCAGGTACAGAAGGACTGCACCGACCAGGATCATGAACAACTCGCCGATACCGAAATTCGCTATTCCGGTCGTCAGCCACAAGGCTTTCAGGTCAAGTTCCATCATGGACCTCCCAGCCCGGTCAGCGGATGTAAAGCAGCGGATCCTTCAGAGAGACCGCATCCCCTTCCTTGACGGTCACGCTCATCACCGTGCCGCCGTGCGGAGCGCGAACCTCGGTCTCCATCTTCATGGCTTCCAGGATCATGACCACTTCACCCTGCTGAACTTTCTGTCCCGGTTTGATCTTGATCTTGAAGATGTTGCCGGCCAGCGGAGCGGGAACCACATCACCGTCGCTTTCCGCCGCGGCGCGGGAGTCGGCGGGCTTAACGGAAGTCACGGCGCCGGCGGCGCTGACCTCTACCTCGTAGGTCTTGCCATTGACCTTGACGTTGTAAGCTTCGCAGCAGGGGCCGCCGCTTGCCGCCGGCGCACTCGACGCGTCGCTCCTGGACGGCTCTTGACCGGGAGCCGGCTCGAATGCGTCCGGGTTGCCGCGGTTCTTGAGAAATTTCAGACCGATTTGCGGGAACAGCGCGTAGATCAGGACGTCATCGATCACGTCCTTGGCCAGGGTGATGCCTTCCGCCTGGGCCTTGGCCTTCAACTCGGCTGTCAGGCTCTCGATTTCCGGCTTGAGCAGGTCGGCCGGACGGCAGGTGATCGGCTCGGCGCCATTAAGCACACGCGCCTGCAACTCCTTGTTCACCGGCGCCAGCGTCGCGCCATACTCGCCCTTCAGCACCCCTGAAGTCTCCTTGGTGATGGACTTGTAGCGTTCGCCCATCAGCACGTTGATCACGGCCTGGGTGCCGACGATCTGGGAGGTCGGCGTGACCAGCGGAATGAATCCCAGGTCTTCGCGCACGCGGGGAATCTCTTCCAGCACCTCGTCGATGCGGTCGCCGGCGCCCTGTTCTTTCAACTGGCCTTCCATGTTCGTCAGCATGCCGCCGGGAACCTGCGCGACCAGGATGCGCGAATCGATACCCTTGAGGGAACCTTCGAACTTCGCGTATTTCTTGCGCACGCCGCGGAAGTAATGAGCAATTTCCTCCAGCTTCAGCAGGTCGAGGCCGGTGTCCCGGTCCGTGTCCTGGAAGATGGCGCTCAGCGATTCCGTGGGTGAATGCCCGTAGGTCTGGCTCATGGACGAAATCGAGGTATCGACCATGTCCACGCCCGCCTCGGCTGCCTTCACCAGCGTTGCCGTGCTCATTCCGGTCGTCGCGTGACAATGCAGCGCGACCGGAATGTCGCAGGACTCTTTCAGCCGCGAGATCAATTCCTCGGCGACGTAGGGTTTGAGCAGGCCAGCCATGTCTTTGATGCAGATGGAATGGCAACCCATGTCCTCGAGGTGCTTGCCCATGTCGACCCACATGTCGGTGGTGTGAACGGGGCTCACCGTGTACGACATGGCGCCCTGGGCGTGCTTGTCGACGTTGCATACCGCACGCACGGCGACCTCGAAATTGCGCAGATCGTTCATGGCGTCAAAAATCCGGAACACGTCCATGCCGTTGACCGCACAGCGTTCCACGAACTTGGCGACGACATCATCGGCATAGTGACGGTAGCCGAGGATGTTCTGGGCGCGGAAAAGCATCTGGTGCCGGGTGTTCGGAATGGCTCGTTTCAGGGTCCTCAGACGCTGCCAGGGATCCTCTCCCAGGTAGCGGATGCAGGCGTCAAAAGTGGCGCCGCCCCAGGTTTCGAGGGACCAGAACCCCATGCTGTCCAGTTTTTCGGCGATGGGCAGCATGTCATCGATGCGCATCCGGGTCGCAAGAAGTGATTGGTGTGCGTCACGCAGCACCAGTTCGGTGATGCCTAATTTATTGGCCATGAGCGTCTCAACTCCTAGAGTGCCTTGGTATTGATCTGAAAAGGATTCTGGCGAGCGCGGTTTCAGCCGCGCGCACTGCGGAAACGGTGTATGGCCGCGCTGATCGCCGCCACGATTTCCTTGTCTTCTGCCGTATCCGACTTTGACCTGGCGCCCATTGGGGCGGAACGCGAAGGGGGCGCCAACCGGTGGGCGAGCTTCGACATCCAGCCGATCGCCAGGACCATGAAACTCAGCAGAATGAAAACGGTCACCATGCCGGTGAGCGTCAACTCGAGCCCGGCAAGCAATTGCTCAGCTAGAGACATTGTTTTGTTTCTCCTCGGACAGGAGGGCTGCTTTCTACCGCCCTCGTCATGCTGTCGGCAGCTGAAGGTCAGAACCTCGTATCGGGCGGATTTTACCCCAGCCTGACCGTTCGACCGAAATTTCATGGATGGATGGCTGACCTGAATCAGGCCCGCAGAGGGCCGTTCAGAGTTTCCGCAGGTGAAACAGATCCGGTTTGCTGAGATGATGGTGGGCATCGTCATCAACCCGCCGAGGGAACATGAAAATGCTTCGATTTCTCATTTTGCTCAGCCTGTATTTTTTTACCGCGCAGGTCACGTCGGCGCAACAGGCCGAAGATCTTCCGTCGACCGCCGGTGACATTGGAACCACTTTGCTGGATTCAAAAGCAGGCCACAAAGATCCCTCGTTGGAGCTGAACGAAACGCTGTCCAGCGAAAACCGGTTCGAGCGGGATACCTATCGGCTCGACCCCGTGATCTGCCCGTTCAAAGGCACCATCGAATACGAACCCGGTGATTTCGACTGTTTCCTGCTCGAAGTGCCCGAAAACCGCGAAAAGCCGGACTCCCGCTTTATCGAGCTCCACGTGGTCCGCATCAATTCGCGCTGGGGCAAAGAGGAGTTCGAGGACAAAACGGAAGAATCGGGGCTCACGCCCGGAAAACGCGAAGACCCGGTGATCTACCTCACGGGCGGTCCCGGCGCGCAGGCGACCACGTATGTGCGCCGGCTGCGCGACCACGGCATCCTCGATCACCGTGACCTCTACATCCTCGAACAGCGCGGCATCGGCTACTCGGATGACTTCTGCCCCCTGTACAGCAGCCGGAAACCCGCTGCCGACGAAGCCGACACCTTCGAAGAAAGCCTGGCGGCAGGGAACGAGCGCGTTCGATTCTGCGCGGAGAACGCGACCGCCGCCGGGGTCGACCTGAGCGGCTACAACACCATCGAGAACGCCCGCGACGTTAAAGCGCTGCGGCGCGCCCTGGGTTTCGAAAAGTGGAACGTCTGGGGCATTTCCTACGGTTCGATCCTGGGCCAGGCCTATATCAGGGAAGACCCGGAAGGCATCCTTGCCGTGGCGCTCGACGCCATCATGCCGCTAGAGATCCGCGGTTCAGACGAGTACTGGCGGGTCGTGAAATGGTATATGCGCGATCTCGAAAAACTGCAGGAAATCTGCGATGCGCAGCCCGACTGCGCACAGCGCTACCCGGACCTGATCGGCCGTCTGCGCCAGGCCGTCGAATCGGTCGTCGACAACCCGATCGAAGTCAAGGCGTTCGATACCGAGGTGTTTCCCTCGGGCGAGGTGCGCATTTTTGAGAACATCGCGGCCATGCTGCCCTTCGCTTTCCTCTACGAGCAGAAAAACTACCCGGCGCTGCCCGGCATGATTTACGCCTGGGCCAATGCGGTGGAGCGCAGGGACGAAGACGTCTT
Source organism: Lysobacterales bacterium (assembly GCA_036351575.1). Taxonomy (GTDB): domain Bacteria; phylum Pseudomonadota; class Gammaproteobacteria; order Xanthomonadales; family SZUA-36; genus JABDPF01. Next base: position 2,832 of record JAZBPJ010000045.1, on the reverse strand, counting down.
CCAGGCGCTGGTTCACATGATGTCCAGCGGCGGATTTTTCACCAGCAGCCAGGGCATGGCCAATGCCATTCACTGCACCGACGGCGGACGACTTGCGCAGACCCTCGCCAATCAGCGGGACCGCGAGGAATTCCCGGTGCTCGGACGGGCCATGGGTACGGCGGAGTCCAACGAGCAGGGGCTTTCGCTTTGTTCCGAGCTCGGCATGACGACCCGGCCGGAGCACCACTACGAGGCCATCGTAACCGAATTGCCCAGCTTGATTATCGAAGGCGACATGGACCCGATCACTCCGCCCCCCAACGCAAAGGCCATCCTGCCGGGCTTCAGCAACGTGACGTACGTCGAGTTCCCTTACGCCGGCCACGGCCCTTCACGTTCCGTTGAATGCGGCGGGGACATGCTGAACGCCTTCTTCGATGACCCGCAGGCGGAACCGAACCTGGAATGCGTCGAGGAAATGGAGGTCCCCGACATGATCGCACCGGTTTTTCTTTCTTCAGCCGTGACCCGGCTTGCCGCACTGGCCGCGAAGGACAAGAAGAAGCTGGCCGTACCCGGCGCCTGGCTCGGGGTCCCGGTGCTCATCCTGCTGACGGCTTTCATCGTGCTCTCATCCGCACCCCTGATGCGCTGGTTCGACGGCCGGTCGGCGCTGCCGGCCGGCAGTGCGCGGACGATGGCCTGGCTGACGGCGACGGTCTCCGTGGCGTCGGTAGCGATCCTCGGCGCGGCGATCGCGGCGGCCTCGGAAGTTTCTGAAGTGTTGGTACTCTTCGGATTCATGCCCTGGGCCGCGTGGGGCGCCTGGGCCGGACTGGTCGCCGGCCTGCTTGGATTGCTGACCATTGTTGGCACCGCGCGCGCCCGGACCCGGTATGAACTGGCCGGCAGCCGCGTCATCGGCTTCACGCTGACGGGCCTGGCTGCGGTGGCGCTGAGCGCTTTCCTGCTGTTCTGGGACCTGGGGCCGTTCTGATCCGCGAGGCCCGGTTGGCCGGCTCCAACCGGGCCTTGAAAATGGGCTAAACTGCGCGCCTGTTTCTGAATCGGCCCCGCAGTATGTTGCAGCCCCTAGTCACTGCCCTGATGCTGTCCGCTGTCCAGCCCGGTGCCGGCGCCGCGGCGGAAGACAGCCAACTGCTGGAAACCGTGGCCGTCACGGCCCGCAGGGTGGCCAATCTGCAGCCCGCCAGCAGCTTCGCGGGCAGCGCCACCGCCCTGCGCTTCGATCCCCAGGTCAACCTGCAGTCCCGCGGGCTTCCGGAAGGCCAGTCGGATATCACGGTGCGCGGCGGACTGTTCGAAAATACCGGCTTTCGACTGGGAGCGGTCACGCTCCACGACCCGCAGACCGGGCACTACGCCGTCGAAATACCCCTTGACCCGGCGATGCTCACGGCGCCGCAAGTGATGACGGATTTCGATAACGGGCTGAATGCATCGAATGCCTCGGTGGCAACCATCAGCTACGGCTTCGCCGTTGTTTCAGACGAAAATCACCTGGTGGCCGGCGCCGGGACCGACAGCCTGCTTTACGCCTCTTTTCGCGGCGGCAAGGCACAGAAACTCGACGGCGGGGGTACTGTCGGGGCCATCGTTTCAGTCTCGGGCTCCCGCGGAGACGGCAGCGTGCCGCAGGGCGATCACGAGTTCAGGCGCTTCAGCGGGCAGCTGCAATGGAAGTCCGGCGGCAGTGAGACCAACCTTCTGCTGGGATACCACGACAAGTTTGCCGGCTGGCCCGGAATGTACACCGGGTTCGCCAACCTGCCCGAAACCGATCACACGAAACTCGCGCTGGCGCTGGCGGACCACCGCCGGGAGACCCGAAACGGCTGGTGGCAAATGGGACTGGCTCTGCGTGAACTCGAAAACGACTACGATTTCGACCGCCGTTCGCAGGAATCGGGCACGCCGGGATCGTTCGAACACGAAACACGAAGTGTGTCCCTTGCCGTGTCAGGTGTAGAGCGAGCGGCCGGGCTGGACTGGCACGTTAACGGCCAGTTCACTTCCGATCGCCTGCTGCGTTCGACCGACCTGACCTGGGGCCGTTTCAATTCACGCAGCTTCGCTGCAATCGGCGTCGCGCCCGAACGCAGTTGGCGGATGAACAGCGGTGGCCGATTTTCCGTTCGCGCCGGCCTGCGAGCTGACTTTTCCAACCGGGATGAAAACGCCGTCGCACCCCTGCTCAGCCTGTCCTGGGAACAGCCGGGGCAGGCCCGGACCCACCGTTTCACCTTCGAGTACGCGAGAAGTACGCAGCTGCCCGGGTACACGGCGCTGAACTCCCGCCCGACCGGGCTCTTTGGCGGCAACCCGGACCTTGGCCGGGAATACGCCGACACGCTCAAACTGGCTTATGAAATGGTGACCGGCAACAGCAGCATCAGCGCCACCGTGTTTCACCGCAGGGACGACGACCTGGTCGACTGGACGTACAGCGAGGGCGCACCCTTCGCCCGCCAGGCCAATGCCGTGGATATCGAGGTCCATGGCGTCGAGGCCATCTATGGATGGCGCTTATCGACGATCGAAGTAACCGCTTCCTACGCTTTCCTGGACAAAACTGCGGACTACGGCAGCGCTGATGTCGACGCGAGTTTCTATGCCCTGAACTTCGCGCGGCACCGCGCCACCCTGGCGGTTACCTGGCAGCCCGTGGAAGCGCTGCGGCTTTACCTGGACACCGAGTACCGGATTCACGAAAAAAACGCCCTGCGCCAAAGCGGGGACGAGGCCTGCCTGGTCTCGGCTTCGATCGCGTGGCAGCCTTCGGCCTGGCGGCAGGGCCGTTTCATGCTGGTGGCGGACAATCTCCTTGAT
>JAZBPJ010000044.1:0-4364 GCA_036351575.1 Lysobacterales bacterium | reverse complement strand
CGGCGCCTTGAACTCGACCTCTGCGCCGTTGCCGCTGAAGGCCGTTTCGATCGTTTCGGGAACGTACTCCTTGTCGCCGCCGGTCGCGGTCGTATTGCTCTCGGCCATGATTTCCCAGGTGAACTGCAGCGTATCGCCGTCCGGGTCGCTGGCTTCAACGCTGGCCTCGTAGCTGCCCCCGGGCTTCAGCTTGATGTTTTTTTCCGCGGCCTTGCCGTTCAGGCGCATACCGCCGGTATCGGGTGAACGGTTTGCAGGCCACTCGCCGGTCCAGACGCGCTGCATGACGTCCACGGCGCCCGTGCGCGAACCGTCCTTGAGAAACATGCCGTACCAGGTCGGCGTGCGCTCCTGCTTCTGCCCCCACAGGAAGACATAGTTGCCGATCAGAAGATTCTTGTCGCTGGAGATCGCGATTTCGTGGCTCTTGCGGTAATGCGCCGCCTTCTCGCTGCTGCTCTGCTCGATCGGCGCCCCCCATTTCGTCGTCTTGACTTCCCAGTGGCCCAGGGCGCCCCACTCGGTGACCATGTAGGGTTTATCCCAGTCGACCTGGTCCAGGTAACGCGGCAGGTTCACGATATCGCCGTAAAACTGCACGCTGATGAAGTCCAGGTCCGACATCTGTTTGCGGGTGATTTCCGCCAGTTCCGGTCCAAAGCCGGCCAGCGCCGTGGTCGTCGGGTGCTTGCCGTCCACCTCGTGGATCATTTTCGAGATGTCGTTGATCGCGTCGTAGACCTTCGTATTCCTGGCCTGCAGGTTGGGTTCGTTGCCGATCATCCAGGCCAGCAGGGCGGGGTGGTCCTTGTACTTGAGCACCTCGCCCTTTGCGTACTCGAACTGCTTCGCGACGGCTTCCTCGTCGTCATAGTCGAAACCCTGCCGTTCGCGCCCGATCTCGATGCACATCGTGACCGTCATGCCGAGACGCTCGGCTTCGTCCAGCAGTTCCCGGCCGGTGAACTGCGCATTGTCGGTGCGCCAGGTGCGCATGGAGTTGCCGCCGCGCGCGGCCAGGCCGGCAGGGTCGCTGAACTCCAGTCCCGCGCCGCGGACCTCGTAGGGTTCGCCGCCGCGAAGCAGCACGAAGGAGCCATCACGTTCGACGATCTCGACCGGTATGGCCTCGGCGAGCAGGGTGGTTGAAGACATCATGAGCGTCAGGGTGAGGGTCAGGATCACGTTCAATTGGAGTCTGGACATGGTTTTGCCATTCATTTTTTGTACACGAGTTCGGCTTCGAGCTGTTCCAGGCTGCGGCCCTTGGTTTCCGGGAAGAAACGCGCCACGAAGACCAGGCCGGCCGCCGCGAACAGGCCGTATATCAGGAAGGTGATGGACGGGCCGAAGTTCTCCAGTTCCCAGGGAAAGACCAGCTGCACGAGAAAGCTGACCGCGGAGTTGATCAGGCCGACGAAGGAAATCGCGATGCCGCGCACCCGGTTCGGGAACAGCTCGGAAAACAGCACCCACATGACCGGGCCGAGCGACATGGCGAAGCCGGCCACGAAACCGAGGATTCCGATCAGGATCAGCGTCGGGTTGATTTCCAGCAGTTCGCCCTCGGGCGAGTAGGTCGCCTGCCCGAAGCCATAGGCCAGCAGCAGCATGCACAGCGCGATGACCGTCAGGCCCACCAGCAGCAGCGGACGGCGCCCCAGCTTGTCGATGTACAGGATGGCCAGCACCGTGAACACCAGGTTGACCAGGCCGACCAGGATGGCCTGCATGAACGCGGCGTTGGTCCCGAGGCCGGACTGCTCGAATATCATCGGGGCGTAGAAAAAGACCGAGTTGATACCGGTAATTTGCTGCAGAACGGCGATCGTGATGCCGATCGCCAGGACCAGCTTCATGGCCGGCTTGAAGAGGTCGCCGATGCCGCCTTTTTCCTCGTGTGCTTCCATTTCGAGTGCTTTGTGAATCTCGGACAGGTCTGTCGCGGCCTGCTCCGGGCCGCTGGATCTGTTCAGCACCAGTACGGCTTCTTCGCTGCGCTCCTGCATGACCAGCCAGCGCGGGCTCTCGGGCACGAAGAACAGGGCCAGGAAATACAGCAGGGCAGGCACGGCCTCCACGCCGAGCATCCAGCGCCAGGCCAGGAGGTCACCGAGGCCCAGGTTGAGGATCAGGTAGTTGCTGAAAAACGCCGCCGAGATACCGATCACGATATTCAGCTGGTTGAACGAAACCATGCGCCCGCGCACATCGGCGGGGGCGAGTTCGGCAATGTACATCGGCGCGATGATCAGCGCGGCGCCGACGCCGAAACCACCCAGCATGCGGGCCACGACCAGCGTCAGGTAATTCGGTGCAAACGCCGATGCAATGGCCGAGATAAAAAACAGAACGGCCGCGGCCTTGAGCACCGGGCGGCGCCCGTAGCGGTTGCTGAGCGGCCCGGAAACCATCATCGCGAGGGTCGCGGTCAGGGTCAGCGAGGCCACGGCCCAGCCGAGCTGGATGTTGCTCAGCTCGAATTCTTTTTCGATAAAGCCGACGACACCGGAGATCACGGATGCGTCGAAACCCATCAGGAAGCCGCCGAGGGCGACGGTCAGGGCCACGCGGGCCGTAAAGCGGGTGCTGGCTTTCATAAAGCGGTTTCCTGCGGGTCAGTGAGCATGGAAAAGACGGGTTCGGCGATAAAATGTAAGCGGTTTCATTCTAGCGGTAAAAATGCGCCCGGGCAAAATCGTCACGGTTTTCGCGCCGCTGCCTTTTCCCCGGCTCCCGTTCGTGTGCGGCGCGCCAGGCGGTAGCCGTGGCGGTACATGTCCTGGAAAACGAGCAGGAAAACGATCACGCCGAGCAGGGTAGTCCCGACCTTCCAGGCATCCAGCGCCGCGCGCTCGTGAACCAGCGTCCACAGGAACTGGACGACGCAAAGAATGGAAACCACGATCAGCGTAGGCCGGCGGCCCACCCTGCTGACCACCAGGGCGCCGAGCGGTGCGCCCAGGGCGACCACGGGTGCGGCGGCGAGCCAGTTTTCAAAGGTGCCGGGCTGGATGTCACCCACTGCCAGCTTTACCGCGATGCCGACCAGGGAAGTAAAAGCCATCAGTACCACCGAGGTGGGGATGGCGATTTTCAGATCGGCGTGGCACCAGAGTACGAGAAACATGTAGAGAAACATGTCGATGCCGACCCCGGTGATGCTGGCGATGGTCAGGCCCCCGAAAAAGCCGACGATAAAACCCACTTTATGGTCGAAGCTCACGTCGTGCGGGGTCATTCCCTCGTAGCGCGAAATCTCGTTGACCCGGTACAGGTGCAGCAGGCCGAAGCTGCACCACATGGCGGCAAACAGCAGCTTGATAAACAGGTCAGAGGCGAGCGGAGCGACGAACAGGACGCCCAGCGGCGTCCCGATCAGGGAGCCCGGCAGGGCGGCACGCAGCATGGGCCATTCGAGTTCCTGGCGCCCGCACAGGATGTAGATCGCGGCGCTGGTCATGCCGACCGACTGGATGGCGAAACTGAAATCACGCCCCAGGGTGGCCGGCAGGTCCATCGCCAGGACGAGGACCGGGAAGCCTACCGTGCCGCCGCCCATCGGTGTCGAGCCCGCCACGTAGGAGCCGACGGCCATCGCCGCGGCCATGGGCCAGTGCTCGAGCACCGTGCGCAGGTGGTCACCGGATATAACCAGCGTCAGCCAGGCGCCGTAGAATAACGCCAGCCAGGCGAAAAACGGGAACAGTCTGCTGCGCGGCACTCAGAACCTCGCTGGCGGCTTCAGGTTTGAATCGTTTCGTGGAAAAACGGTGCTCACGTTCTAAAACAAATTGCCGGGGTCAGAAAAAGAACGGCCGGCTCCATCGGGTGGAACCGGCCGGGTATTCTGTCGAAATGGAGCCTGCGTTCAGCCGTCGGAATCGTCTTTCATTTTCTCGACAGCGTCGTTGACAGCCTTCTCTGCGTCAGCTTCCATTTCCTTGGCCTTGTCGGCCGCGTCGTCCATGGCCTCGTCCATGGCCTCGCCGGCGTCGTGCGCCATGTCGGAAGCCGCGTCCATCGCGTCTTCAGACGCTTCCTTCGTGGCATCCCAGGCGTCTTCGGCCGCTTCTTCGGTAGCTTCCCAGGCGTCTCCAGCCGCGTCGGCTACGTCTTCGGCCGCTTCTTCGATCGCGTCTCCGGCATCGTGCGCCATCTCGGCAGCAGAATCGGCTGCCTTGGACGCGGATTCCTTGGCCTCGTCCATCGCGGACTCACCATTTTCGCCGCCGCCGCAGCCGGCGAGTGCGAACGTCAGGAAAAAAGCAGAAAGAATAGCAATCAGATTACGTTTCATGGTTCGGGTCCCTCTGGGGTTCAGTCTCACGGATAAGCGAGTTTACACCATTTTTTGCAGATTG
>JAZBPJ010000043.1:0-3433 GCA_036351575.1 Lysobacterales bacterium | reverse complement strand
TATCGAGCGCGCGGGCGCCTTCCGGTGTGATGTAGGGGCTGCTTTTTGCCTGTGGCGGACGCCAACGTGTCATAGCGGGCCGGGAGTGTTTCGGACCCTTCGAGTATACCGGACTTTCGGCACCTGCAAGCCAGCCCGGCTTTCGTTATAGTGTGCCGGTTTCACCAGACAACATTCACGAGGAATCCAATGAAATACCGCAAATCAATGGCGCTCGCGGCTGCCATTACCGCAGCCCTTGGCCTCAGCGCCTGCCAGCAGCAGTCCGAAGAAGCACCCATCGTATCGCAGGCCGACACGCCCACGGAGGCCGCAGCGGCCGCCCCGGCCGAACTGGGCAGCGGCATCGACACCAGCGGCTTTGACAGCAACGTTCGCGCGCAGGATGATTTTTTCAGCCACGTCAACGGCAAGTGGGTGGCGGAAACCGTGATGCCCGCCGACAAGGCGCGCTGGGGCACCTTCGACAAACTGCGTGAAAATGCACAGAAAGACGTGCGCGCACTCGTCGAGGAAGTCAGCGCGGCCGAAAACGTGGAGCCCGGCAGCGCCACGCAGAAGATCCGCGACTACTACAACGCCTACATGGATTCCGAAAAGCCGAACGAACTGGGTATCGAGGCCATTCGGGCTGAGCTCGACCGGATCGCCTCCATCGAAACCACCGATGACCTGTTCCACGCCTTCGTTACGCTGGGCGTGTACGGTGTCGACTCACCGCTGGCGGCCGGCATCTTTTCTGACATGAAAGACCCGAACACCAACGTGGTCTACATCGTCGAATCCGGCATCACCCTGCCCGACCGCGATTACTACCTGCTCGATGACGAGCAGTTCGTGAAGGGCCGCGAACTGTTCCGTGACTACGTGGCGAAGGTATTTGCAATGGCCGGCATCGAGGAAGGCGCGGACAAGGCCGAGGCCATTTACGACCTCGAGCACGCCCTGGCCGAAGCCCACTGGACCAAGGAACAGAACCGCAACCCGGTGGCCACCTACAACCGCAAGACCCTGGCGGAACTCGAAGAGATGGCGCCCAACTACCCCTGGGCCCTGGCCATGGAAGCGGCGCAGATTCCCGGTCGCGAATTCTTTATCGTGCGCCAGCCGAGTTTCTACGAAAACGCCAGCGCCATCCTGGCCGAGACCCCGCTGGAAACCTGGAAGGATTACCTGACGTTCCAGACCATCGACGCCTTCGCGCCGCTGCTGGGTGACGATTTCTTCCAGGCCAACTTCGATTTCTACGAGGCCGGTCTTTCCGGTATCGAGGAGCCCCAGCCGAAATGGAAGCGCGCCGTCGATGCACTCAACGGCACGATGGGCGAACTGCTGGGCCAGCTGTACGTCGACAGGCACTACCAGGTCGAGGCCAAGGCCCGCATGGACGTGATGATCGCCAACCTGATCGAGGCCTATCGCCAATCCATCACCGAACTCGAGTGGATGAGCGAAGAGACCAAGGTGCAGGCGCTCGAGAAGCTGTCCAAGTTCAACCCGAAGGTTGGCTACCCCGAAGAGTGGCGTGATTACAGCGCGCTCGAGATCAGCGGCGACGACCTCGTGGGCAACGTCAAGTCGGCGGCGAACTTCGAGTACAAGCGCCAGATCGACAAGCTGGACAAGCCGGTCGACAAGAACGAGTGGTTCATGAACCCGCAGACGGTGAACGCCTACTACAACCCGGTCTGGAACGAGATCGTGTTCCCGGCCGCCATCCTGCAGCCGCCGTTCTTCAACGTCGAGGCGGACGACGCGGCCAACTACGGCGGCATCGGCGCGGTGATCGGCCACGAAATCGGCCACGGTTTCGACGACCAGGGCCGCCAGTTCGACGGCAACGGCAACCTGCGCGACTGGTGGACCGCCGAGGACACCGAGCGCTTCAACGAGCGCAAGGACAAGCTGGCGGCTCAGTACGACAGTTACGAGGTAGTTGACGGGCTGACCATCAACGGCCAGTTCACCTCGGGCGAGAACATCGGCGACCTGGGCGGACTCGGCATCGCATACAAGGCCTACCAGATTTCGCTCGACGGAAAGGAAGCCCCGGTCATCGACGGATTCACCGGCGACCAGCGCTTCTTCCTCGGCTGGGCCCAGGTGTGGCGTTCCAAGGCGCGCGACGAGGAACTCAAGCGCCGCCTGACGACCGATCCGCACTCCCCGGCCAAGTTCCGGGCCAACGGCGCGGCGGTCAACGTGGACGCCTTCTACGCGGCCTTTGACGTGCAGGAAGGCGACGGCATGTACCTGCCGCCGGAAGAGCGCGTGAAGATCTGGTAAACCAAGGCAAAAACAGCAAGGAAAACGGCCGCGATCGCGGCCGTTTTTTTATCCGTCAGAACGCCTCGCCGATACCCACGTAGTAAACCGTCTCATCGCGCCCGCGGGCGATATCGATGCGCAGGCTGATGTCGTTCTTCGGGGCCAGCACCCAGCGCAAGCCGGCGCCCACGGACCACAGCGTTTTCTCCCAGCCGGCGAAGTCCGGAGCGACGCTGCCGGCGCCGCCGAATACCGCGGCGCCGATCCGCTTGGTGAAGCGATGACGGTACTCGGTCTGGGCCGCCACCAGGAAACGGTCGCGGTATGAACCCATCTCGTAGCCGCGCAAGTCGGCGCCCTGGCCGAAGGCCGGATACAGGAAAAACGGCGTTCCCCCGCTCGTATATTGCGTGGCGATCCGGCTGGCGAGCACGCCCTTGTCACCCAGGGGCAGGTAGTGATTCATCGAGGCATCGTAGCGCTCGTAGTCCAGGTCGGCGCCAATCGCTTCACGGCTGATCGCAGCGGTGGCGTCGATGAGCAGGCCCGAGCGGGGATAGAACTCGCTGTCGCGCGTGTCGTACTGCAGCCGCGGTGCGATCGTCGCCAGCGTGAGGTCCACTTTCAGGCGATCAGGATCCAGCCCCGGCGGCAGGTCGATGTCCGGCAGCCGCGGACCGACCTGTGTTTCGGAGTAAGTACCGCGTAAGCCGAGATAAAAGTTCGGCCCGATCCGCCGCAGCCCCTCGCCCAGCACGACATCCATGTCCTGGTCCAGCACGATCGAGGGCCCGCCGCCGCCGCCGATGCCGAAATAGCGGTAGTTCATCTCCGCGTGGAACAACGCGCCGGTTACGCGCCAGCGGTCACCACCGAAGCTCATGCGCTGCAGCAGGCCGGCGCCCCAGCTCTCGTTTTCCGCGTAGAAACCGAACACGCCCGAAATCCAGACCCTGTCTTCGGGCTCCACGAACGACGGCTTGTACATCAACATGGCGGGCACGCTGATCATCCAGCCGAACACCGGGTTGCGCGATGGCATCGGTGCGACCACCGGCTCCCAGCTTCTTTGCTTGCCCTCTTGCTCGTCGTCGCTGTCCTCGAGGCTGTCATCGACATCGCCGAGCACGCCGGGCACACCGGCTTCCGATTCCATTTCAACGCC
>JAZBPJ010000042.1:0-42257 GCA_036351575.1 Lysobacterales bacterium | reverse complement strand
GCAGGTGCAACAGCAGTCCCAGTCGCAAACGCAGGCGACAGAGGCGCAGATGAATGCGTTCAGAAACGGCTTCAGCGCTTGCCTCGAGGGCAAGCAATACATCGCCAAGTTCTGATGACTAACTTATTTGTCTGCAGCGTATGGACCGGGCTGCGCACCGGACAGGCAAGTCAAATGGATAAGAACGCTTGACAACCAGGACATTCAAAACGGCGGTTCTCGGTGTTCTCCTGGCAACGAGCGGCACGGCCGTGGCGCAGGAATCCACTCAGTGGGTATGGACCATGGCCCCTTATCTCTGGGCCACCGATGCGGGGCTGGACTTGTTCGTCAACGACCAGGCGGCCTTCGGCGGCGACGCTGATTTCAAAGACCTGCTGGACAAGGTGGACACCGCGTTCATGGGGCGTTTCGAGGGGCGAAAAGGCCGTTGGGGCATGTACCTCGATACGATCTACCTGGACCTGAGCGACAATCGATCCATTCCCGTAGGGGCTGGCGGGCCTGTCCTGGGCGACCTGAATGTTGCGGCCGGCATGAAGCTGAAACTCTACGACGCGGGCGGAATGTATCGCGTCAGCGCTCCGGGTGCGGCCGTCCGTTTCGACGTGCTGGCCGGCCTGCGCTATGTCGATCAGGACGTGGACGCGCTGATTACGCTGCCGGGGCCGGGAATGACCGAACTGTCCATTCTGACGGGCCCGACCGAGACGGACGTTATGCTTGGCGGGCGATTCATCGGCAGATTTTCCGAACGTTGGAACTGGGTGCTTCGCGGCGACCTGTCGTTCGGCGGCACAGAGGGCACTTACAACGGAATGGCGGCCATAGGCTACACTTTCGGTGAATCCGCGCTGTTCTCGGTGGAACTTGGCTACCGCTACATGTCCATCGAAGTAGATGGAACGACCGCCGTGGGGCGGCCGACGACGACCGAATTGACGCTATCGGGTCCGGTGCTCGGATTCATTTTCATCTTCTGAATCATATTGTTAATCTTCGGGAGACCGACCATGAAATCTTTGAAAATCCAGGCTGTAATCTATTTGGCCATTGTCCTTGCATACCCAGGACCGGTCCTGGCGGAGAAACAGTCATTACCCGAAGTCACCGAAGATGGGTTGCACCTCGTCCCGGATTCCAGGATGGCCATCGTTTACGCCGAGCCAGGCGCCGACCTGGCAAGCTATCGGCGCGTGAAATTGCTCGACGCCTATGTCGCCTTCAAAAAGAACTGGGAGCGCGACCAGCGCAGCACAGGAAGCCGCATTGCAATCTCATCCAGCGACATGAACCGGATAAAGGACCGAATGTCCGAAGAGTTTCGGGTCGTGTTCACCGAGGTTCTGGAGGACGGCGGTTATCCAGTCGTCGAGGAAGCAGGCGATGACGTGCTGCTGATCCGCCCGGCAATCGTCGACCTCAATCCCAATGCGCCGGATATCAATCGAGCTGGCATGACCAAGACCTACGTGCGCTCTGCCGGTGACATGACCCTGTACGTCGAACTGTACGACTCGCAGACCGGTGACATGCTGGCAAAAGCCCTGGACAAGAGGGCAGACGGCCGGAACAGCGACTACTATACATGGGCCAACTCGGCCTCCAACAAAGCCGCCGCCGACCGAATCCTGAAAGGCTGGGCGAACATCCTGCTCGAGGCCTTGAACGCAGCTAAGGGATGATCGAGCGTGGTTCGGATCCAAGGGAAAGGCGCTTATTTTCGGCAGAAACGAGGTGGACCCGTTAGCTGGTATATCTCTCTTGCTGACCGCTCTCTGAACCGAGCGGCCTTTTTCATCCAATCTCTGAGATGCGCTGGTTAGCGGAACCAAGCTTATTTTAGTCGCTGAAGGCTGCTACCGACCCTTTTGAGAACTAAGAGTTCGGAGATCTCCAACCTCTGAAATCGGCCATTAGCGGCCCACGAAAAGTTTGCGCCCGATGCTGATTCTTTCTGTAACAAATACAGCCTGTCTCTCGTGTGGTCTCTATACAGTTTCCACACAAAGGAAGTTTCCATAATGAAATCGGTATTACGCAGATTTTCGACCGCGTTGGTTCTGATTTTTCTGCTGACGTCACCAATGACGATAAACGGCGCCGAAATGGCACCTTCCAATGAGCCGGTTACATATTCTGCTGAGGCCGTGCAAGAAGACCTTGCTTCTCTCTACGAGACGCTTCAGGCCAGTACTTACGACCTTTTTCTTAACACATCAAAAACTGACTACGACAAGGCATTTGAACGGGCCATGGCCTCAATTACCGGCCCGATGACTTATCTTGAGATCAGTCGTCTGTTCAGGCCATTCGTGGTGCGTGCGGGATTTGTGCACTGTTGGTCTGGTTTTCCATCCGAGGCATATCAACAGTTTCATGAGAATGGCGGACGACTGATTCCCTTCGACATAAGCTTCTGGGAAGGAAAAGTACTTTTATCGGCAAACTGGTCAGACAACGGGAAGATTGAAGCTGGTGATGAAATCCTCGCAATCAACGGGACTGACATTCACCAACTACTGGAGAAACTCTATACCTATCAGCAGGGTGAAAGTGAATACGTCAAGCGGACTCTTCTGGAGACCCGGGGGCTGAAGGGTAATTGGTGGTTTGTTTTTGGTGATTTTTCATCAGGCACAGTTCGCCTCAGAAAGCCCGACGGGCAGCAAATAGACACCGAAGTCAAAGGAATAACTCTGGAGCAATTCAAGGAAAGACAAAAGGCTGGAGGGTCACCATCGTTCATGAAAGACGGGAGAACTTTTAAGTTCATTGGTGACGTTGCCTACTTACGCCCAGGCGATTTTCTTAATGCCGAGACACAGGACATATCCACCCAGGAAGCATTCGACAATACCGAGTTTTTGGATTTTATCGACTCTGCATTTAGGGAGATTGCGAGGAAGAAAGCACAGCATCTCATTCTTGATCTGCGCGGAAATTACGGTGGCGATAACTCTTTCAGTGATCCAATGATTGCCTATTTCGCAGACAAGCCTTTCCGTATTGCGTCAAAATTCAGTGTCCGGACCAGCCAGGTCACGAAGTCCTTTTGGAAGGACGTTAATATTCCTGAACTCGCCGAAATGAAACAACAGATCATGACCCTGGAAGATGGATCTCGATTCGAAGTTGAGCTCGCGGTGACACAGCCAAGAACTGATGATCTTGCTTTCAAAGGAGAGGTAATAACCCTGGTTGACCGTTTCAGTTTTTCTAACACCTCAGCAGTTGCAGCCATTGTCCAAGACTATGAATTTGGGGTACTTGTGGGGGAGGAGACATCCGACACGCCTTCTTCGTGCGGAGCCCTCCATACGTTCAACTTGCCAAACACTGAGATGCTTATTTTCTTCCCAAAAGCCTGCATGACACGCCCCAGTGGTGATCCGAGCTTGCGGGGCGTCATCCCTGACCACGTGATCAGCGATAACCCCTTTACCGAAGAGGATGAAATTCTGGATGCGGCGCTTCAATTAATCCAGAACGGTTGAATACGCACAATAGAGGACCGTTCATGGCCGAAAGCAGTCTTAACAAGTACCCAGGATGTACCCCTGATCCAGTTCTGCTTCCCCCCTGGAAGCAGCCATCAGCCTGGCGGTTATGGCTTGCTGGCAGATGCTGGATCAGTCGCGCCTTGGAGAAAGCGCAGAATAGGCCATGCCATCCGGCTCCCGACCGGCACGCAGCAGGCGTACAACGTCACCGCTGGAGAGGTCCACCTCGGTAATCACGTCGGCATTGGCGTGAGCCACATAGGCATGTTCGCCGGTTTCATCGACAATGACGCCAATCGGTACAGAACTGTCACCAAACCGATCACCAAACAGGCGTCCCTCGGCACCCAGGCTGTCGATATCAAACGCCACTGTCCGGATCTCGGAAAACGTACCGGCATCATAGACGACCAGTTCGCCAGCCCTGGCCCGGGTCACCAGTACCTGGCCCTTTGGCGTGGCGGTGGCGCGGATCGGGAATCCCGGCGAGGCAATCTCCTTCAGTGTCGTATATGTTTCACCATCAAGAACGGTCACCGTGTCGGCCGCGCGGTTTGTCACCCAAACATGCCCCAGGCTGGAAACTGCTACACCCTCCGCCCCGTTGCCGGTGACAACATTCCTGACCCGCTCACCGCTTGCAAGGTTGAGCACCGAAATCGAACCAGAGCCGATATTGGCCGTATAGGCACGGCGCCCATCGGGGTCAAGCGCGACCATGTGGGATACCTGCTGGTCCGTGCCGATTGCCTGGACAATCTCACCTTTCTCGATATCGACAACGACCAGGGCCTGATTGTCTTCCACCGTGACAGCGGCCCGACCATCGTCCACCCATTCAACACCATGTGGCGCCTTGTATTCACCCAGGTCGATCGTCTTCACGACTTCCGCGTTGACGACATCGATCAGCGTCAGACTGTTGCCGCTCTGCCCGCCGCTGCCGTAATTGGTGACCAGGGCAAACCGGCCGTCTGCCGACACATCGACCTCGTGGGGGCCGTCGCCGGTTGCCAGCGTGGCTGCCACTCGACCATCGTCAAGATCGATCAGTGAGACGGTTGCTTCCGCCTTGTTGGCCACCACCAGAGTGGCGGACCAGGCATTGGACACCAAAAACAGACCGATAAGCATGCATACGGGGACCATGACAACCCGTTCGTGGAAACAGTTCTTCATAAATACTCCGTGTCTTGATTTTGCCCTGTAGCGTACGTATGCCAACGGCCAGGTACAACAGCGAGTTGATTCCGCCGACGTTCAAGGCATGGGGCAACTGTGTGCGCAAAAAGTCCTGTCATGCGCGGCCAATTGGTTCGAAACACCGCAGATCAGCAAGGCGACCCGGCGCAGAAGCAACGCATCGAGCCCGGTTGGGCGACCAAGTGTGAATCTAGACAGGTTCCTGGCTGAACCAGTCCAGGAGTTCCCGGTTGACAGTTTCCGCATGGCTTTCCATCAGCCAGTGCCCGGCGCCCTCGACACCCCTGGCGCGTCCGCCGCTGGCGGCGACGACCTCCAGCCATTTTTCTGAATGGAACATCAGGGGCTTGCGCTCCCCGAACAGGAACAGCACCGGGCAGCGCGGCCGGTAACGGGTGAGCAGCTTTTTGCGGTGCCAGGGAAGCACCATCGCGCGCCAGAGGTAGAAGTAAAGATAGTTATAACGCGAATGGATTTGCTCAAGCTGGCGTTTCGGAACGCGCACCTTTTTTCCGACGGCGCGTGTCATCGCCCGGCCCAGCGAAGGCAGCACGCCGCCCGCCCACCAGCTCAAGATCAATGGCCACTGGTAGCCCATGACCATCAGGCGGTTTTTCCAGGCGACCGGATGCAGGTGGCCGCCGATGTCCAGGGCGGCCATGCGCTCAACCAGTTCGGGGCGTGACTGTTCGAGCAGGTAGCCCAGGTAGGCGCCCCAGTCGTGCGTGACGAGTTTGACGCGCCCGCTCGGCTGGACTTTTTGGATGGTGGTTGCGATTCGCGCCACCAGTTCCGGAAAATCGTAACCGCCGGCCTTTTCGCTTTTTTCTCCAAAATTGGGCAGGGTCAGCAGGACGCAACGATAATAGGCCCCCAACACATCGACCTGCCGGCGCCACAGGCTGGCGTCGTCCGGCCAGCCATGAACGAACACGACGGTCGGACCTTCGAGATTGCCTGCGATGGAATGTTCTATTGCCTGCATCACGGGTGCCGGGTTCCGTGGTCGAGCCAATGCGGAGATGACGTCCATTCAATCATAGAGCAGGTAGCCTTCACGGCGCTGGAGAAAAGCCTCGAACTCTGCCGAACGGCCGGTGAGCAGTTCTTCGGGCACTTCGTTATGCGACAGGGCCCAGGCGATGTCGCGCCTGCCGAGCGCCTTGAGGAACCCGCTGGGCGACCCGTCCTCGCGCAGATAGTCCGCGAACAGCTTCCGTTCAGGCGCCATGTGCGCCAGTTCCGCGATCAGCGCGGCCAATACCCGCGCCGAATCAACCGCATGGTAGTCGCTGATATGGATCTGCACGCCGTGCAGCATCTTGCCGGTACCCAGCGCATAGAACGGTGAATAGGAAACAGGGCGAAAGATCACGCCGGGCAGTTCGTAAGCCTCGAGCCGGGCGGCGAACTCGACGCCGTCCAGCCACTCCTGGCCAACCAGTTCAAACGGGGTCGGCGTGCCGATACCGACACTGACCTTGCCCAGTTCGCCGATCGTGCCGGTCATGGCGTAGAAATAACTCGTCGTCCACTGCGGAATGTGCTGCGAGGTCGGCACCCAGATCCAGCCCGTCTCACCGAAGGTCATGCCGCGCTTCCAGCCCTCCATCGGGATCACGCGCAGGTCGATAGCCGGCGTGCGCTCGGCCCGGATCATCTGCGCCCACTCGCCTGGCGTCATGCCGTAAACCTGCGGCACGCGGTGGATGCCGATAAAAGACAGCAGGTCTTCGTCGATCATCGGGCCGCTGACGATGTGCCCGCCGGTCGGGTCCGGGCGGTCCAGCACCCAGACGGCGACGCCGGCCGCTTCGCAGGCTTCCATCAGGTAGGTCAGCGAGGAGACGAAAGTGTAGGTCCGGTGCCCGACGTCCTGGATGTCGTACAGGATGACATCCAGGCCCTCGAGCATCTCCGGCGTGGGTTTGCGGGTAGCGCCGTAGAGGCTCATCACCGGCAGGCCGGAGACCGGGTCGACGGTTTCGTTGACCTTGTCGCCGGCAAAATGCTGCCCGCGCAGCCCGTGTTCCGGCGAGAACAGCCGCACGACCTCGACGCCGGGCATCGAGCGCACCGCGTCGATGGTGGATTCCAGGCCACGCGTCACGCCGGTCGGGTTGGTCAGGATGCCCACGCGCTTTCCCGCCAGGTCAGCGGCATGGTCGCGCACCAGCACCTCGACCCCGGGCAAGATCTCTGCCGGCATTTCCGGAGTTTCGGCAGCGGTTTCAACCACCACGGGCGGTTCCGGTTCGGCGCCGCAGGAAATGAGCAACAGCGAAAACAAAAGGATCGGAATCGGTCTCATGGCGCAAGCACCTTTTCGTAGCGATTGAACGTCCGGGAGACCACCGCTCCCGCGACCTTTTCATAAAACTCCACGGGTTCCACCCAGGGTATGACGGCGGATGGATGGCCCGCTGCCTTCATATCGGCGAGACAGCGCAGCAAAAGAACCCGGCCGATACCCAGGCCCCGCAGCCCGGGAGCGGTTCCCATCGGCCCGAACCAGCCCGTGCCGCGGTTGTTCGCGTCCCAGGCGGCAAAACCCACGACCCTGCCTCCGCGCAGCGCGATGTGCAGGGCCGGCGGCACATTTTGCAGGCTCACGGCGACTTCTTCCCGCCACGAAGGCCAGTGCGCCTCCAGCAGGCCGTTCAGGTCGCCGCGGTCCGCGGCCTGTGCACGGCGGCACTCGACTCCCTGGACAGCCAGCGCCCGTTCTTCCTGTTCAAACGGAAACGGACGGTCCAGCAGGTTAACGGACATGTTGCATGCGGTCCCGGCCGGCCGGTAACCGTGTTTTTCAAAAAAACCGTTGGCTGAATCACAGCGCGCGTCGACACCGGGCGCAAGGTAGTTGGGCGGAGATTCGCAGACCCGGAGCGTGTGCACGCCACGACTTCGAAGTTCCTCTTCGAGCGTTGCCAGCAAGCGGCGGCCGATACCCCTGCGCCGGTGCGCTTCGGCGACCGCCAGCAGCTTGATCACGCCGCGCGGGCCGCCGCCGGTTTCACGCAGCACCGCCATCCCGAAACCCGCGATCGCACCGTTCACTTCGCAGACCCGGGCCAGTTCCGTCTCGAAACCCGGATCGCTCCAGGTTTTTTCCTCGAGCAGTTCCGGGGTCAGGGGGTCAAAGGGCGCGGAGGCGTTCCACATTTCCAGCAGCCCTTCGAAGTCTTCACGGCCAAGGGTGCGATACGAGGGAGCAACACCGGACACGTGCTATTCCTTGCGGCCGAACGCGCGGTCCAGCGGTATCAGGGCGGCCACGAGGAACGAGGGCACGGTCGCCAGCATCACCCACGCGAAAAAGTTCCGGTAGCCGACCGCCTCCTGCAGCCAGCCGCTAAACATGCCGGGCAGCATCATGCCCAGCGCCATGAAACCGGTGCAGATCGCGAAATGCGCCGTTTCGTGCTCGCCCTGTGAAATGTAAATCAGGTACAGCATGTAGGCCGTGAAACCGAAACCGTAGCCGAACTGCTCGACGCCTACGGCCAGGTTGACGATCCAGAAGGCCTCCGGCTGCACGAGGGCCAGGAAAATATAGACGGCGTTGGGCAGGTTGATCGCGGCCACCATCCACCACAGCCAGAATTTCAGGCCGTTGCGCGCCGCCAGCAGGCCGCCGAGGATGCCTCCAAGGGTAAGCATCACGATTCCCACGGTTCCGTAAACGAAGCCGACCTGCTGGTTGGAGAGGGCCAGCCCGCCCGCCTCGGTGGCGTCGAGCAGGAAGGGCGCCGCGATCTTGACCAGCTGAGCCTCGGCAAAGCGGAACAGCAGCATGAAAGCCAGCGCCGCCACGATGTGTTCCTTGCGGAAAAACGAGGCGAAGGTGTCGACGAACTTTGCGGCCACGTCGCTGAAACCACGCCACGGCTGCGGGGTATCGACCGCCGGCCGCGGCAGCACGACGCGGTGGTAAAGGGAAAAAGCCAGGAACAGCCCGGCCAGCGCGTAGAACAGCAGGGTCCAGGCCAGCCGGATACTGCCCGTGCGCTCTTCCAGCACTCCCGCCAGCATCACCAGCAGGCCCTGGCCGAAAATCATCGCCAGGCGGTAGAAACTGCTGCGGATGCCGACGAACCAGGCCTGGCGGTGCTGCGACAGGCCCAGCATGTAAAAACCATCGGCCGCGATATCGTGGGTGGCCGAGCTGAACGCCATCAGCCACAGGAAAGCCAGCGAGTAGCGCAGAAAATTGTCGGCCGGCAGGGTCAGCGCCACGCCGGCCAGGCCGGCGCCGATCAGCAGCTGCATGGCGATAATCCACAGCCGCTTGGTTTTCAGCACATCGACAAACGGGCTCCAGAACGGCTTGATCACCCACGGCAGGTACAGCCAGCTGGTGTATAGCGCAATCTCGGTGTTCGAAACGCCCAGGTTCTTGTACATGACCACCGAGACGGTCATCACCATCACGTAGGGAACGCCCTCGGCGAAGTACAGGCTGGGAATCCACCACCAGGGTGATCGCTGGGATTGCGGTTCTGTCACGGCGATGCGCTTATTCGATCTTGTCGCGGGAAACCAGGGTCAGGCTGTCATCGTACAGCCGCCGCTCGAACCGGACCACTCGCCCGTCCGCGTCCATGACCGGAAAAACATGCACCATGTCGAAGCGCGCCCGCCAGCCGCCTGCAGCATCCGGGCTTACGTTGACCTCCAGGTGGCCGTAATGCTTGCCGCCATCGACCAGGATTCCGTTTTCATCGTAGACCTCGGGCGCGTCATCGTGCGCCAGGAACACGCGGTAGGGGTTTTCCGCTCCCGCGGCGGGCCCGCGCAGGCCGTCACCGCCGATACCCACGTCGTAGAAATGAATCTCGTGCTCTCCCGGCAGGATCGAGTGCTCGGCCATTTCATCATGGCCGTTCAGCACCACGTCGACGCCGTGGCGCTGGAACAGGGGCGACAGGGCGCGCAGGGGAACACCGGAAAGGGGGTCTTCGTCCTCGCCGTCCCCGGCCGGCAGGGCGTGCGGACCGGATGAATAGGGACTGTAGTGAAACATCACGAAGGTGAAGGCGCTTTCACGCTGCGCCCGCTGCAGGGTCTTTTCAAGCCAGCGGTACTGCAGGGAACCGGGCGCCCAGGACGGCGCGAAGCCGCCTTCGCCTTCAGCCCGCTGGTACCAGTTGGTATCGGCCGCGCTGCGGTGCGGCACGCCGTTGTTCAGGTCGAGCACCACCAGGGTCAGCGGGCCCCAGTCGATGCTGTAATAACGCTCGTGGTGCGGCCCCATCCCGTTGGATGGCAGGTCGAAATAGGAGCGGTACTTGGCGACGGCGCGTTCCGCTTCCCACTCCTGGAACCGGCGGCTGGCGTTCGGGCCGGCCCAGTATTCGTGGTTGCCCAAAGCCGGGTAAATCGGCGTGCCGGACGCCAGCGGGGCGGTCAGACGCCAGAATTCGTCCCAGTCGCGCTGCTCGCCGCCGCTTTCTACCAGGTCGCCTGCAATCGCGACGAAATCCGGTGAACGCTCGGCGATGACACGCAGGTTTTCCCGGTAACCGCGCTCCTGGTCAACCAGGTACCGGCGTTCCGCCGTTGCGGGCCCCGTTCCGGGCCAGCGCGCCGGGCTGCCGACGGACTCGGGCTCGGTCTCGCTGTCGGCGAACACGATAAAGCGAAAAGAACCCGGTTCTTCCGGCCGGGTGCGAAACTCGCCGCTGACGGTCTCGCCACCCTGCTCGACGGTGTAGCGATATTGGCCGCCGGGAACGAGCCCGTGAAGGCGCAGTTCGTGCCGGTAGGGCAAGGCGGTTCCGTTTTTTGGCTGCTCACTCTCCTGGTAGGCCATTTCCGGGGCGAACAGCGGCGCGGACCGGTAAGCGACCGGGGCCTGCTCGCCGGCACGGTACAGGCGAACCTCACCCGCCTGCTCCGTGTCGCTGAACCACATCAGCGTCACCCCCGTCTCATGCGGGTTCTGCACGTAGGGCGTCACCCGAAACCCGGCCGCGGCGGGCGCAGCCCCGCCCGCCATGAACAAGAAGGCGAGGACCAGCCCGGTGCTAAGCCGGGCGGCGCTCAATGTCCGCTCCCAGTTTTTTGAGTTTTGCTTCCAGCTTTTCATAGCCTCGATCCAGGTGGTAGATACGGTTGACGATGGTCTCGCCCTCCGCGGCCAGGCCGGCGAGCACCAGGCTGGCGCTGGCGCGCAGGTCGGTCGCCATCACCGGCGCGCCGTTGAGGCAGCCCGGTTTCCCGCGCACCACGGCAACCTGGGTCTTCGGCGTGATGTTGGCGCCCATGCGGACCAGTTCCTGCACGTGCATGAAACGATTCTCGAAAATGCGCTCGGTGATGACGGACGTACCCCGGGCGATCGTCATCAGGGCCATGAACTGGGCCTGCAGGTCGGTCGGAAATCCGGGATAGGGCGCCGTGCTGGCGTCCACGCCCCGCCAATCGTCGCAGGGCAGGACCCGCACCCAGTCGCTGCCGGCATCGATGCGAAAGCCGGCCTCGGCCATGCGCTGGACCAGGGCGTCGATGTGACCCGGCACGCAGTGGTTGACCCGCACGTCACCGCCGGTGATGGCGCCCGCCACCAGCAGCGTTCCCGCCTCGATCCGGTCGGGGATCACCGTGTGGTCGCAAGGGCGCAGGCTGTCCACGCCCTCGATCTCGATCACGCTGCTGCCCGCGCCTTCGATGCGTGCCCCCATTTTCACCAGGCAATCGGCCAGGTCCACGATTTCCGGTTCCTTGGCCGCGTTTTCCAGCACGGTGCTGCCCTGCGCAAGCGCAGCGGCCATCATCAGGTTCTCGGTGCCGCCCACGGTCGCGTTCTCGAATACGATGCAGGCCCCGTGCAGCCGCTTCGCGCGGGCGACGACGTCGCCGTGCTCGATCTCGATTTCCGCGCCCATCTGCTGCAGCGCCTCGATGTGCAGATTGATCGGGCGGGTTCCGATCGCACAGCCGCCCGGCAGGCTGACGCGCGCCCGGCCATGCCGGGCGAGCAGCGGCCCCAGGCAGAGAATGCTTGCCCGCATTTTTCGCACGATGTCATAGGGCGCGTCCCGGTGCAGGCAGCCGCCGGAATAAACGCGCAGCGTATCGCCGGAGCGCTCGACACGGGTATCCAGGTGTTCCAGCAGCAGGATCGTGGACTCGATGTCCTGCAGGCGCGGCACGTTGCGAAAACAGTACTGCCCGTCGGCGAGCAGCGTCGCGAAGAGCAGTGGAAGCGCGGCGTTCTTGGCGCCCCCGGTCGCAATCGTACCGGAAAGCCGTTTGCCGCCATTGATGACGATGGTATCCAAGGCGCCAATGATAGTTCATCGACCGGGAGCAGGGTACCGCGTCGCGTCGTTTGCGGCGCTTTGGCGCCGTATTGCCCGCTCAGCGCCACGTTGCATGCGGCCATGTCGCATCGCCGCCTGTATCCGGCCCACGATGGCGTGTATGCTTTGCAGTCAGCCGGTTATCGCGGCACCCGGAGGCGCCAGTGAACAAGCAGTCCCAGTCGACGCATGTGTATTCGAAAACGGAACTGGTCGAGTACCTGGAAAGCGGTTGCAAACCCAAAACCGACTGGAAACTCGGCACCGAGCACGAGAAGTTCGGTTACCGCCTGGACGACCTGCGACCCTTGCCCTACGAAGGTGAACGGGGCATCCGCGCCATCCTCGAAGCGCTCGCCGCCCAATTCGGCTGGCAGCCCGTCCTGGAGGACGGCCGCATCATCGCGCTGGTCGACGAAACCGGCGCCTCGATCACGCTCGAACCGGGCGGACAGCTCGAACTCTCCGGCGCCGTTCTCGATAACATCCACCAGACCTGCACGGAGGTTTACACCCACCTCAAGCAGGTTCGCGCCGTATCCGAACCGCTGGGCGTTGCATTCCTCGGCATGGGCTTTCAGCCGAAATGGCGCCGCGAAGAAATGGAATGGATGCCCAAGGGGCGCTACCGCATCATGCGCGAATACATGGACAAGGTCGGCACGCTCGGCGTCGACATGATGTCGCGCACCTGCACGATCCAGGTCAACATGGATTTCAGCTCCGAGGCGGACATGGTGCACAAGTTCCGCACCGCGCTGGCCCTGCAGCCGGTCGCCACGGCCCTGTTTGCCAACTCGCCGTTCACCGACGGCCGGCCCAACGGCTTCGTCAGCTACCGCTCACGTGTCTGGGAGGATACCGACCCGGACCGGACCGGCATGCTGCCCTGGGTGTTCGAAGGGGAAATGGGTTTTGAGAAGTACGTGGACTACATGCTGGACGTGCCGATGTACTTCGTTTACCGAAACGGCACCTACCTCGACGCGTCCGGCCAGTCCTTCCGCGATTTTCTCGACGGCCGGCTGCCGGCGCTGCCCGGCGAGAAGCCGACGCTGAAAGACTGGGAAGACCACCTGACCACCGCGTTCCCGGAAGTGCGCCTGAAACGCTTCCTGGAAATGCGGGGCGCCGACGGGGGGCCGTGGCGGCGAATCTGCGCACTGCCGGCATTGTGGGCCGGGCTGCTTTACCACCAGGAAACCCTGGACGCGGCCTGGGACCTCGCCTCCGGCTGGAGCATGGAAGAGCGGCTTCGCCTGCGCGAAGAAGTGCCGCGTCTCGGCCTGAAGGCCGAAATCCGCGGCCGCAGCGTGCTGGATATCGCTACCGATGTGGTCGATCTGGCCAACCGCGGATTGACCGCGCGCGCCCGTCTGAACGGGGCGGGCGACAACGAGACCGGATTCCTCTCACCGCTCAGCCAGGTCGTGGAAAACCGGGAAACACCGGCCGAGAGAAAGCTCGCGCTGTACCACGGGCCGTGGAACGAATCGGTCGACCCGATCTTTTTCGAGTGCTCGTACTGAGACCGCCGCGGGCCTGTGAAACAGGGGGTCAGAGTAGCTGAGCTAGTCTGACCCCGGTTTTCTTCCTGTCGGGCCTATTTGCAATCCCCGATCCGCTCGCCTTCCCAGGAAACGGTCATTTCCATGGCCATGCCCTGCATGTCCATGTTGATCTTGCCTTCGCCCGTGGCGCTGTCGCCCGCGGACTCCACCCACCACTCGGCGTGCATCTTGCCGCCCTCGATCGGGCAGTCGATGGTAAACGTCATGCGGTCATCGCCAACCTCGCCCTGCTCGAACGTACAGTCGGAATCGAGGTCCTCCGTGGACAACTCGTCCATGTCCATGACGTCGTCTTCGAAACACTCCTCGACGGTCATGGTCTGGGGCGCGGGCAGCATCGGCATCTGCGTCGTTGTCGTGATCGACCACAGGCCGGGGTCGACCTTGACGCCGTCAGCCAGAAGGGGCGACGAGAGGGCGGCAAAAACGGCAATGGCAATAATCCTTTTTTTCATGAATGCAATTCCTTTGTGAACAATGGACAATCTTCAGAACGGCAGGTCGAGATCGGACCGCAAGGCCAGAATCTGGGCCCGGAACAACTCCTTGATCCGGCTCAGCGCATCCTCGCTGTCGGCGTCGAAGCGGACGACCAGCACCGGGGTGGTATTCGAGGCGCGAACCAGGCCCCAGCCGTCTTTGAAATCGGCGCGCAGACCGTCGATCGTGGTGATTTCAGCACCTTCGAACAGACCGCCGATCCGTGCGGCCTCGGTTGCCGCCGCCGTGAATGCCTCGACGAAAGGATGGTTTTCACCTTCGTCCATCCCGACTTTGAGTTCCGGGGTGCTGAAGCTGGCGGGCAGGCTGCCCAGGATGGCCTCCGGCGGCGTCTCCGTTCCACCCAGGATCTCGAGCAGGCGCGCGGCGGCGTAGATGCCGTCGTCCACGCCGTACCAGCGTTCGCCGAAGAAAAAGTGCCCGCTCATCTCACCGCCGAACGGCGCACCGATTTCCTTCATCTTCGCTTTCATCAGCGAATGGCCGGTCTTGTACATCATCGGCTTGCCGCCGGCCTCGCTGATCACGCGGGGCAGGTGCGCCGAGCACTTGACGTCGAACAGGATGGTCGCGCCGGGGTTGCGGTCCAGTACGTCGAGCGACAGCAGCATCAGGATGCGGTCGGGGTAGATGATGTCACCCGCCAGCGTCACGACGCCCAGGCGGTCGGCATCGCCGTCCAGGGCCAGGCCGAGATCGGCGTCCATCAGGCGAACGGACTCGATCAGGTCCTTCAGGTTTTCGGGTTCGCTGGGATCCGGGTGGTGGTTCGGGAACGTGCCGTCGACCTCGTCGTACAGGGGAAGGACCTCGGCACCCAGCGCCCGCAGCACGTCCGGCGCACAGACGCCGCCAATACCGTTACCGCAATCCAGCACCACCCGCAGCGGTTTTTCGATTTTTACATCGTCCACGATCCGCTGGATGTAATCCGGCAGCACGTCGCGCTGCTCAACTTTGCCCTCGCCGACTTTAAGATCCCCGGCCACGATACGATCGTGCAGCGCCATGATCGCGTTGCCGTAAAGCGTATCGCCGCCCACCATGATCTTCAGGCCGTTGTAATCCGGCGGATTGTGACTGCCCGTGATCATGACGCCCGAGCCGGACGCGAATTCGTGCGCCGCGTAGTACAAAACGCCTGTCGGCACCGCGCCGATATCGATGACGTCGCAGCCGGTCGAGAGCAGGCCTTCGACCAGGCCTTCCATCAGGTAAGGACCGGACAGGCGGCCGTCCCGCGCGACCACCACGGGAGCCGAGCCGTCCTCGAGGACACGGCTGCCGACGGCCTGGCCGATTTTTCTGGCAATACCGGAGTCGAGGGTTTTGTCGATCACGCCGCGAATGTCATATGCGCGGAAAATGCTCCGGTCGAGTGCGACCGGTTCATGCTTGGCCTCGCGCTGGCGGCGCCGTTCCTCGATGTCATACCGCAAGTGCATTTCCTGCGGGACCGCTTCGGGTTCCGGCTCTTGCGCCGCCGGGCGATCAAAGTCGGCGTCCTGCACAGCTTTTCCGGGCGCCGATGCCGGGTCTTCAGGCGTTTCTTCCCGGGAAGCTTCTGCTGCCGACTCGCCCGGCACCGCTTCGATTGCCTGCGCCGGTTCTGCAGGGCTCCCGGTCACCGCCGGCTTGCTGATCTCTTCTTTTGCTCCCTGTTTCCGGCTCAGCACGAACAGTCCGATCGCACCGGCGATGCTCAGCAGCCCGGCCGCGACAAGCAACAGGAAGGTATTTTCGCCGAACACGCTGACATGGCTGACCTGCGGGATTTCCACCCGCAGCATGGTGCCGGGCACGAGCAGGCGCTCCGGTATGTCGCCGGCCCGGGACGGGTCGCCGAATTCTTTCAGCACGGTCAGCGGCTGCCGGCCGTTGTACTGGGCAAGGCGGACAAAGCCGAGCTCGGAATACTCGGGATGAAACGGGTCGATCACCAGCGAGGGATCTGCGGAAATCACCAGGACACCGAGGGTTTGCCCACCTTCCTGCACGGGAATGGCGTCAAAGAGCATCGGCGGATCGAGCACGCCGTGGATCTGGACCAGTGATTTTTTACCCTCGATCACGGACATCGCCAGGTCCAGCTTGGCGTAGCCGTTTGCGCCGAGCGCATCGGGAACCAGCGTATCGATTTCTTCGCTTCTGAACACTTCGACGCTTCGAACGGCCGGTTCACGTTCCCGCAGCCAGTCGAGCAGCGCCTGGCTGGCCGCCGGGTTCTCCATGACGTTCAGCGCCAGCGCCTGGACCTGCGGATCGTTGACCGATTGCTCGTACCGCTGCAGCGGTTCGATGATCTGCTCGAGCACGATCTGCCCCTGGGCCCTGGCTTTTTCGGCCCGGCTGACGGCCTGCGAGTCGGAAAAATAGAGCCAGACGGCGGCGGCGATGACGAACACGCCGATTGCGCCGAGCAGGATGACAACGACCGGATGGACTCTCTTTTGGTCCCCGGCCGCGATGAATTCCGGTAATTTAGCCTTGATGTCCATATTCCTGCTGCCTCAACGATGCCCGGTGTGTCCGAAGCCACCGGCAGCGCGCTCGGAAGTCTCGAACTCGTCAACCTGTTCCCACTGCACCTGGATCACCGGAACGAACACGAGCTGCGCGATCCGCGTGCCCGGCTCGACCGTGAAATCGTCCTGCGAGCGGTTCCAGCAGGAAACGAATACCTGTCCCTGGTAGTCGCTGTCGATGAGACCGACCAGGTTGCCCAGCACGATCCCATGCTTGTGGCCCAGGCCGGACCGCGGCAGGATCACGGCGGCCAGGCCGGTCTCCTGCATGTGCATGGCAAAGCCGGTGGGAATCAGGCGTGTCTCGCCCGGGGCGACGGTAAGCGGCTCATCCAGGCAGGCGGGCAGATCCATGCCGGCCGACCCGCCAGTGGCGTATTCTGGAAGCGGGAATTCCTTTCCCAGGCGCGGGTCGAGTATCTTGATTTGTACCGGTTTCATTGTTTCTTGTTTCACCCTTTGCTGAAGCCGGGCCAGGACCCTGTCCCGCCCCCTGACACCGTATTCCATCATATCAAGCATCAGGCGCAAACGCTTCTTCGTTGCGCCGGCCGAAAGCGCCAGGATGACAGGCGGTCGAGGTGTTTTCCTCTACCGGAAAAGCCGCTGGAGCATGAAAATGGCTGCATGAGCAAAAAACTGCCGCGTGAGAAACTGGCCGAAGAGGGACCGGAGGCGCTGCAAGACCACGAACTGCTGGCGCTGCTTCTGGGTACCGGAATGTCGCGCAAACCGGTCCTGGACGTGGCCTCCGCCCTGCTTGGCGAGTTCGGCGGTTTCCGCGGCCTGTTCCTGGCAGACCGGGCCACGCTGGAACGTCAGCCGGGCCTGGGCCCGGTCAAGGCGGGAAAGCTGTGCGCCGTGAGGGAACTGGGCCGGCGGTTTCTCGGTGAAACCCTGCAAAGGGGACGCCCGCTGGAAAGCCCGGACTCGACCCGGGACTACCTGAAGTCCGCACTCCGGGACTGCCGCCACGAGGTGTTTGCCTGCCTGTTCCTGGATACGCGCCACCGCGTCATCGCGTTTGAAGAGTTGTTTCGCGGAACGATCGACGGCGCGACCGTTTACCCCAGGGTGGTGGCCGAGCGCGCCCTGATACTGGGGGCCGCCGCGCTGATCGTGGCCCACAACCACCCATCCGGCGTCAGCGAACCCAGCCTGGCCGACCAGGCCATCACGCGCCGCCTGAAAGAAGCGCTCGGCCTGCTGGACATCCGGCTGCTGGATCATTTCGTCGTGGGCGACGGAAACCCGGTGTCCATGGCGGCCCGCGGCCTGATCTGAAAAAACCGGACAAAAACGCGGCCGGGTCTTGCACGACAAGCCCGATCAGGGTATAAAGAGCGGCTAATTTTTTGTAAGAATTCAGGGTGAATCCCAATGTCACGAGTTTGCCAGGTCACCGGAAAAAGACCTATAACCGGAAACAACGTGTCGCACTCGAATATCAAGAGTAAGCGGCGTTTTCTGCCCAACATCCACAGCCACCGTTTCTGGGTGGAAAGCGAGAACCGTTGGGTGAAACTTCGCGTCTCGACCAAGGGCCTGCGCATCATCGACAAGAAAGGCATCGATGCAGTCCTGGCCGACCTGCGGTCACGCGGCGAAAAAATCTGAGGAGGGCTTGAACAATGGCCAAGAGCGCACGAGATAAGATCCGCCTGGTATCGTCTGCCGGAACCGGTCACTTCTACACGACCGACAAAAACAAGAAAAACACCCCCGGAAAGATGGAAATCAAGAAGTACGACCCGGTCGTACGCAAGCACGTCATGTACAAGGAAGGCAAGATCAAGTGATCGCCGCTTTTCGCGTACCTGTAAAAAACCCGCCCGCGTGGCGGGTTTTTTGATTGAGGAGACCGGGTTTTGCCTGAACTGCCCGAGGTTGAAACCACCCTGCGGGGCATCGCGCCCTCGCTCAAGGGGCGGACCGTCATGGAAATCGTGGTCCGCAACCCGTCGCTGCGCTGGCTGATACCCGACAGCGTTCACCGGGCCGCGGGAAGCCGCGTCGGCGAATGCCGCAGGAGGGCCAAGTACCTGCTGATCGGCCTGCAGGGTATGGGCGGCGGCCTGCTGATCCACCTCGGCATGTCCGGTTCGCTGCGCGTCTGCAGTGCCGGCGACGCGCCCCGCAAACACGACCATGTCGACATCGTGCTGGATGACGGCCGCTGCGTGCGTTTTCACGACCCGCGGCGGTTTGGCGTATTTTCCTGGTTCGACGACCCGGCCGAAGAGCATGAACTGCTCCGCAATCTCGGCCCGGAGCCGCTGTCGAAAGATTTCGACGGCGCCTGTCTCTACCGGCGTTCACGCGGGCGCAAAGGCGCGGTGAAAAATTTCATCATGGACGGCAAGACCGTTGTCGGCGTGGGCAATATCTACGCCTCGGAGGCGCTCTTCATGAGCGGCATCCACCCGGCCCGGGCCGCCGGAAGAATTTCTGCGGCGCGCTACGAGGCGCTGAGCAGCGCCATCAAGGACGTGCTGGCGAGGGCGATCCGCCGCGGCGGAACCACGCTGCGCGACTTCCTCGACCCGGAAAGCAGTCCGGGCTATTTCGCTCAGGAACTGCTGGTGTACGACCGCGATGGGCTGGCCTGTTTCAACTGTGGCACCGCCATCAGGAGAAAAGTCATCGGCCAGCGCTCCAGCTATTACTGCCCCTCGTGCCAAAGGTGAACCCATTGGACAATCCGGGGCCGGATCACCCGCCGTCCGTCTGCTCGTCGATCCTGCGGTTCTTTTCCTCGACTGCATCGATGTAATCGTCCTCGACCGCCCTGGCTTTTTCCAGGGCCTGCATCTGCGGGCCCATGAACGAGTCTTTGGCCGAATCCGCGCCGTCCTGGGGCCAGAACTTCCAGGCGAGGATCAGGACGATAATCAGAAGGATCAGGAATTTCATGGCTTACTCCAGCAGCGGGTTCTGTTCGGTTTCGGCGCCGGACTCAGCTGCCGTATCAGAGGGAACGAACAGCCGCACGCGCTCACCGCCGTAGAACACGCGCTTGAATTCCTTGCGGCTGACTGAAATATAACGTTCATTGCCGCCGATCTCGACCTGCGAGCCCTCGCGAAGCGCGTAGCCGTCGTCGTCCACCCGCACCACCATGGTCGCCTTGCGCCCGGTATGGCAAATGGTTTTCAGCTCCTGCAGAACGTCCGCCCAGGCCAGCAGGTGCCGGCTGCCCTCGAACAGTTCGCCCTGGAAATCGGTCCGCAGGCCGAAGCACAAGACCGGGATATCGAGCCGGTCCACGACCTCCGTGAGCTGGTACACCTGGTCGCGAAGCAGGAACTGCGATTCATCGACCAGCACGCAGTGCACGTTGTCTTTTTCCAGTTCGTCCCGGACCGTCTGAAACAGGTCATCCTGCGGCCGGAACGTCACGGCATCAGCCTTCAGTCCGATGCGCGACGTGATGACCCCCTTGCCGTAGCGGTCGTCCAGCAGAGGCGTGAACAACAGGGGGTTCATGCCGCGTTCGCGGTAATTGTGCGCGGACTGCAGCAGCACCGTGGTCTTGCCGGCATTCATGGCCGAGTAGTAGAAGTAGAGTTTCGCCATGCAAAAGAGTTTAAAGATATAATCAGTTGCATTCCATCGACTCCCCCGGAGTGCTCCATGAGTCTCAAGAAAGTCCCCCCCGGTCGTGACGTTCCCAACGATGTGAACGTCATCATCGAAATCCCGATGCACAGCCCCGCCGTGAAATACGAAGTCGACAAGGAGTCGGGCGCGCTGTTTCTCGACCGCATGCTGAAGACCGCGATGCACTACCCCTGCAACTACGGCTACATTCCGCACACGCTGTGCGGGGACGGGGATCCGACCGACGTGATGGTGGTGATGCCGGTGCCGATCAACTACGGCGCGGTGATTACCTGCCGGCCCGTGGGCCTGCTGCTGATGGAGGACGAGTCCGGCGAGGATGCCAAGGTGCTCGCGGTGCCCACCGACGACGTCACCGGCCTCTACCAGGACGTGCAGGAACTCGAGGACGTCGACGTCCTGCTGCGCATGCAGATTCACCATTTCTTCGACCACTACAAGGACCTCGAAACCGGCAAGTGGGTGAACATCAAGGGATGGGAAGGCGCAGCTGCCGCACGGCAGGAAATCGTGGACTCGATCGAGCGTTACAATGCGCTGCCCGAAAACCAACGCGAAAACTGGTAAGCAGAAAACATGGACGTATCGAATTACGCGGAGTTCTGGAACAGGCAGGCGAGTTCAGCCGCATCCGCCATCTCGGCCGTCGACGGCAGCCAGAGCGAGGATGTCGTGCAGCACACGGGCCGCTGGTCCGCCGGCCAGGCGCTTGCCGCGCTGAACATCGGGCCGCAAGACGAGGTGCTCGAACTGGGTTGCGGCATCGGCCGCATCGGCCGCGAATTGGCGCCGCATTGCAGGCACTGGACCGGTGTCGACATCTCGGAAAACATGGTGCGTTACGCCGGCGAGCGCATGGCGCACCTGGACAACGTGGACTTCCACCGGCTGCAACGCAGCAGCCTGGAAATGTTCGAGGACAACCGCTTCGACAAGGCCTACTCCATCGCGGTCTTTTGCCACATGGACAAGGAAGACCTGTACCTGTACCTGCAGGAACTGCACCGCGTGGTCCGCCCCGGCGGAGTGATTTTCGTCGAGACCTGGAACCTCAGCCACCCCGTTGGCTGGCACCGCTGGTCCTACGAACCGCTGGTCTGGTCCCGGGCCGACCAGGGCAGGCGCAAAGACGTCGCCCGCAACCAGTTCTGCACGGCCGAAGAATTTGAACTTTATGTCACGCACGCGGGCTTCGAAACACTCGCCAATTTCAACGAGTCACAGTCCGTGCAGATCATCGCGGGCAAGGAAATCGGGCCGGAAGACAGGTCCGCCTGGCTGTCCCACATCGAGAAGAACCGCGACGCCATCGTTTACTCCCCGCTGTACGCGGAGCTTTTCGCCCAGTCGGTAGACGTGCTGTTCGGCAAGCTGCCCCCGGGCGACATGCTGCGCCATATCGACAGCCTCGGGGACGAGCCCGAAGCAGCGCTGTTCAGGCCTTACCTGCTTTCGCTGTGGGGAAAAAACGCGGAAATCTGGGGCGAGGTCCCGGAGTAGCCCCAACCGTTCTCGGTAACTAGGCCGTTTTTGCAAGAACCACGCGCGACCACCCTTCGCGCGTCGCGGTTTCCTCTACGCGGCAGTGCGGGCGGTACGCCGCGGTCACGGTTCCGACCTGTTCCTCGAGCAAGCCCGAGAGGACCAGGCGCCCTTCACGGATAGCATTGCTCACGATCAGCGGAGCCAGTTCGATCAGCGGCCGGGCAAGGATATTCGCCACCACGACATCGAATTTCCCCGCCTCGAACGCTTCCGGCGCCACGCACCCGACCCGGTCAGCAACCCCGTTGCGCTCGGCGTTCAACCGCGTCGCCTCCAGGGCCTGCGGGTCATTGTCCACGGCGACAACGCGCGAGGCGCCCAGCTTCGCCGCCGCGATGGCCAGTATTCCTGAGCCGCAGCCGTAGTCGAGAACGCTGGCGCCGATCATGTCCCGGTCGGCCAGCCACTCCAGGCAAAGCGCGGTGGTCGGGTGGGTTCCGGTGCCGAAAGCGAGCCCGGGGTCGAGTCTCAGCAGGACCGCGGCCGGGTCGGCCGGGTCGTCCATGCCGCTGGGAACGACCCAGAGGTGCGCTCCGAAGCGCATCGGCTCGAAGCGGTCCATCCAGGCGCGGACCCAGTCGCGATCGTCCAGACTGCGCCAATGCACGCGGCCGGGCTCCCGCGCACCCGGAACCGCCCGCAGCGCCTCGAGCACGCCGGCCCGGTCAACTGCGGCACCAAAGAGGCCGCGCACGCTCACGGTGGGCCACAAAGGGGTTTCGCCGGGACCGGGTTCGAGCACGGGGTGGTCCGCATCATCCTCCAGCGTCACCGCGGCCGCCCCGAGTGCTTCGAGGCAGCGCTCCGCCTCGGTCACGGCGTCCCGGTCGACGCGGATCATGACCTCGGTCCACGGCACGACTCAGGTATCCCTTTCTTCGAGCCGTTTTTCCAGGTAATGAATGTTGAAACCGCCCGCGAGAAAGCCCGGGTCGTGCAGCAGCCACTTGTGCAGGGGCACGTTCGTCTTGATGCCGTGCAGCACCATCTCGTCCAGGGCGACCCGCATGCGCGCGATGGCCTGTTCCCGGTCGCCGGCGTAAGCAATGATCTTGCCGATCATCGAGTCGTAGTTCGGGGGCACGCGGTAACCATCGTAGATGTGGGTTTCAGTCCTGATGCCCGGGCCGCCCGGCGCGTGAAACCCCTCGACCGTTCCGGGGAACGGCATGAAGGTAACCGGGTCTTCCGCGTTGATGCGGCACTCCACCGCGTGACCGCGGATGACCACGTCCTCCTGGCTGAACGACAGGGGCCGGCCGGCCGCCACCAGGATCTGCTCACGCACGAGATCGACGCCGGTGATGCACTCGGTCACGGGGTGCTCGACCTGGATACGCGTGTTCATCTCGATGAAATAGAACTTCCCGTTATCGAACAGGAATTCGAACGTGCCGGCGCCGCGATATCCAATCCGCTTGCAGGCTTCGACACAGATCATGCCGATCTCGTTGCGCTGCTCCGGCGTGATGCCGGGCGCGGGGGCTTCCTCGATGACTTTCTGGTGGCGGCGCTGCGTCGAGCAGTCACGTTCACCGAGGTGAACGGCGTTGCCATGCTGGTCGGCAATCACCTGGACCTCGATATGACGTGGATTTTCCAGGAATTTTTCCAGGTAGACCGTATCGTCGCCAAATGCGCTGCCCGCCTCCTGGCGGGTCAGCTGCAGCGCGTGGTGCAGGTGCGGCTCGGTGTTGACCACGCGCATGCCGCGGCCACCGCCGCCGGCCGCCGCCTTGATGATGACCGGGTAGCCGATTTCGCGCGCGATACGCGCCACGTCTTCAGGATCATCGGAGAGGGCGCCGTCCGAGCCGGGCACGCAGGGCACGCCCGCCTTCCGCATGGCGTTGATGGCGGAGACCTTGTCGCCCATCAGGCGAATCGTCTCGGGCCGCGGCCCGATGAAAACGAAGCCGCTTTCCTCGATGCGCTCGGCGAAATCGGCGTTCTCGGCCAGGAAACCGTAACCCGGGTGCACCGCAACGGCGTCGGTCAGCTCGGTCGCCGCGATGATGGCCGGAATGTTCAGGTAACTGTCGGTCGCCGGCGGCGGCCCGATGCACACCGATTCATCCGCCATCGCGACATGTTTGAGGTTGCGGTCGACCGTCGAATGCAGCGCCACGGTCTTGATGTTCATGGCTTCGCAGGCGCGAAGGATGCGTAGCGCAATCTCACCGCGGTTGGCGATAACGACTTTTTCGAAAACTGGCATGATGCGGCCTAGCGGATGACGAACAGGGGCTGGTCGAACTCAACGGGCTGACCGTTTTCGACCAGGATGGCCACCACCGTGCCGCTGCATTCCGCCTCGATCTGGTTGAACATTTTCATGGCTTCGATGATGCACATGGTCTCACCTTCGCTGACCTGCTGGCCAAGCGAGACGAAAGGCTCCGCTTCGGGGCTGGACGCCGCGTAAAATGTGCCCACCATGGGCGCGCGCACGAGTTCACCCTCCGGAACCTCTTCCTGTTCCGGCTCGGCGGGCCCGGCCGCCGCGGCCGGCACCTGGCCGGGAGCCGACCAGGCCGCCGCCTGGACGTTGGGCGGCAAGGCGTAATGCTGCGGCATGTGCACCGGCATCCCGGCAACGGCCGCGGCGCCCCGGCTGAGGCGAACCGATTCTTCGCCCTCGACAATTTCAATCTCGGAGAGGCTTGACTCCTCCAGTAACTCGATGAGCTTTTTTATCTTTCTGATATCCATTTGGCGCTCCGGTTATTTATCCCAGGGATCAATCAGGTTGATGATGGCCTGCAGGGCCAGCATGTAGCTTTCCCCCCGAAAGCCCGTGATCACGCCGATCGCGATGTCGGAAAAATAGGAAATCTGCCTGAAAGGCTCGCGGGCGGCGGTCGGCGTCAGGTGAACTTCCACGAAAGGAATCTGCACCGCGAGCATCGCG
This sequence comes from Lysobacterales bacterium, assembly GCA_036351575.1. Taxonomy (GTDB): domain Bacteria; phylum Pseudomonadota; class Gammaproteobacteria; order Xanthomonadales; family SZUA-36; genus JABDPF01. Next base: position 17,570 of record JAZBPJ010000042.1, on the reverse strand, counting down.
TCGCGCAGGGCGACACTGGTATGCGTATACCCGGCCGGGTTGAACAGGATGTAATCCACGCCTTCAGCGGCCGCCCGGTGTATGGCCTCGACGAGCACGCCTTCGCTGTTTTCCTGTTTCCAGTCGAACTCGTGACCGCAGGCGCCGGCAAAGCGGTCCAGTTCTTCCATGATTTCAGACAACGTGCGGTGACCGTACAGTTCCGGCTCGCGGCTTCCGAGAAGATTGAGGTTGGGTCCGTTGAGTACCAGTATTTTCGCCATGCGCTTGCCCTCCGTCAGCGAGAGCAAGTCTGCATCATACGGTGTTTTTTGTCTACCGATCGATGCAATTGGCGGCAAGATCGTAATATTTCCTGATTTTGACCACTCTGCAGCCGGGCAGGTTTCAGGCGCGATCCATTACCAGGCGGCCATCACCCGGTCGAGATGATCGGCAAACTCCTCGGGGCCGAAGTAGCCCACGAGCCGGAAACTTTTCATCTCGCGCCCTGCGCGGTCAAAGAACAGGATGGCCGGCGGGCCGATGATCCCGAACTCGCGCATCAGGGCCTGGTCCGTCTCGTCATTGGCCGTCACGTCGGCCTGCAGCAGCTGAAAACGGTCCATGCGCTGAGCCACCCCGACCTCCGGAAACGTGTTGCGCTCCATGCGTTTGCACTCCACGCACCAGTCCGCGTAGTAGTCCAGGATCGTGCCGCGGCCCGCGGCCCGCGTGTCGATTGCGCTGTCGAGATCCGCGAGTGACTTGATGCGCTGAAACGGCGTATGCGCTTCGGCGACGGCCGTGCTCCCGGAGCCCCGCTCCAGGCCGGCCAGCGGCCGGGTCCAGTCGCTGCCGCCGGCGGCGGCGCCGATGAGTTCGAGCACACCCAGCACGAGCAGAAAGACCCCAAGGGATTTCCACAGCTTGCGCCACCCCGAACCTTCCCTTGCCGGTTCGAGCGCTCCGAGATAAACCGCGCAGCCGATGGCCAGCAGCCCCCACAGGACCATGATGATGCCGCCGGGCAAAATGCGTTCGAGCATCCACACGGACAGGCCGAGCATGGCCACGCCGAACACCGCCTTGACGGCGTTCATCCATGCGCCGGCCCGAGGCACGAGCTTGCCCGCGGAAACACCGAACAGGATCAGCGGCAGGCCCATGCCCATGGCCAGCGCGAACAGCGCGGTGCCGCCCAGCACCGCGTCACCGGAACTGCCGATGACGATCAGCGCGGCCATCAGCGGAGGCGCCACGCAGGGGCCGACGATCAGGGCGGAAAGAAAACCCATCACGGCCACGCCCGCCAGGCTTCCGCCTTTTTGCTGATTGCTCGCCTCGGTGAGCCGCGTCTGCAGCCGGGCCGGCAGCTGCAATTCGTAGAAACCGAACATGGACAGGGCCAGCAGTACGAAAATGGCGACAAAACCGCTGATGATCCACGGGTTCTGGAACGCCGCCTGCAGGTTCTGGCCAAACAGCCCCGCCAGCACGCCGGCCACGGTATAGGTGACCGCCATCGCCAGCACGTAAACCAGTGACAGCCAGAAGGCCCGGGCGGTGGTCAGTTCCTTGCCCTGGCCGATGATGATGCCGGACAGGATCGGAATCATCGGCAGCACGCAGGGTGTAAACGCGAGCAGCAGGCCCGCGATGAAAAACGCGGCCACGGCGCGCAGCGGGCTGCTGGTCAGCAGCTGGGCCAGGCGATCCTGCTCCGCCTGCGGAACGGCAGCCGGCTCCAATGAAGGTTCACGTGGCGGCCCGGCTGAAACAGCGTTCTTCGAGGCCGGCATTTCAAAGGCGGCGGTGCGCTTCATCGGCGGGTAACAGATATCACCGTCGCGGCATCCCTGGAAGCTGGCTTCCAGCTCGACCGCGGTGGCCGGACCCGCGGGCCGCGCCAGCCGGACCGGCACTTCGACCTGGCCGAAGTAGACCGGGACCGGCCCGAACTCGGGATCGTCCTTGATCACGCCCTCCGGAAGATCCACGCCGGCGACTGAAAACCCGTCTCCCGAAACGACCCGGAATTCCAGCTTGTCCGCGTAAAGGTAATGGTCGGACGGCATGGTGAAACGAACCAGCGCCGTCCCGGCGTCGTAGCCGATGGACTCGTAGCTGAAAGCCTCTTCGGCAGTCAGTGGGGGCGGTTCGTAGCCCGACAGCAGCGAGGCGCCGGCGCTTTCCCCGGGCGCAGACGGCAGCGCCAGGTCGACGACCTGGGTCGTCGGCGGGTAACAGAGTTCGTCTTCGAGACAGCCCTGGGAGCGCACTTTCAGCTGCAGCGTGTTCACCGACGGCGCGACGGACTCCAGCGGCACTTCCACCGTCACCTCGCCATAGTACTTTTCGACTTCCTGGCCCAGCAGTTCGTCATACCCGGTTTTACCCGTCGGAAGCCGCGGCTCGCCGAGCACGACACCGCCGGTTTCTGTGCTGAAACCCAGGAACTGGTTGTTATACAGGTAATAACCTTCCTCGATGTTCCAGCGCACGCGGACGCTTTCCCGCCCGTTCGCCTCGGCGGAAATCACGAACACATCGTCGAAGTCGCGCACCGAGCCGGCGTCTATGGCAAAAGCGGCCGGTGCCGAGAAAGCGGCAGCCAGCAGCGCAGCGAGGAGAGCCATCAATGGATTTTTTGTCACGTTCATAATTTTGTTTCCTGGACGACCCACTCGAGGTAAGCCGGCAGCCCCTGTTCAACCGGGAGCGCGATGATTTCCGGTACGTCGTAAGGGTGGTTGCGCTGCAACCAGTCCTCGGCCTCACGGTAACGGCAGGCGCCGGTCTTGATCACCATCAGTGCTTCCGAATCTTCCTGAAGCGCTCCCTGCCAACGGTAGATAGACCGGACCGAGGGCAGGACGTTCACACAGGCGGCCAGTCGTTCTTCTACCAGTCGGCCGGCCAGCGTGCGCGCCACGTTCTCATCGGGACAGGTACATAAAAGCACGAGAGTCGAATTCATGGGCGGATTTTACCGGAAATCATTCACTGTCGAGGCTTGTCCCAGATCAAAGCGTTGCTTTCGACGGCGGGTTAGTGTCTGAATGGGTTATTGAACGCGGCCAACCGGGCGGGAGATGGTCATGCGGGAATCGGACAGCACGCAGTCGCTGATGGAACTGGATACATCGCTTCCGGTCTGGGACCGGTTCTACTGGGTCGCGCCCCTGGTGCTGATCGGGACCATCGACCCTTCAGGCGCTCACGACTTCGCACCCAAGCACATGGCCCTGCCGATGGGCTGGGACAACTGGTTCGGCTTCGTCTGCACCCCGCGCCACGGGACCTATTCCAATATTCGGCGCGAAAAAGCCTTCACGGTCAGTTTCCCGCGACCTTCCCAACTCGTGCAGACCAGCCTGGCGGCGGCGCCGCGCTGCGATGAGGACGAAAAACCTTCCCTGTCCGCACTCGGGGCATTTTCAGCGAGCAGCGTCAAGGGCGTGCTGCTCGAGGGCGCCAGCGCTTTTCTTGAATGCGAACTCGACCGGATCGTGGACGGTTTCGGCGAAAACAGCCTGATCGTGGGCCGCATCGTCGCCGCCCGCGTGGCGAGAAACGCGGCGCGCGTGCAGGACGGTGACGACCAGGCGCTGGTGCACGCCTCCCCCATGCTCGCTTACCTGTACCCCGATCGCTTCGCCACGATCGAGGACAGCAACTCGTTTCCGTTTCCGGCAGGCATGAAAAAGTGACCACGGAACGTCTGCCCGAAGCGACGAAAGTCCTCGAATACCTGCGGGGGCGAAGCGATGACATGGTCGACCTGCTCAGGCGAATGACGCTCGCCGAGTCGCCATCGGACGTCCCTGAAGCCCAGCAGGAAGTGCGGGAAATCATCGCGGGCGAACTGGAGGCCCGTGCTTACCGGGTCATCCGGGTTCCAGGAAAAACGAGCGGCGGGATGCTGCACGCGCGCCCGGCAAACCGTCGACCCGGAGCCCCGGCGCAGATGATCCTGGGGCACTACGACACCGTCTGGCCGGTCGGCACTCTGTCCGACATGCCTTTCGAATATGACGGCGAGACCGTCAGGGGCCCGGGTGTCTACGACATGAAAGGCGGCGTGGCGCAGGCGCTGCTTGCGCTCGATGCGCTGAGTCACTTCGACTTGCGACCGGTCGTTACGCCGCACCTCTTTTTCAACTCGGACGAAGAAATCGGCAGCCGCGACAGTCGCCGCTATATCGAGAAGCTGGCGGCCGGCATGGACCGGGTATTCGTGCTGGAGCCTTCGCTCGGGCCGGCCGGTGACCTGAAAACATCCCGCAAGGGGATCGGGCGCTTCACCATCCGGGTGCACGGCGAAGCGGCGCACGCGGGCCTGGACCCGGGCGCCGGCGCCAGCGCCATCCTTGAACTGTCACACGTGATCCAGGAACTGTTTGCCCTCAACGACCTGGACCGGGGCGTCACCGTGAACGTCGGCACCATCGACGGGGGGCTGCGGCCCAACGTGGTCGCTCCGACCAGTGAAGCGGTGGTCGACGTCCGGGTTGCCACGGCCGAGGACGCGGAACGCGTCGAAGCGTCGATTCGCGCCCTCGAACCGGTCACGCCGGGCACGCGAATCGAGGTGGACGGCCTGTTCGGCCGTCCGGCGATGGAGCATACCCCCCAAAACCGGCGTCTCTGGCGCATGGCCTGCCGTCTCGGCGGCGAACTGGGCATCGCGCTCGGAGAGGCGTCTGCCGGCGGCGGTTCTGACGGAAACTTCACCAGCCTCTACACCGCTACCCTGGACGGCATGGGCGCCGTCGGCGACGGCGCCCATGCGCGCCACGAGCACCTCCGCCTGCCGCCCACGATCGAACGCGCCGCACTGCTCGCCCTGTTGCTGGCGGCGCCGCCCCTCAATGCAACCGCAACGGACACGACATGAAACCGCATTATTTTTTTTCTTCCGTCTCGCGCTGCTCGGACCTTTGGCAAAAACCATTCAACGTAGAACTGCTCGAACGGGAAAAATGGGCGACGGGTGATTTCGTTGTCGGAAGAATCTCCGGCGAACACAACCGGCTCTACCGCTGCGAAACGAAATCCGGCCGCATGACGGACATGGTGCGCGGCGACCTGATGATCGGCGCCCTGGGACGGCGCGCGGCGACGCTGGAAGGCGTTGGCGACTGGCGCGCGATCGGGGACGATTTGCGCCTGGAGGCATTGACCAGCGCGGGCCTGCTGGGCTGCTCCACTTCCGTTTCCCCGATGTTCCCGAACCTGATGCAGATGGAGTACGAGGGGCACGTGACGCGCGGCGGAAACAAGGTCACGATGGGCGATTTCGTGAAACCGGCGCCGCGGCGCAAACTCGAAATCCCGGTCATTCTGCTGATCGGCACCTCGATGTCGTCGGGAAAAACGACCGCGGGACGGCTGATCATCCGGGCGCTGAAGTACATGGGTCTCAGCGTTGCCGCAGCGAAGCTGACCGGCTCCGCCCGCTACCGGGACATCCTGCAATTCCGGGATGCCGGAGCTGCTCACGTGATTGACTTTGTCGATGCCGGCCTGCCTTCGACGGTATGCGAGGAAGAACAATACCGCAAAGCATTCGATCACATGATCTCGCGAATTGCCGACTGTGACGCCGAAATACTGGTCGCCGAGTCGGGCGCTTCGCCGCTCGAGCCTTATAATGGAGCGACCGTGGTAAACCAGCTGGGCGACAACACCCGTTTTACCGTGCTCTGCGCGTCCGACCCCTATGCCGTGCTGGGCGTGCAAACCGCCTTTGGCCCGAAACTGCGCGCGGACGTCGTTTCCGGCCCGGCTGCCAACACCAGCGCCGCCGCCGAACTGGTCAAGGAACTCTGCGGGCTGGATTGCCTGAACCTGACAGACCGGCGCCAGTACCCGGAACTCCTGCGCCGGTTGAGCCGGGCGCTGGATCTCGACGAGGAGCGCCTGGCCCGCGAGGCCCGGGAGTACATGGCCATCCACGAATAACGAGACGATGACCCGAAGCCCGCTCGCCGAGAAAATGCTGTACCGACTGCTGCGCATCAGGCCCTCGCCGCTGCGTTTTGGAAACGAAACACCCTTCATCTTCCTGCACATCAACAAGACCGCGGGCACGAGTATCGGCAAGGCGGTCGGGCTGCACGTCAAGCAGCACCTGACGGCTCGTGAAATAATCGAGCGCATCGGTCGTGAAAAATGGGTTTCCGCGTGGAAATTCACCTTCGTGCGCAACCCCTGGGACCGGGCCGTTTCGCTTTACGAGTACCGGCGGGGAAAAGACCGTACCGGCATCGCTACCCGGGACCTGTCCTTCTCCGCATGGACGCAGAGGGTATTCTGCGAAGACCCTGACCCGGCTTTCCACAACAACCCGAAGTCTTTCCAGACACAGAGTGAATGGCTGCGGGACGACCGCGGCGAAATCGATATCGATTTCGTCGGCCGCTTCGAGAACATCGCGGGGGATTTCGCAAAGATCGCTAATAAAATCGCGCCGGGCGCCAGCCTGCGGCACCTGAACGCGTCGGCCCGCGCCGCTTACGGCAGCTACTACGACTCCGGCAGCAAAGAACGTGTCACGCGCTGGTTCAAGGAAGACATCGAGCGCTTCGGCTACGTTTTCGAGCCATGAAAAAAGGTAAAAAAATGGGGTCAGAGTAGCTCAGCTACTCTGACCCCGGTCTTGACCCCGGTCTTGCAGCTGGTCAGATCAGCGTGACGATCAACAGCGCCACGATGTTGATGATCTTGATCAGCGGGTTGATCGCTGGACCGGCCGTATCCTTGTACGGGTCGCCCACGGTGTCGCCCGTGACCGCCGCGGCATGCGCCTCGGTGCCTTTTCCACCGAAGTTGCCGTCCTCGATGTACTTCTTGGCATTGTCCCAGGCCCCGCCGCCCGTCGTCATCGAGATGGCGACGAACAGGCCGGTGACGATGGTGCCGATCAGCAGGCCGCCCAGGGCCTGCGGGCCGAGCACGACGCCGACGATGATCGGAACCAGCAGCGGCAGCAGCGACGGGATGATCATCTCCTTGATCGCCGCCTTGGTCAGCAGGTCCACGGACCTGGCGTAGTCCGGCTTGGTCGTGCCTTCCATGATGCCGTCGATCTCGCGGAACTGGCGGCGCACCTCGGTAATGATCGCACCGGCCGCGCGGCCCACGGCCTCCATGGCCATTGCACCAAACAGGAACGGAACCAGGCCGCCGATGAACAGGCCAATGATGACCAGGTGGTTCGAAAGGTCAAAGGTCAGGCTCGCGTACTCGGGCATCTTGCTCAGGCTGTGCGTGTAATCGGCGAACAGCACCAGCGCCGCCAGTCCGGCGGAGCCGATGGCGTAGCCCTTGGTCACGGCCTTGGTCGTATTGCCCACGGCATCCAGCGCGTCGGTGGTCTTGCGCACTTCCGGAGGAAGCTCGGCCATCTCGGCGATGCCGCCGGCGTTGTCCGTGATCGGCCCGAAGGCATCGAGCGCCACGATCATGCCGGTCATGGACAGCATGGTGGTCGCGGCGATCGCGATACCGTAGAGGCCGGCAAGTTCATGGGCGCCCCAGATGGATGCGCAGACGGCCAGCACGGGCAGGGCCGTGGCCTTCATGGACACGCCGAGGCCCGCGATGATGTTGGTCGCGTGACCCAGCGTGGACGCTTCGGCAATCTTCTTGACCGGGCTGAACTCGGTGCCGGTGTAGTACTCGGTAATGAATACCATGGCAGCGGTCAGCGCCAGGCCGATCAGGGCGGCAAAGTACAGGTTGGTCGCACCCTCACCCATCATCGTCGTGGTGATGGGATAAAAGGCGATCGCTGCCAGCACACCGGAGGCGATAACGCCCTTGTACAGCGCGGTCATGATCTTGCCGCCTTCCTTGACGCTGACGACAAACGTACCGAGCACGGAGGCGATAATGGAGACACCTCCCAGCACCATCGGGTAGATCACGGCGTTGGCGCCCAGCGTTGAAGCCGTCAGGGCGCCGAGCAGCATGGTGGCGACCAGCGTGACCGCGTAGGTCTCGAACAGGTCGGCGGCCATGCCGGCGCAGTCACCCACGTTGTCGCCCACGTTGTCGGCAATCACGGCCGGGTTGCGCGGATCGTCTTCCGGGATACCGGCCTCGACCTTGCCGACCAGGTCGGCACCCACGTCGGCGCCCTTGGTGAAGATACCGCCGCCGAGACGGGCGAAGATCGAAATCAGCGAGCCGCCAAACGCCAGGCCGACCAGGGCGTGCAGCGTGTCGTCCTCGCTGGCGCCCATGGATTTCAGGATGTAGAAATACCCGGCGACGCCGAGCAGGCCGAGACCCACGACCAGCATGCCGGTGATGGCGCCGCCGCGGAACGCAATCTTCAGTGCGGGCTGCAGGCCGTGCTGCGCGGCGTCCGCCGTGCGCACGTTGGCGCGTACCGACACGAACATTCCGATGTAGCCGGCGAGCGCCGAGAAAACCGCGCCGATCGCGAAACCAATCGCGGTAGCCCAGTCCAGGAAGAAACCGACCACGACGAACAGAATGACGCCGACGACGGCAATGGTCGAGTACTGGCGGTTCATGTAGGCGCTCGCGCCTTCCTGCACGGCGGCGGCGATGTTCTGCATCTTCTCGTTACCGGCCGGTTTGCCGAGGATCCACTTGGTGGTTACGAGACCGTAAATAACGGCCAGGATGGCCGATCCGAGCGCCAGCCAAAGCGCTGTTTCGGTAGTCATAGAACAATTACTCCTCAAAGTTCAAAGGGGTGAACACCAAAAATCCGGGGGATTTTACCAGAGAACAACCCGGCGCCACCTAGCATGGGTCAAGAAAGGCGCCGCGGATCGCGATATGAAAATTGCGGGGGCAAAAAACGCCCCCGCGAGTGAAATTGCGACTCAGACTTCGAAGTTGTCCAGCTTTTTCGCAGCCAGGACTTTCTTCATGCGCACGTACTTCGGCAGGCCGTCCTTGTCGTAAGGCGGGTAATCTTCACCCTGGATCAGCGGCGCCAGGTAGCGGCGGGCGGCTGCCGTGATACCGAAGCCGTCCTTCGTGATGTAGCTCTTGGGAATCATTTTCTCCACGTTGGCGACGCGGCCCAGCGTCGTCTCCCCGATCTTCCAGCGGTAAGGGTTGTTGGAGACCCGCTTGATGACCGGCATCACGCCGCTCTTGCCTTCCATCGCCAACTCAACCGCCGCCGCGCCGACCGCGTAGGCCTGCTCGGCATCCGTCTTCGAGGCGATATGTCGGGCTGCGCGCTGCAGGTAGTCCGACACCGCCCAGTGATACTTGTAGCCGAGCTTCTCGCGCACGATGGACGCGACCACCGGGGCCACGCCGCCGAGCTGTGCATGCCCGAAGGCATCGCGCGTGCCTGCGTCCGCCAGGAAGCGGCCGCGCCCGTCGCGCACGCCTTCCGAGACGACGACCGTGCAGTAACCGTAGTTCTTGACGGACTGCTTGACCTTGCGCAGGAACTCGCGCTGCCTGAACGGCACCTCCGGGAACAGAATGATGTGGGGCGGATCGCCTTCCTCGCGCTGGGCCAGCCCGGCCGCAGCCGCGATCCAGCCGGCGTGACGACCCATGACCTCGAGGATGAACACCTTGGTCGAACTCGACGCCATCGACTCCACGTCGAGGCTGGCTTCCATGGTGGACACCGCCACGTACTTTGCAACCGAACCGAAGCCCGGACTGTTGTCGGTCACGGGCAGGTCGTTGTCGATCGTCTTCGGCACACCGATGCACTGCACCGGGAAACCCAGCTTCTTGCCGATCTGGGAAACCTTGTGCACGGTATCCGAGGAGTCGCCGCCGCCGTTGTAAAGGAAATAGCCGATGTCATGCGCCTTGAAGACCTCGATCAGTCGCTCGTACTCGCGCTCGTTCTCTTCCAGCCCCTTGAGCTTGTAGCGGCAGGATCCGAAAGCGCCGCCCGGCGTGTGCCGCAGGCCGGCAATACGGGCGCTGGTTTCTTTCGACGTATCGATCAGTTCCTCGCGCAGGACACCCAGGATGCCGTCTTTTCCGGCGTAAACCTTGCCGATGCGATCTTTGTGCTCGCGGGCTTTTTCGATGACGCCACAGGCCGTGGCGTTGATTACCGGCGTGACGCCGCCGGACTGCGCGTACAAGAGGTTTTTCTTGGTCACTTGAAGCTCCTTGCTGGACTCGATGGCTGAAGTTTCGTCTATCCGCCTTTCCGGCGCAAAAATACACACCGCCCGTGGCGGTCGAACAGGCGGTGAGCGCGTTGACTTGCCGATTCCGAGCGGTTAGCGTTAGCGCAATATTCTAGTGGACAGGAAGCATCGAATGCGAATTGTAATCATGGGCGCGCCCGGTTCGGGCAAGGGGACCCAGGCCGCGCTCATCGTCACGGAGCTTGGGCTGGATCACGTTTCGACCGGAGACCTGCTTCGCGCGGCCGTCGCCTCGGGCAGTGAACTCGGCAAAAAAGCCAAGGAAGTCATGGACCGGGGCGAGCTGGTTTCGGACGAAATCGTACTGGGCCTGCTCGAAGAGCGCCTGACCGGGACCGAAAACGAAGCCGGCTTCATTCTCGACGGGTTTCCCCGCAACCTGGCCCAGGCGAGCGCACTGGACGAACTCCTCGAGCGGATCGGCAAACCGGTCGACGAAGCGCTGCAGATCGATGTCGACGAGGAGCAGGTCGTCGAGCGGATCGCGAAACGCGCCGCCCTCGAGGGCCGCAGCGACGACACCGAGGAGACCGTGCGCAACCGTTTGAAGGTTTACGGCGAACTGACGGCCCCGGTGGTCGACTACTATGCTGAAAAAGGCATTCTTTCACGCGTACTCGGCGACGGAACGATCGAGGAAGTCTTCCAGCGCATCAGGGCAGTGCTGCAGATCAGCCCGGAATCCTGACGGCTGCCCCGTGCGCTACCGCCCGGACCGGCGCTGATGGGCCGGCAATTGCTACCCCTGCTGGAAATGATGCGGCTGCGCTCGGGGCCGCAGGACCTGCCGGCGAGCCCGGGAATCACGCTGCTGCTCGTCGCGCTGTACATTATCAGTGGTTTTGTCGCCGGCGGTGTGCTCAACGAGGCCGACTACGGACAGCGCACACTCGTCGCCGTCGGACTGCAGTTCATCGTGGCGGGAATCCTGCTGAACATGCGCGGCCTGCAGTCGCGATTGCTGCAGACCGTGGCGGCGCTGGCGGGCACCGGCTTGTTGTTCGGGCTCGCGTCGATCGCCATTCTCAGCTGGATCAACCCGCAACAGCCCCAGGCCGGCCTTGCCGTTTCCTATCTCGGGCTGTTTTTGTGGAGCCTTGCGGTGGACGGGCACATTTACCGGAATGCGCTGTCCATCAAGCTGGGGACCGGTGTTTTGCTTGCCGTAGCGGTGTTCGCCATTAACCTGTTTGTTCTCAAGGCGCTTTTTGGATAAATAACATGCATATTCACATTCTCGGCGCTTGCGGCACGTTCATGGGCGGGGTCGCCCTGCTCGCCAAGCGCGCGGGCCACCGCGTGTCCGGCCAGGACGAGCACACCTACCCGCCGATGAGCACGCAGCTCGAATCAGAAGGTATCGAGCTGATCGAAGGTTACGAAGCGGACTTCATGCAGGAGTGCCCGCCCGATCTCGTCGTCATCGGCAATGCGCTCAGCCGGGGCAATCCCGCAATCGAGCATGTACTGGACAGCGGCGTGGAATACGTTTCCGGTCCGCGCTGGCTGGGCCGGAACTACCTCAGGGGCAAGAAGGTCATCGCCGTTTCGGGAACGCACGGCAAAACCTCCACTTCCGCCATGATCGCCTGGATTCTCGAAGACGCAGGGCTGAAGCCCGGTTTCCTGATCGGCGGTATCCCGTCCAACTTCGGCTACTCGGCGCGCGACGGCGAAGAATTTTTCGTCGTCGAGGCGGACGAGTACGATACGGCGTTTTTCGACAAGCGGGCCAAGCTGGTCCATTACCGGCCCATCGTGGCGACGCTGAACAACCTGGAATTCGATCACGCCGACATCTACCCGGATATCCGTGCGATCCAGACCCAGTTCCACCATTTCGTGCGCACGATTCCCGGCAAGGGAACGATCATCAGCAACGGCGCGGACGCCCGCCTGGAGGCGGTTCTCGACATGGGGTGCTGGAGCCGGCTCGAACGTTTCTCGGACCGCGAAGGTTCGGACTGGCGGGTCGAGCAGGTCAAGCCGGACGGCAGCGAACTCGCTTTTTTCTACCGTGACACCCCGGTAGGCTCGATGAGGTGGGGTCAGCTCGGGCGGCATAACGCGATGAACGCCGTCGCTGCTGTCGCCGCCTGCGTGGCGGCCGGTGTCGAACCGGCACACGCGGTCCGCGCGCTGGCTCGCTACGAGGGCGTCAAGCGGCGGATGGAGCTCATTCACTCGGCGGGCGATATCCGCGTGTACAACGATTTCGCCCACCACCCGACCGCCATCCGCCTGACGCTCGAGGGGCTGAGGCGGAACGTCGGGAACGCCCGCATCCTGGTCGGAATGGAGCCGCGCAGCAACACCATGCGATCCGGCGCGCACGCGGACGAACTCGGACCCGCACTGACTGCGGCAGACCGGGTCTGGCTGCGTACCGGCGGCGGAATCGACTGGGACCCGAGCGTCGTGCTGAGTTCACTGGAAGGTTCAGCCCGCGTGGTCAGCAACAGCGACGACCTGCTGGAACAGATGCTCGATGCGGTGCGGCCCGGCGACCACGTGGTGTTCATGAGCAACGGCGGTTTCGACGCCGTGCCGTCACGATTCTGCAAGGCGCTCGACGGCGAAGACTGAAATGGCTGCCTGCGCGCTCAGCGGATCAGCAGCAGGCCATCGTCCACGACCTTCCGCTCCAGCCCGGGCAGCGCCTGCTGCAAAGACGTGACCAGCGGTTCCCGCACGGCAACCGCACGCCAGAAACTGAACAGCCCGAAGCGTTGCACCAGGACTTCCTCGACCATTTGCCCCAGGTACAGCACGTTGCCTTCCGGCGTTAGCCGCACGCCGGAGTCCCACAGGCGAAGGGTTATGAGTTCCTGCTTGCCGATTACCTTCTTGAGCAACAAATCCTCGGGAGCGCCCTGGTAGGCACGGCCCAGAAGCGGCAGCGTCAATGAACTGGCTTCCGGGTTCAGGGCTTGCAGCACCCAGCGCCAATCGGTATCCGGCACCTGCTGCCAGCCGCTTTTCGATAACAGGGCCGCCAACTCGCCGGGCTCCGCGGCAACCTGCAGGTTGAAACGGACCTCGGCAATGGACGACACGCGTGAACGTTTCGAAGACAGCGTGCGCCATTCACTTTGCCACCAGCCCTCGGCGCTGATCTCGCGCAGTACGGTGGTGGATTGCAGCGCATCGGTATCGGTCTGTGCATGCTCGTTCACCTGCCAGAAAAACAGCGCCGTGAACGCCCCGTAGAAAACCAGGCTGGCCATGCCGCCGGAAAAATGCCGGGTAGCGCGCTGGCGATAGGCAAATCCCACAACCGCGACCCAGGCCAGGCCGGACACGATCCCGACCAGGGCTCCGCTCAGCCATTCGAGCCCGAGGTAAAGGCGCGCAGTGCCCAGCAGGAGTATCAGCACCGCCGCGGCCAGGTAAGGCCACTGCCGGTGCCTGCGGCGCAATTCACCGGCCTCCATGACCGCGAAGAACGTCAGCACGACGGTGACCAGGCCCATTGCTGCACTCGGACTGCCCAGAACCTCTCCCTGGAGTTCGAGCACTTCGGGCGCCCGACGCAAACCCCAGGAGAGAATCAGGTGAAGCAGGGCGCCACCGGCCATCGCGACCAGCCAGTGCAGGGCCACCTTGATCCGACCCGCTCCCAGCAGCCACAGCAGCAGCGCCAGGGCGGAAAATACCGAAACCTGCCAGCGTGACAGCTGGGAAAGCGCGACCATCACGGGGTCGGCCAGGTGGTTCCTGAGCGACAGGGCAAGGTCGCGCACCGCGAGGTCCAGCGACTCGGGCTGGGTGGAAAACGGCGACAGGAACAGCAGCATCAGGAACGCCCAGATGACGAGCACCAGCAGGATTCCGGTCATGGCTACCGAGACGGCTTCCGGCCGCGACGGATCGATCAGGGGGCCGGTTATCCGTCCGAGTACCGGGTGCCGGCGGTTCCAGCGGATCGCGTGGCGCACCCAGCGCGCCGAGCGGCTCGCCAACGGCTCGTAGATGGACCGAATGGCCCACCAGGTCAGCCACAGCAGGACCAGCAGGATGATCAGGATGGCGGCCAGGCGTCCCGTGTACTGCGAAGCCACTTCAAGGGATGTGCCGAACAGCACGCCCGGCAGCAAAAACGCGGGCGCCCAGAGAAAACAGGCCGGCAGGTCGACGGCCGCGAACCGCGCGGGCGCCATGCCCATCATGCCGCCCACCGCCGGTATGACAGGCCGCAGCGGCCCGATAAAGCGGCCGGTCATCACGCTCTTGGCCCCGTGGCGCTGAAAAAACTCGGTGCCGCGCTCGATCAACCCCGGGTAACGCGAAAAGGGCCAGACATCCACCAGCGCCTCCCGGTAGCGCCGGCCGAGATAATAGGAAAAGGAATCACCCAGCAGCGCGCCGATACTGGCCGCTATCCAGATCGGCGTCATATCAAGCACGCCCAGGCCGATCAGCGCCCCGATACCGAACAGGATCAGCATTCCGGGCAGCAGGATTCCGATCAGGACCAGCGACTCGAAAAACGCGACGAGCAGAACGATCATGGCGCCCCAGGCCGGGTTGGCCTGGAGCCAGTTGAGCAGATCGTGTGTCCAGCCGTTATCCACGGAACCGCAGCGTCAGCTTGTCAGCCGCTGCTGTCGCCTGCTGAACGTACCAGCGCGAAAGCCTCGCGCGCGGCGTCCACCGTCTGCCCGATATGCTCCTGGCTGTGCGCGGAGGACACGAAACCGGCCTCGAATGCCGACGGCGCCAGGTAAACGCCGCGATCCAGCATCGCGTGAAAGAAGGTTTTGAACGCTTCGACGTCACAATTGCCGGACTGGTCGAAATTCACGATACGCTCCGCATCGGTGAAAAACAGCCCGAACATGCCGCCTACCTGCGTCGTCTTGAAGGGCACCCCGGCAGCGGCCGCGGCAGCGGCTATGCCGCTGACCAGCGACGTCGTCCGCTCGGTCAGCTTCTCAAAGAATCCCGGTTGGGAAATGAGCTCCAGGTTGGCCAGCCCGGCCGCCATGGCCACCGGGTTTCCGGACAGCGTACCGGCCTGGTAGACCGGGCCGCTGGGCGCGACCTGCTCCATGAACTCCCGCTTTCCGCCGAAGGCGCCGACCGGCATGCCGCCGCCGATGACCTTGCCGAAGGTCGAAAGGTCCGGGGTGATGCCGTACAGTCCCTGGGCGCCGCCCAGCGCCACGCGAAAACCGGTCATGACCTCGTCGAACACGAGCAGGCTGCCGTGTTCGTCACACAGTTTTCGCAGGCCTTCGAGGTAACCCGGAAGCGGCGGAATGCAGTTCATGTTTCCGGTCACCGGTTCGACGATGATCGCGGCAACATCCGCACCATGGGTCTGCAGGCACCCGGCCACGGCTTCCAGATCGTTGAAAGGCAATGTCAGCGTCAGGTCAGCCAGCGCCGCCGGCACGCCGGGCGATGTAGGCACCCCGAGGGTCAGCGCACCGCTGCCCGCCTTGACCAGGAAGCTGTCGGCATGGCCATGGTAACAACCCTCGAACTTGATGATCTTGTTGCGCCCGGTGGCGGCGCGCGCCACCCGGATCGCGCTCATCGTGGCTTCCGTTCCGGAATTGACCATGCGCACCTGGTCCAGGCCGGGCACCAGCGCGCAGATCTTTTCAGCCATTTCGACCTCGGCCGGGCAGGGAGCGCCGAAACTCAGCCCGCGCCCCGCGGCTTCCTTCACGGCGGCAACGATTTTGGGGTGCGCATGACCCGTGATCATCGGCCCCCAGGATCCCACGTAATCGATGTAGCTCCGCCCATCCACGTCGTAGAGGCAGGCACCCTCGGCCCGTTCAAAGAATACCGGGTCGCCGCCAACTCCGTTGAAGGCGCGAACCGGAGAGTTGACGCCACCCGGAATATGAATTCGCGCACGGTTGATGAGGTCTGTACTGGTATTCATGGTTCGAGTGCTTCCTCTTTTTTGCCTGGATTGAAGAGGAGTATTGTAGCGGTTTATCGCGAGGGAAAGGCATGGCAAACTACGCACCCTTCGCACAGCAGGACTTGAGAAATGAGCGACAACGGTTACAAGAAATGGGTTTGCATCATCTGCGCCTGGGTCTACGACGAAGAGGCCGGGGCGCCGGATGAAGGTATCGCGCCCGGCACGCGCTGGGAAGACGTGCCTGAGTACTGGGTCTGCCCCGACTGCGGCGCGGGCAAGGACGATTTCGAGATGGTGGAGATCTAGGCCGCCTCGGTTCGCAGCAGACCGGTCTCGATGCCGCCATCGGGTTGGAGCACCAGCCAGCGGCAGGCCGGCCCCGCGGCGTCCGGCGTGAATTTCTCCCGGCCCGGTTCACTGTTAACCGCGGTGGACGGCGCGCCCAGCCAGAGCACCTCGCCGGTTTTGCGCTCGAATGCCTGGTGTATGTGCCCCCAGGCGACACCCCTGGAGCGGCCCTCACCCTGCACGAACCGCTGAAACGAATCACCGTCCTGCAGCGCGTAGCGGTCGATCCAGCGTGACTCCACCGCCATCGGCTGATGGTGCAATGCGAACAGGACGTACCGTGCATCGCTGTCCGCCAGGCCCGCAGCCAGGGCATCCATCTCCGCCTCATCCAGTTCGCCGCTGATGCCGCCGGGTATCGTCGAGTCGAGAAGTGCGATCAGCCAGTCGCCGATGCGCTCGAAGTACGGCCCACCCCAGGGACCCGATGAGAAATACCGGCGCATTTCCCCAGGCTCGTCATGGTTGCCGGGCAGGGCCAGGAGCGGTGTGTCGAGCCCGCGGAGCAGTTCATGTACGCGGCAGTACGAGGCCGTACTGCCGTCTTCGCTGATATCGCCGGTCAGGACCAGCGCGTCGGCACCGAAGGCCCGGATCCGGGGCAGCAGTCTTTTCAGACCGCTGAACGGATCGATGCCCCGGTAAAGAGTACCCGGCACGGAGGGAACGTGGCAGTCACTGACCTGGACCAGCCGAACCGGTCCGTCGAAGCCCGGGCTCACTCCTTTGCCGGGTTCAGGGCAAATACCCTATTCCTCTTCCGCGACCGCCCCGTCCGCGGCGTTCTTGCCCACGGATTTCATGCCGTTGCGGCAACCGCTGTCGGATTTGTACATCTGGCTGCGGCCGATTTCCTGGCCGTTGCTCGCCTTGAGCACGAAGTACGCCCGGCCGTCTTTGGCGGCGCGGACCTCGAAGCGGTCAGCGTCCTGGGAGTTCTTTCGAACGGACTCGATTCCGTTCATGCAGGATTTGCGTGAAGCATAGCCCTGGCTGTTGAAGATGACTTCGCCGTTTCCTGCTTTCAGACTGAAGTAGTGCTTGCCATCCTTTCCGGTAAATACGACAAATTTGCCGGCCATTTTTCTCTCCTTTGTTTCTGGGTGGTTTATCGAACAGGCCGCCGGAACATTGGGCGGCCCAAACGGAGATTAGCAGGAAATTGCTACAGATACATT
>JAZBPJ010000041.1:0-23709 GCA_036351575.1 Lysobacterales bacterium | reverse complement strand
TGCCATCGCGCACCAGCTCGGCCGGGTATGCGGCACGCCGCACGGTGACGCC
This sequence comes from Lysobacterales bacterium, assembly GCA_036351575.1. Taxonomy (GTDB): domain Bacteria; phylum Pseudomonadota; class Gammaproteobacteria; order Xanthomonadales; family SZUA-36; genus JABDPF01. Next base: position 23,657 of record JAZBPJ010000041.1, on the reverse strand, counting down.
AACGCGATGGTCCTGCCGGAAGTGCTCACCGCCTACGGACCCTGTGTGAACGAGCTGCTGGCCGAACTCGCGGACGCCGCCGGCATCGGAAAGACCGGCGCAGACACGGCTGCGCGGGCCGGACAGTTGATCGATCACGTTACGCAGCTGCGCGCCAACCTGGGCATGTCGCTGAAGCCGCGCGGGCTGAAAAAGGAAGACCTGCCGGCGATTGTTCGGGCGGCGCGCGCCGAGGCAGGCGACCTGTACCCGGTTCAGCGCTACTTGTCCGGATCCGAGCTGACCCGTATCCTCGATAACATGCTGCCGGCTGCATGACACGTGCCCGCGGCACAATGAATCGATCCACACTAACGCTGAAACCGACCGGGAGAGCACCTATGAAACGAAGTAAATTCCTTTTCCTTTCCGCACTGTTCGTTGCGATGGCGGGCCTGTCCTGCAACCTCTTTGCAGCTCATAACGCTTATTGCGAGGTCAAGAATGACGGAGAAAAAGCCAAGAAAGCGACGGGCCACTGCACGTTCATCGACGAGGGAGACCGAATCACCCTCGAACTGACGAACGGCGATCGCTTCGACATGCAACGCAAGGGCAGCAAGAAAAACCAGTTCAAGGACCAGAAGGGCCGCCCGGTGCAGCGCAACGAAAAGAAAAACGGCGAGATCAACTTCAAGTGGGAGCACCGCCACATCTCGGTGATACCGGACAAGTCATAAGCTGACCACCTGCTCTTTGCACGGCCAACCGCCCCGCCCGGCTCCAGTCCGGGCGGGGTTTTTTGTTTCAAATCATGACAAGCCCTCTCGCTCAGGGCACATCGTCATGGCATAGTTCTCAAATGACAACGGGCATCGTTTTTGACATCAAGCGCTTCTCGATCCACGACGGGCCGGGAATACGCACGACCGTGTTTCTGAAAGGCTGCCCGCTGCACTGCCCCTGGTGCCACAACCCCGAAAGCCAGCACCCGGACCCCGACGTGATGCTGTACCCGGGACGCTGCATCGCCTGCGGATCCTGTGTTGATGCCTGCCCGGAACACGCCATCTCGAGAGACGCCGAAGGAAAGGCCGTCACCGACCCGGCGCTGTGCAAACGCTGCGGCACCTGCACGGAGCATTGCTACGCCGAGGCACGCCGGCGCGTGGGCCAGGAAATGACCGTCAGTGAAGTCGTGGAAGAGGTCGAGCGTGACCGGGATTTTTACGAGGAATCCGGTGGCGGCGTCACCCTGTCGGGCGGCGAACCGCTTTCCCAGAAAGCGTTCGCCCTGGAACTGCTTCGCGAGTCCAGAGAGCGGGGAATCCGCACCGCGGTGGACACCTGCGGCGCCGTCGCCTGGAGCGTTTTCGAGGCGGTCCGGCCGTACACCGACCTGTTCCTTTACGACATCAAGCACATGGACGATGCCGCGCACCGCGAAAATACCGGCGCGGGCAATCGCCGAATACTGAAGAACCTGGAAAAGCTCTCGGCGCTCGGACACGCCATCAACCTGCGGTTCGCAGTGATCCCGGGCATCAACGATGACGAGGAAAACATTCGGCGGACCGGCGCCTTCGCCGCGGCATTGCCCAATCGCCACCCCGTCTCCGTGCTGCCGTTCCACGCGGCGGGCGGGGAGAAGTACAAACGGCTTGGCCAATCCTATACATTAGGAGAGTTGGGTCCCCCGCAAGATCATCGCATTGCCGGGGTCGCCCGCTTGCTGGAGGCTTATGACCTGGAGGTCAGGATCGGTGGATAAAGAATTCGACAGCGGCCCCGTCGACGATTCCGGGCGTTACGGAAGCGGAAAGGCGCAAGGCCCGACGGCGCGCGTCAGGCGGCTGCGGCAGCAAAGCCTCGATGCCGAGCCGTCCATCTCGACCGAGCGCGCCGTGTTGATGACCGCCTTTTACCGGCAGCCGCGAACGCTGGTCTCTGAACCCGTCTGGCGAGCCCGGGCATTCAGGCACCTGATGGAACACCGCACGGTCTGCATCCTCGACGGGGAACTGATCGTCGGCGAAAAGGGCCCGGAGCCGAAAGCGACACCAACCTATCCCGAGCTCTGCTGCCATTCGCTCGAGGATTTCGAAATACTCGACGGCCGCGAGAAAACGCCGTTCCGCGTGAGTGAGCAGGCGCGGCGCGAGCAGGCCGGGACGGTCATTCCGTTCTGGCAGGGCCGCTCGATGCGCGACCGCATCCTGGAAGCGATGGCGCCGGAGTGGCACGAGGCCTACCAGGCCGGGATTTTCACGGAATTCATGGAACAGCGCTCGCCCGGCCACACCGTGCTCGACGACAAGATCTACCGCAAGGGCATGCTGGACTTCATCGCCGATATCGAAGCGGCGATGGACGGACTGGACGATAGCGCTGACCCGCTGGCCTGGGAACGTCGCGAACAGCTGAAAGCGATGAAGATCACCGCCGGGGCGATCATCACGCTGGGCCGTCGCCACGCCGAGGAAGCCCGCCGCCAGGCCGGACTGGAAAAAAACGCGCAGCGGCGCGCCGAACTCGAGGAAATCGCGCGCATCTGCGACAAGGTGCCGGCCAACCGGCCAGATACCTTTCACGAGGCCCTGCAGTACTACTGGTTCGTCCACCTGGGCGTGACCAGCGAGCTGAATCCCTGGGACGCCTTCAATCCCGGCAAGCTCGACCAGCACCTTTACCCCTTTTACCGGCGCGAAACCGCGGCTGGCACGCTGACGCGGCGCGCGGCCGAAGAACTGCTGCACTGCTTCTGGATCAAGTTCAACAATCAGCCGGCCCCGCCGAAAGTCGGCGTCACGGCCGCCGAGAGCAGCACCTACACCGATTTTGCCCAGATCAATACCGGCGGCGTGAAAGCGGACGGCTCCGACGCGGTCAACGAGGTGACCTACCTGCTGCTCGACGTCATCGAGGAGATGCGCCTGCTGCAGCCGAGCTCGTCGGTGCAGCTGAGCAGGAAGAACCCGGACCGCTTCATGAAGCGCGCCGCAAGGATCATCCGTACCGGCTTCGGGCAGCCCTCGGTGTTCAACACCGATGTCGTTATCCAGGAAATGCTGCGCACCGGCAAAACCCTGGAAGACGCCCGCAACGGCGGCACCAGCGGCTGTGTCGAGACCGGCGCCTTCGGCAAGGAAAATTACTGCCTGACGGGTTACTTCAACCTGCCCAAGATCCTCGAGATCACGCTGCACGACGGCGTCGACCCGCAAAGCGGCAAGCGCCTCGGACCGCGGACGGGACAGGCCGCGGAATTCAAGGACTACGACGAGCTGTTCGCGGCTTTTGCACGGCAGGTCCGCCATTTCGTGGACATCAAGATCCGCGGCAACCAGGTCATCGAGCAGTTGTACGCCCATCACCTGCCGGTGCCTTTCCTTTCCCTGCTGATCGACGACTGCATCGCCACCGGCCGTGACTACCACGCCGGCGGCGCGCGCTACAACACGAGTTACATCCAAGGGGTCGGCCTGGGCTCGATCACCGACTCGCTGAGCGCCATCCGCCACCACGTGTTCAATGAAAAAAGCGTGTCGATGACGGAACTTCTCGACGCCCTCGGTTCGGATTTCGACGGGCAGGAGCGCCTGCGGCAGCTGCTGGTCAACCGCACGCCGCGCTACGGCAACGACGACGACCGCGCCGACGACATCATGCGCGAAGTCTTCGAGGTCTACTTCGGCGCGATCGACGGCCGGCCGAACAGCAAGGGCGGCAGCTACCGGATCAACCTGCTTCCGACCACCGTGCACGTCTACTTCGGCTCGGTGATCGGCGCGATGCCGGACGGCCGCCGCGCCGGAAAACCGCTTTCGGAAGGCATTTCCCCGGTCCAGGGCGCCGACCGCAAGGGTCCGACCGCGGTGCTGCGGTCCGCGGCGAAGATGGACCACGCGCGCACCGGCGGCACGCTGCTGAACCAGAAGTTCACGCCCCAGGTGCTCAAAGACGAGGAAGGCCTGGACAAGCTGGTGCAGCTGGTACGGGGCTATTTCCGCCTCGATGGGCACCACATCCAGTTCAATGTCGTGGACGCCGAAACCCTGCGCAAGGCCCAGGCCAGCCCCGAGGAATACCGTGACCTGATCGTGCGCGTCGCCGGGTACAGTGATTACTTCTGCGACCTGGGTGAAGCCCTGCAGGAAGAAATCATCACGCGCACCGAACACGAGGCGTTCTGAGGGAAAACACACGTTCCAGTGAAAAGCTATCTCTTCTCCATTGCCGGGAATATCGCCGCAGGAAAATCGACGCTGACGCGCGCCCTCGAGACGCGCAGCGGCGGCCGCATCGTCTCCTTCCTCGAGCGGGTCGACTACGTCAAGGAAAACGGTTACCTGGAAAAGTATTACGAGGCTGTCACCGCTTATGACCGGCTCAAGGACACGAAACTGGATGGCAGGGGCAGGGACGGATTTCTCAGGATCAAGCAGGAAGCCGAGTACTGGGGCTACAAGATTCAGGAAACCTACTTCCTCTCACGGCTGCTGGACCTCGGCGCACTGACCGAGCTGCTGCGCGAGGGGCAGTCCGTCGCGCAGGACCGCAGCATCTACGAGGACCGGATTTTCACCAAGAATTCAAATAATCGCGAATACATCACCGACGCCGATTACCGAAAATACCTGGACGCTTTCGACCTGCTGATGCAGAACAAGCCGACCCCGGACCTGATCATTTACCTGGAAAGCGACGTCGCGGCGCTCAAGCAGCGCATCATCGGCCGCAGCCGGGGCGAGGAATCCGAGCTCGCCAGCCCCGACAACCACTACCTGGCCAATCTCAACGAGCTGTACCGCCCCTGGATCATGAAGTGCGGTCTGCCGTACCTGATCATTGATACCGAGGAGATCGATGTCCGCACCGAGGAAGGCCTGGAAAAAGTCGTCCAGGGTATCGTGGGCAAAATCCCGGCAGCGGCGGGCCTGTTCGAACCTTCCGGTCCGGACCGCTTCAACCTCACGTCACGGCCGTCGCCGCTGCGCAGCTGACATGAGACTGCACCCGGACGGGCCGTGAGAGAACGATGACAGAGAGCCGGCTTCCCGAGAGCGCCCGGGTCGTCGTCATCGGCGGCGGCATCATAGGCTGTTCGGTCGCCTACCACCTGGCCGACATGGGCTGCAGCGACGTACTGCTGCTCGAACGCGACCAGTTCACTTCCGGAACCACCTGGCACGCCGCCGGCCTGATGACCACCTACGGCTCGATGACCGAGACCGCGCTGTCGATCCGAAAGTACTCACGCGAACTTTATGCGCGCCTCGAAAAGGAGACCGGTCAGCAGACCGGTTTCGCACCCGTCGGCTTCATCGAGCTGGCCGCGGACGCCGACCGCCTGGAGGAGCAGCGACGCATCGCGGCGTTCAACCGCTACCACGGCAACGAGGTGCAGGAGCTGTCGCCGGGTGAAGTCGAATCCCTGTTTCCGTTCGCGGACCTGGAGGGCGTTGCGGCCGGTTTTTACTGCCCCGGTGACGGCCGCATCAACCCGGTCGACGTCACGATGGCGCTGGTGAAAGGCGCGCGGATGAAAGGCGCCACGCTGCTGCAGAATTCGCCGGTTGAAAAAGTGCTGACAGAAAACGGCACGGTCAGCGGCGTGCGCACCGCCGAGGGCGACGTGCGCTGCGAATTCGTTGTGAACTGCACCGGCATGTGGGCACGCCAGCTGGGTGAAAAAAACGGGGTCTGCATTCCCAACCAGGCCGCGGAGCACTACTACCTGATCACCGGCGAGATACCCGGCATGCCCCGGGACCTGCCGGTGCTCGAGGATCCGTCACGCTACGCCTATTTCCGCGAAGAAACCGGCGGGCTGATGATCGGCCTGTTCGAAAAAGACTGCGCGCCGTGGCGGGTCGAAGGCATACCCGAGGACTTTTCCTGGGGCGAGCTGCCGCCCGACTGGGATCGCCTGGCGCCTTTCCTCGAAGACGCGATGGCGCGTGTACCGGCGGCGATGGAGGCCGGAATCCGCAAGTTTTTCTGCGGTCCCGAGAGCTTCACGCCCGACATCGGGCCGCTGGTCGGCGAGGCCCCGGAGATTCGCAACTACTTCGTCGCGGCGGGACTGAACTCGGTCGGCATCATCACCGGCGGGGGCATCGGCCGGGTCGTTGCACAGTGGATACTCGACGGCCGTCCCGACGTGGACGTTACCGCGATCAACGTCGACCGCTTCCAGCCCTGGCAATGCAACCCGGCCTACCGGCGCGCCCGCGCCTACGAATCGCTGGGCCAGGTCTACCAGTGCCACTACCCCGACAAGCAGTGGCAGACGGCGCGGGGCGCGAAGCGCTCGCCCTTCCACGACCGCCTCGCGGCGCAGGGCGCGTATTTCCGTGACGTGAGCGGCTGGGAGTCACCGGCCTGGTATGCGCCGGAAGGGCAGGAAGCAACAGTGGAAAAACTGTCCTGGGGCCGCCAGAACTGGTTCGGCTGGTGGGAAGCCGAGCACCGGGCCTGCCGTGAAGGCGTGATCCTGATGGACATGTCCTTCATGGGCAAATTCCTGGTGCAGGGGCGCGATGCCGGGGCGCATCTCGACCGCCTGTCGGCCAACGCGGTGAACGGCGCAGCGGGACGCATCACCTACACGCAATGGCTCAATGAAGCGGGCGGCATCGAGGCCGACCTCACGGTCATCAAGCTCGGTGAGCAGCGTTACATGGTGGTCACCTCCGATACGGCGCACCGCCACACCGGCACCTGGCTGGAACGGCATATCGGCAGCGAGCGGCACGTTGCGGTCACCGACGTGACCTCGGCCTATGCCCAGCTCAACATCCAGGGGCCGCGCTCGCGGGAACTGCTGCAGTCGGTCACATCGGCGGACCTGTCGAACGAAGCCTTTCCGTTCCGCTGCGTGCGCGAAATCGATATCGGCTGTTCCCGGGTGCTCTGCGTGCGCATCACCTACCTGGGCGAACTGGGTTACGAACTGTACATTCCGTCCGAGCAGGCCGTGCACGTGTACGACACGCTGACCGAAGCGGGCGCGTATTTCGGCCTGCGCCACGCCGGCCTGCGCGCGCTGTCCAGCCTGCGCATGGAAAAGGGATACCGTGACTGGGGGCACGACATCGACAACACCGACGACCCTTACCGCGCCGGCCTCGGTTTCGCCGTGCGCCTGGACAAGCACGGCGATTTCATCGGACGGCAGGCCTGCGAAAAGATCAAGGCCGCCGGCCCGTGGTCCGAACGGCTGGTCCAGGTGCTGCTGGATGATCCGGAACCGATGATGTTTCACGGCGAAATCCTGCTGCGTGACGGCGTGCCGGTCGGAGAAGTCCGCTCCGCTTCCTACGGGCATACGCTGGGCGGCGCGGTCGGCCTCGCTTTCGTACATAGCGATTCGGTGGTCGACGAGGAATGGCTGAACCGTGGCAGCTGGGCAGTCGATATCGCCGGCGAGCGCCACGCGGCGCGGGTCAGCCTGCGCCCGATGTACGATCCGGACATGAAAAAAGTGCGCGCGTGATGAACAGCGAAGGCCTGTCTTTTCGCTTCTGCTCGGCGATCGCGCGACGGCCCGGACGCAGCGTCGTAAACGGGCTGCGCGAAGACGACCGGGGCGCGCCGGACTACGAGCGCTACCTGGCGGAACACGAGGCCTACCTGGCGGAACTCGAGGAAGCCGGCCTCACCGTGCACCTGCTGCCCGCGCTGGAAGCCTTCCCGGACTCGGTATTCGTCGAGGACACCGCGCTGTGCCTGCCCGCAGGCGTCGTCATCCTCAACCCCGGGGCGCCGTCGCGCCGCGGCGAAGCCGGCATGATGGCTTCCGACTGCCGCTCTCTGGGCCTGCCGGTGCATGAAATTGGCGGGCCGGGCACCATCGACGGCGGTGACATTCTGCTCACCGACCGGGAAATCCTGGTCGGGCTTTCCAGGCGCACCAGCCATGATGGCTTCATGGCGCTGCGCGACCGGGTCGAACCCTGGGGCTACCGCGTTCGCGCGGTGCAGACGCCCGGTTCCGTGCTGCACTTCAAGACCGACTGCTGCGTGCTGGGGCCGAACACCGTGTACGCAACGCCCCGCCTGTCGACGGCGCCATGCTTCGACGGCTACGACGTTATCGAGACCCCGCCCGGCGAGGAAGCGGCGGCCAATTGCATCCGCGTGAACGACCGCGTGCTGGTCCCGGCCGGTTACCCGGCGACCGAGCGAAAACTCTCCGCGGCCGGATACGACGTGCGCGTGGTGCCCGCCTCGCAGGCGGCCCTGCTCGACGGCGGCCTGTCCTGCCAATCGCTGCGATTCTGACCGGTTTTTTGAAGCGCCGACTGACACGGGTCAGCGATCCTGAAATGCGGCCGCTTTAGACTGCCCAAAAACACGAACACAGCGAGCGGGAATCCCGAATGTTCCTCAAACCGGCCGTGCTGGCCCTGCTGGCCGGCTTGCCCCTGGTTGCAGCCGCCCAGCCGGCGACGCGCCCCGTCCTGCCCGCGACCCCGCTGGCACAGGCGCCGGTGCTGGACGGCAGGGTGCTGGACGACCCCGCCTGGCAAACCGTTGTACCGGAAACTTCGTTTACACAAAACACGCCCGACGACGGCGCGCCGGTCAGCCAGCGCACCGAGTTGCGACTGGCCTACACCGACGACGCGGTCTACGTCGCTTTCGTCTGCTTTGACGACGAACCCGGGCGGATCATCGCTTCCGATGCGAGACGGGACGCCAGCCTCGATGACGTCGACGCGGTGCGCTTCGTGTTCGACACTTACCGCGACGAGCAGAACGGCTTTGTCTTCGGCACCAACGTCAACGGCGAGGAATATGACGGCCAGCTCAGCAGCAAAGGCCTGAACGTGAACTGGGACGGGGTGTGGAAAGTCAGAACCCGCACCGCCGATCACGGCTGGAGCGCCGAGTTCCGCATTCCGCTTAAAACACTGCGCTATCCCACGCGGGACGTACAGTCCTGGGGCGCCAACTTCGAGCGCCGCATCCAACGCCGCCACGAGGTCGCCTACTGGTCCCCCCTGGGGCGCCAGTTCGGAATCACCCGGCTCGCCGAGGCCGGCACCGTCACCGGGCTGGAAATCGAAAAACAGCGCAATCTGCAGATCGTGCCCTACGCCTTGGGCGAAGCATGGGACCGGGGCAAAGAGGGCACATCCACGGACAGCGAGTTCGGGCTGGACGTGAAATACGGCATCACGCCTTCCCTGACCCTGGACCTCACCTACAACACCGATTTCGCGCAGGTCGAGGCGGATGAAGTCCAGATCTCGCTTGACCGCTTCAACCTGTTCTTTCCTGAGAAGCGGCCGTTTTTCCTGGAGAACTCGGGCCTGTTCTCGGTCGGGCGGCCCCACCAGGTCGAGCTGTTTTTCAGCCGCCGGATCGGCCTGTCCGAAGACGGGGAAGTCATCCCGATCGATTATGGCGCAAGGCTCTCCGGCGATATTGCCGGCACCCGCGTCGGCCTTATGTACATGCAGACCGATGACCTGCCGGATATCTCCGGCAGCACCGGTTTCGCCGTCGCACGCGTCAACAGGGAACTTCCCAACCGCTCCTCGCTCGGGGCGATGCTGGTCGACAAGTCCGTTGGCAGCAGCCCGCTTCCCGGTGAGAACGACAACAGCGCGGCCGGCGCGGACTTTCGCTGGGGCATCGGCGAGTACGGCCTGGTGAAGGGCTACCTGGCGCAGACCGACACGCCGGGCCTCGACGGCGATGACCGGTCCTGGTCCCTGGAAGGCAGTTACGATTCGCCGGACTGGTCGCTCGGGCTGGGTTTCGTCGACGTCGGCGAGGAATTCAACCCGGAGGTCGGCTTCGTCAACCGCAGCGGCGGCTACCGGAACGGCTTCGCCAGCGCACTGCGCCGGATCCGCTTCGGCCGCGAAAGCAGCCTGCTCGAATTGCGCCCGCATTTCTCCTACGCGGTTTACGAGGATCAGCGGGGGTTCAAGGAATCGGGCTTTCTGCACATCGATAACCACACCGAGTGGAAAAACGGCTACGAGGTGCACACCGGCGTGAACTTCGTCACCAAGGGCCTGCAGGATCCCTTCGAGATCTATGAAGGCATCGCCGTGCCGGCAGGCACTTACCGGAACACCGAAGCGCAGCTGGTCGGCATGACTGACGATTCGCAATGGATAAGCCTGGTCGTCCGGGCCTGGATCGGAGGGTTCTACTCGGGTGAACGGGTTGCGATTTCGCCGACGGTGCAAGTGCGCCTGGCCGAGAAGTTCGTCGGCGAATTCGGCTGGCAGCGGAACGACGTCGAACTGCCGGAAGGTGATTTCACGACCGATATCGGGCTGTTCCGTGTGGCCTGGTCGTTCACGCCGAAAGTCGCGGTCGAGGCCCTGTTCCAGTACAACAGCGTGGACGACCTGCTGTCGACCAACCTGCGCTTCTCATGGCTGCGCGAGGCCAATACCGGCCTTTACCTGGTGTTCAACGACATCAAGGGTTATGACGGGTTCACCGGCGCCCAGCCGGACCGCAGCCTGATCGCCAAGTACACCCACATGTTCCAGTTATAACCCGATAGACCCGGACCGGCGGCAGCGCGGGCCCGGGGGATGCTGGAGGGCCTCAGGATACGGCCGCGATGCAGCGCGCCGCCCGGTCCTCGATGCGGTCCCAGCGCTCTTTTTCGATATCGTCCGCCGGGAACAGCGGCGCCACGAACCCCACGCCGAACGCGCCCGCCGCCAGCCAGTCGGCCGCATTGTGTTCGTCGACGCCGTTGGTGGGTACGATTTTCAGGTAGGGCAAGGGACCGAGTACGGCCTTTACCCAGGCCGGACCGCCCGCCGGGGCCGGAAACAGCTTGCACAGCTGCGCGCCGGCGCGATGAGCCAGCAGCATTTCCGAGGGCGTGTGCGTGCCGGGCATGCTGGCGACGCCCTGTTCCGCGGCCGCCCGGATCACGGCCGGGTCGACATTGGGGGCGACGATAAACTGCGCACCGGCATCCACGGACCGCTCGACGTCCGCCCGTGTCATCACGGTGCCCGTACCCACCACGATGCCGTCGCGCCTCGAGAAATCCTGCACCAGTTCGTAAACGCCGGGTATCGTCAGCGTGAACTCGACGATGGTGAAACCGCCGCGAATCGCGGCATCCATCGCCAGCGCAGCCTTGTCCTGGTCGTTCGTGCGCAGTATGGCGCTGGCCTTGTCTTCGCCCAGCCGTTCGACAAAAGCTTCCGGTGTCATTTCGAGAGTCCTGTGATCGTTTCGAATCACAAAGCATTAACCCAGCCGCCGCTGCGATCAAGTAAAATCCGACCACGGATCGAAGAAAGCGACGAAGCGGTTTGAAAAAACGTGACAAATGAAAACGGCAGGATCGGCCGCCGGGACCGCCCGCGGGGGTCTGGACGTTTTGCCCTGCATCCCTGGCGATGGCTGCTTGGCGCGCTGCTGCTGATCGCGCTGATCCTCGTCGTCGAAACCGAGGTCGGCTGGACAACCGTGCTTTCAACCTGGTCTTCGGTGGCGCCGCAGCAGGTGTTGGCCGCATTTTCTCTCTACGTGCTGAGCCAGTTGTTCAGAGCGCTGAGAATCCGCGACCTTCTGGCGCCGACGGTGACGGAATCCATACCGCTTCCCGCCATGCTGAAACTCACTTCCATCCACCAGTCCGCCAACAACCTGATGCCGATGCGGTTGGGTGAACTGGCTTTCCCCATCCTGGCACGGCGCTACGTGGGTCTCGACTGGTGGTCCGGAATTTTCCAGCTGGTCTGGCTGCGCGTGCTGGACGCCGCGCTGATCGCGGTCGTGATCACGGTGACACTGGCGTCCGCCCTCCAACTGCGCCTGGCGTTGGCCGTAACGGCGGCTTTCCTGCTCGGCTTGTCGGTGCTGATCCTGGCCGTACGCTACCGCCACCGGTTCAGCTCGCTGGCTTTCCTCGAACGCGTACTGGAACAGGCGCCTCGCAGCCCGCGGCTGATTGCGCGCTCGGCAGCGTGGACCGTGCTGATCTGGACCAGCAAACTGGTGTCACTGGCCATGATCGTGCGGGCACTCAGCGGCCTGCCCATCGACGTCGCACTGCTGTCGACGCTGGGCGCTGAAATCAGCAGCCTGCTGCCGGTGCACGGCATCGCGGGCAGCGGCACGTTCGAGGCCGCGTTCGTCGCCGTGGGCGCCCTGGTCGAGCGCAATTTTCCAACGCTTATTGCAGCGGCGGTCAACCTGCATATATTCGTACTCGTGGCGTCCAGCCTGGTGACGCTGGCCTTTCTGCCGGTAAAGACCGCAAAACCAAAAATACGGAATCAATAGCATGCAAACCACAAGCAACCCCGAAGAGAAGGCAAAGAGTCTCTCCATCGTCGTCCCTTTCTACAACGAGGAAGGCAACGTCATCCCTATGCTGGAGGAGATCGACGAGGCGCTGTCCGAATACGCCTGCAGATGGGAACTCATCGCGGTGGACGACGGCAGCAGCGACGGTACCGGCGAAGAACTGGCGATCAGCCGTGAAAAACTGGGCGACCACGTTCGCTACGTCCGCTTTGCGCGCAATTTCGGGCAAACCGCCGCGATGCAGACCGGCATCGAGCTGGCGCGCGGCGAGCTGATTGTCACACTGGACGGCGATCGCCAGAACGACCCGCACGATATCCCGATGATGATCGACCATCTCGAGCAGCGAAACCTCGACATGGTCTGCGGCTGGCGCCGGGACCGCAAGGACGACTATCGCCGCAAGTTCGTGTCCCGCGTCGCCAACTGGCTGATCCGGAAAGCCACCGACGTCCGCATCACGGACTATGGCTGCAGCCTGAAGCTCTACCGCAGCGATGTCATCAAGAACGTCGAACTCGTGGGCGAGATGCACCGTTTCATTCCCGCCTGGGTGGCCAGCGTCACCGACCCCCGGCGCATCGACGAATTGCCGGTCAACCACCGGCCGCGCTTGAAAGGCGAGTCAAAATACGGCTTTTCGCGCACGGCCCGCGTGGTACTCGACCTGCTCGCCGTGCTTTTTTTCATGCGTTTTTCGCGGCGGCCGGGGCATTTCTTCGGCGGCATCGGCCTGGTCTGCGGTTCCCTGGGCGGCCTGATCCTGGCCTACCTGCTGGCCCTGAAGGTTTTCGCGGGCGCCAGCATCGGCGGCCGGCCGCTGCTGTTCACCGGCATACTGCTGGCGCTGGCCGGTATCCAGTTCGTCACCACGGGCGTGTTGGCCGAGATGCTGGCCCGCACGCGGCAAAAACAGCATTACCCGGTGCGGGAGCAGGTCGATCCCTCCGAGGTGAAATGGCATACCGGGAAAGGCGTCGAACAGTGAGCCGCCGCGGTAACGGGCGGCGCGCAGGCGCGAGGGTGAATCCATGGCCGTAAAACCAGCTGAAATCCTCAGACCGCTGCTCATAGCAGCCGTGTTTGTCGCGCTGCTCTATCCCTATTACGCGGACTACGTTTCCTTCCACCCGGATGAACGGCACTACACGAACGCGGCCATCACGATGAACCAGACGGGCGACTGGCTGACGCCGAAGTATCCGGACGGCACGAACCGCTTCATCAAGCCGCCGATTACCTACTGGGCGATCGCAGGCAGCTACTCGGTGCTCGGCATCGGCCCCTTGAGTTCACGGCTGCCCTTCGCGCTGATCTCGGCCGCGATCATCATGCTGACGTATTGGCTGGCGAACGGCATCGCGGCGACGAGAAGCGCCGGCTGGCTGGCTGGCTGGATCATGGCTTCGAACCTGTTCCTCGTGCAGGCGACAGGCAGGGCCATTCCCGACCTGCCGCTGACCCTGTTCCTGCTGATCAGCGCGGCGGGCTGGCTCAACTGGATGACTGCCGGCAAATCCGCCCGCTGGGCGCCCTGGGCTGCTTATGCCGGCGCCGGCCTGGCCGTGGCCAGCAAGGGCCTGCCGGCGGGCGTTTTCCTGGGCCTGTCGGTGGTATTCGCATGGTTAAATCCCTGGCGGCCGCTGGGGCTGCTTCGCATCCTCCACCTTCCGGCCATTGCGCTGGGCGCCGCCCTGGGGCTCGGCTGGTTCCTGACGATGTACTGGATCCACGGCGACGCCGCGCTCTCCGCTTTCTTCTCGGACCAGGTCGGCAAGCGCGTGGATTTCGATTTCCTTAAAGCCGCAGGCCAGTGGCTGCTGTCGCTGCTCGCGATGGTCATCGGTTTTCTGCCCTGGCTGTGGCCCGCCCGAAAAACACTGCGGGCTGCGTGGACGCCGGGCAGCGGCCGAGACCGCAACACGGTCCTGGTGATGGCGTTTTCCGCCCTGTGGGCCGTGTCGATGCTGTTCCTGATGGCGGCCGTGGTGAAGTTCCACGCCCGCTACATGCTGCCGGTCCTGCCGCTGCTGGCCGTCAGCCTGGCGCTCGCGCTGGAACGGCGGGAAGGCCGGGATCTCGAAGGATACCTTTCGCCGGCGATTGTTACCGTGCTGGCGATCAACCTCGTGCTGCTGGTATTGCTTTCCAGTTTGCTGTACCTGCTCGAAGCCTACCTGCCGATATGGGAGGCGCTGGCCCTGCTGGCACTGACCGCGCTGCTGGCTTTTGCCGGTATCGTCGGCAGCCGCCCGGTAGGCATAGCGACCCTGGGCAGCAGCGTCCTGCTGTTGTTCACCACGGCGTTCACGCTGCTGGGGCCGGCCATGCTGCCGTCGGAGAGCGAGCAGATCAGCGCAGCGCTGAAAAACCAGGGTGTGCCGCCGAGCGCGCCGGTGGGTCTCTACGGCTCGCCGCGACTGGCCGCCAAGATTCGCGTGACGGCGGGCGGTGAAATCAGCCTGGTCGAACGCTCGGTTGAAATGGGCCTGGCCGCGGGCGACGCCGCGATCGTGCTTTCGAATGAAGACCGCGATCTCCTTCAGGGCAGCGGCTACTCGGTGCGGGCTTCGACCCGCAGCTGGGACAGCCTGCCGCTCGGTGACTTGAGAAAAGCCCTGGAAAGCGACGAAATGGAACGGTTCAGGGACGAAAACTCCGAGATTTACCTGATCGCCCTGCCGGATTCGACTCAGTCGCCGTAAACGGACCTGGCTTCTTCGGCGATGATGGCGATGCCCCGCCGCACGGCGGCCTCGTCCTGCACGTAGGACACGCGGATGCATTCACGGCTGTGGGGCCAGTCTTCTTGCAGGCCGAAGAAACAATGGTGACCGGGCACCACCAGCACACCACGCTGCTTGAGCCGCTGATAAAACGCCGCACTGCCGCCCGGCAGCCCTTCGAACCAGAGCCAGACAAAAAAAGCGCCTTCCGGCTTGTGGATGCGGCAGGGCAGGTCGCCCAGCGCCTCGTCGAACCAGCGCACGACGTCGGCCGCGCGCTGACGGTAAAAGGGCGTGACATGGTTGCGGGTCAGGTCGAGGATCTCGTCGCTGCGAAAGAGCTCCTGCGCGATGGCCGGCCCGATGTTGCCGCAGGCCAGGTTGATGATGCCGTTGGCCGTGGAATAGGCCCGGATGATGTCCTCGCGGGCCACGACGATCCCGGTTCGAATGCCGTTCATGCCCATCTTGGACAGGCTCAGCGCCAGGATCGTGTTTTCGTTCCAGTGCGGCGTCGCCGCGGTGAAGATGATACCGGGGAACGGCAGGCCGTAAGCGCCGTCGAGGATCAGCGGGATGTCGCGTTCGCGGGCGATCGCGTCGAGCCGCGCAACCTCCCCGTCGGTCAGCACGTTGCCGGTCGGGTTCGTCGGCCGCGAAGCCAGCAGGGCGCCGGCTTCATCGCCCGGGTCGAGTTGTTCGAAGTCGACGCGGTACTTGAACAGGCGGTCCCCCAGCATTTCGATGCCGGGCCGGGTGGCGGTAAAAAAACCGTCGCACAGGCCGCTGTCGGCATAGCCCAGGTATTCGGGCGTCAGGGGCAGGTGGATCGAGCGGCGGCTGCCGTCGGACATTTCACCGGCAAACAGGTTCAGCAAGATGAAAAACGCCGACTGGCTGCCGTTTGAAATGGCGATGTTTTCGGCTTTCAGCGGCCAGCCGTGCTGCCGCTCCAGGAACTGCGCAACGGTGCGGCGGAATTCGTACTCGCCGGCGGTCGGCTGGTACAGGCCGAAAACGCGGTGGCGCGAAGCCGCGTCGGACAACACGGCTTCCAGGCGCTGCCGCAAGCGATTCTCGATCGCTTCCAGGCGGCCGGGATTGCCGCCGCCCATCATGATCATGTCCGGGTTCTCGACCAGGGCGCTGCCCAGGTCGTCCATCAGTTCGACGATTCCCGATTCACCGGCGAAGCGTCTGCCGAATGCTGAGAGTTTCATGAAACCCATTATCGGCGCCGTTTGTCGTGCTGGCCAGTCCGCCGGTCGGATTGAAGAATTCATGCGGAAAACGTCATGGTATAAGGGATATTGAGATCATGCGCCAGGGATAGGCGCCCGTTCCATCAGGGAGGGTGGAGATGATCATTTCGAGACTGCTGGCTACGCTACTGCTGGTCTGCGCAACCCCTGCGCTGGCCGAAATCACTTTTTCCATCGAAGAACCCGCGCCGGATTCGACGCGCTCGGGCATCGGCCTGATCTCGGGCTGGGCCGTGAGCGACCGCGGAGTCGTCTCGGTGGAAGCCTTTATCAACGGCGTCAGCCTGGGCTACCTGCCCTACGGCAGCGCCCGCGGCGACGTCGCCGCCGTGTTCCCCGACATACCGGGTTCGGAGAACTCCGGCTGGTCGATGAAGTGGGCGTTCTCCATTTCGGGCGAAGGCGAACACACGCTGCGCGTGGTCGTCACTGAAGAAGGCGGCGGCACGGCCGAGAAAGAGGTCGTCTTCAATGTGGTCCGCTTCGAGTCGGAATTCATTTCCGACCCCGACAGCGTCGTAACCGGCGGCGCGACGGTCACCAGCCCGGAAGACGGGCGGCTTCTCATTTCCGGGGCCCGGGTCGAAGACGACGTCGTCGACATCGGATTGTCCTGGGACACGGCTTCCCAGCAGTTCCTGATCGACAGCATTGACTACGCGGGCGGCGCAGAGCCGAAGCTGGCCCCCAGCGCGACCGCGGGCGAGGACTTCACGGTCGAGCCGGGCACCACCGTCTCTGTCCACGGGCAGGGCGATGATCCGGACGGTCATATCACGAGCCATTTCTGGACCCAGGTATCCGGCCCGGACGTGGCGCTCGATGGCGCCGAGGACTGGACCGTTTCGTTCACGGCCCCGGAGGAAAGCGGCACGGTACGGCTGCGCCTGACCGTCGTCGATAATGACGAAATGAGCGCCGACGATGACGTCGCCATCGAAATCGTCGATACGAACAGCAAGCCGGAGGCCGCTGCGGGACCCGACTTTACGGTCAACATCGGCGAGGAAGTCAATATCACCGGTACTGGCAGCGATCTCGACGGCGAGATCGTGAGTTACCAGTGGAAACGCGTGGCGGGTCAATACGTCTCTCTCGCCGGCGCGAACAGTGCAACCGTCAGTTTCACCGCGCCCCTCGAAGAGGGCTACACGCGCCTGCGCCTGACCGTAACCGACGATGACGGAGCCACCGACAGCGACGAAGTCAAGATCAGCTTCGACGACCCCAACAAGGCGCCCACCGCCGATGCCGGCAACGATTTCACGGTCGAGGCCGGCGATTCCGTCACGGTAACGGGTGACGGCAGCGATCCGGACGGAACGATCGTGGATTGGTCCTGGAGCCAGGTATCGGGCGATCCGGTCAGCCTGTCCGGCGCCGACACCAGCGAAGTCACTTTCACCGCGCCCGATGAAGCCACGACCATCCGCCTGCGCCTCACCGTGACCGACGACGGCGGCAAGAGCGACAGCGATGACGTTTACATCACGGTCAACAAGCAACTGCCGGACTCCACGACCGGCGCCAAGCTGCAGGCCATGCTGAGCGCGGTCAACGACGCCCGCACCACGCCCACCACCTGCCGGGGCACGGAATACCCGGCCCAGCCACCGTTGGAGTGGAGCGATTCGCTGGCGACCATCGCGATGCAGCACTCGATGGACATGGCCGCGCAAGGCTACTTCTCGCATACTTCCGCGGACGGCACCTCTTTCGGCGACCGCGTATTTCCCTACTGGAACGGCACCAGGATCGGCGAAAACATCGCGGCGTCCAGCAACGACCGCTCGTACTCCGATGTCGTGGACATGTGGCTCGGCAGTTCATCGGGCCACTGCGAGGCCATCATGAGCGCCGACTGGACGCATGCCGGTATCGGATTCGGCAAAGACCTGGAGAACGGTTACTCGTTCCACTATTTCTGGACGCTCGACTTCGGCGGCTGAGCGCGTCGAAGCCTCTTTGCTCAGCACACCATCCTCGAATTTGCTTTCGGGGATGGTGCTCGCTGGCCATGCACGTTACCCTTGGAGGATGGCAAGAAAAACCCATCTCAACCCCCAGGTTAAGGAAATGCATCGATCTGCAACCATCATCATTACGCTCATCCTCACACTTTCCGCCATCTCCTCCCAGGCCGCGGACCTTGAAGCCCTGAAGGCCGAATGCGACAGTTGTCACGGACCGGCAGGTGTATCGCCATACGCCGACGTCCCGATCATCGCGGGCCAGACACCCGGGTTCATCGCCAAGACCCTGCGCGGCTTCCAGCTTTGGGACCGTCCCTGCGTAAAAACGACCTACCGCAGCGGCCCGAAAGCGGGCACCGAAATCGACATGTGCGAAAAAGCCGGCGCACTCGGTGAAGACGATATTGCCGCGATCAGCGACTGGTACGGGTCCCAGGTCTTCGTGCCGGCAACGCAGGAATTCGATCCGGCGCTTGCGGCGGCCGGAAAAACACTGCACGAGGAAAACTGCGAAAAATGCCACGCCGAGGGTGGCGCGCTGGCTGGCAAGGAACCGCGCCTGGCCGGGCAGTGGATGGAGTACCTGCACTCGACGATGCAGTACGTGCCGACAGGCGAGCGGCTCTGTCCCCGGCTGATGGAAAACAAGGTCAACGAAATCAGCGCAGAAGGGCTGAAGCAATTGCTACACTATTACGCCAGCCAGCAGGACTGACGCCGTTCGAGCGCCACTCCGGGTAAAGGCCGATACCGGTAACGAAAAAACAAATCGGAAGAAGGAACCATGGAATCCAGGATTCAATGCCACGGGCTTTCGATCGCCCGTGAACTCTACGACCTCGTAAACGACGAAATCGCCCCCGGAGCGGGCATCGAACCGGACCGTTTCTGGCAGGAATACGCCAAACTGCTCGAGGACATGGGACCGGCCAACCGCGTACTGCTCGAAAAACGCAACCGCATGCACGAGCAGATCAACGCCTACCACCGCGAAAACCCGGGCAAGCCCGACCTGGCGAGCTACAAGCCCTTCCTGCGCGAAATCAGCTACCTGGTGGCCGAGGGCGGGGACTTCCAGATCGCGACCGAGAACGTCGACCCGGAGATCGCCACTATCGCGGGGCCGCAGCTGGTCGTTCCGGTCAGCAACGCGCGTTTCGCGCTGAATGCCGCCAACGCCCGCTGGGGCAGCCTGTACGACGCACTGTACGGCACCGACATGATTCCCGAGAACGATGGCTGCGAGAAGGGTACCTCGTTCAACCCCGCGCGCGGTATGAAGGTTATCGAGGCCGCCGCCGCTTTCCTCGACGAGATCGCGCCGCTTGAGGCCGGCCGGCATATCGACGTTGAAGCCTACCGGGTCGAGACCTCGATCGAGGGCGCCAGCCTCGCCGTCAAGATGAAAGACGGCCCGGTCACTTCCCTCGCCGACCCGAAGCAGTTCGCCGGCTACGGCGCGGACGGCGGAAACGGCACCGTGCTGCTGAAAGCCAATGGCCTGCACCTGGAACTGCAGATCGACAAGGAACACCCCATCGGTTCGATGTCGGCCTCCGGCCTCAAGGACATCATCGCCGAATCGGCCATCACCACCATCCAGGACTGCGAAGACTCGGTGGCGGCCGTTGACGTGGCCGACAAGGTCAACGTCTACCGCAACTGGCTCGGACTGATGACAGGCGACCTGGAAGACACGTTCGAGAAGGGTGGAAAGACCCTGACGCGCCGACTGAACCCCGACCGGGAATACACGGCGCCGGACGGTGACCGCCTGGTGCTGCCCGGCAGAAGCCTGCTGCTGGTGCGCAACGTCGGCCACCTGATGACCACCGACGCGGTGCTGGACGCGCAGGACCTGCCGACACCCGAAGGCATCATGGACGGCATGATCACGGTGCTGTGCGCGATGAACAACCTCAACGGCAACTGCCGCTACCGCAACGGGCAGGCCGGCAGCATCTACATCGTCAAACCCAAGATGCGCGGCGCCAGCGAAGCACGTTTCTGTGACCGCCTGTTCGACCGCATCGAGGACGCCCTCGGCCTGGCGCGCCATACCATCAAGGTCGGCGTGATGGACGAGGAGCGCCGCACCACGGCCAACCTGCGGGAATGCATCCGCGCGGTCGCCGGGCGCGTCGTGTTCATCAACACGGGCTTCCTCGATCGCACGGGCGACGAGATCCATACCAGCATGGCAGCCGGCCCGATGCTGCCCAAGGAAGAAATCAAGCACCAGCCCTGGATCCAGGCCTACGAGAACCAGAACGTGGATATCGGCCTGCAATGCGGCTTCCGCGGCAAGGCCCAGATCGGCAAGGGCATGTGGGCGATGCCGGACGAGATGCGCGCCATGTACGACAGCAAGATGGCGCACCTGGAAGCCGGCGCGACCTGCGCCTGGGTGCCCTCGCCCACCGCCGCAACCCTGCACGCGCTGCACTACATGCAATACGACGTCAGCGCCCGGCAGGAAGAACTGATGTCGCGCGAACCCGCCAGCCTGGACGACATCCTCACGCCGCCGTTGCTCGACCGCGAACTGACACCCGAGGAAATCCAGGCCGAACTGGACAACAACGCCCAGGGCATCCTCGGCTACGTGGTGCGCTGGATCGACCAGGGCATCGGCTGCTCCAAGGTGCCGGACATCAACAACGTCGGCCTGATGGAAGACCGCGCGACGCTGCGCATTTCCAGCCTGCACATTTGCAACTGGCTGTACCACGACATCTGCTCGCTGGAACAGGTCATGGAAACGATGCGGCGCATGGCCGAGGTGGTGGACGCCCAGAACGCCGGCGACCCGAACTACCGCAACATGGCGCCGGATTTCGACAAGAGCTTCGCGTTCCGCGCGGCCTGCGACCTGGTGCTGCTGGGCCGCGAGCAGCCGAGCGGCTTCACCGAACCCCTGCTGCACCGCTGGCGGGCCGAGGCCAAGAAACACTTTGGCGCCTGACCGAGCGGGGATCACTGCATGAAGCCCGTCGTGATCCGGTGGCCGGCAGCTTGGCTGCTGGCCATGCTCTTTCTTTTATTCGGGCTCGCCGCCTGCGCATCGCCGTCCACGCCCAATCCGCAAGCGCCTGCTGCCGATATTCCCGAGCGGGTTTTGTTCGTGGGCAACAGCTTCACCTACTTCAACAATTCGCTGCATGGCCACTACCGCAACCTGGCGGCTGCGTCCGACCCGACCGGCAACGCCGCGCGCTTCACCAAGGCCATGACCATCTCGGGCGAGGAACTGGCCAACCACGAAGGCGGGCTGCGGCAGATGCTGGACGTGTACGAATGGGACGCCGTCGTGCTCCAGGGCCACAGCCTGGAAGCGGTCGACGAGGAACGCCGCCCGGGCCTTGAGGCGGCCGCGGAAAAATACGCGAGGCTGATCCGCAGCGAGGGCGCCGAACCCTTTGTCTTCATGACCTGGGCCTACCGCGACCGCCCGGAGATGACAGCGGTTCTCGACTCTGTCTACAGCGCGCTGGGCGCACGGCTCGGCGTGACGGTCGCCCCCGTCGGCCTGGCCTTCGCCGAGGCCATTGGAACGATACCCGGCGTGGACCTGTTCGACCCGGACGGCTTTCACCCGTCCCGCCAGGGCACCTACCTGGCCGCCTGTGTTTTTTACGCGGTACTGCGCGGAGCATCCCCCGTCGGTAACGCATACACCGCCGGGATCGATAAAGAACTTGCGCAAGAACTGCAGCAGACTGCATGGCGCGTCGTCAACGACTACAAAGAGAAACCATGAATCGCTTTGCTTTCCTTCTTTTGTTTTCTTTCCTGGCTGCTGCCTGTGCCTCCTCCGCTGCGCCCGACCCCGACGAGGCCGTAGCGACCTGGCCCGTGCCGGATACCCATTGCTCGTCTGACACCGTGCTGCTGGACGCACAATTTGAAACCGGCAACCTCGGTCTGTGCACCGTGGAAGCGGACGGCAGTTTCACGCTGAAGCTCGTCCCGGAAGACCAGCCGCCGATCAACCCGTCGGCCTGGTACGCTTTCCGGGCCAGCGGCGAAGCGGGCGCAACGGTTCGCGTCACGCTGAAGATGGACCACGGTTACGCGCGTTACTGGCCGAAGATCAGCGACGATGGAAAAAACTGGGCCCGCATCCCCAAAGACTTTGTCAGCGGCCGCGAAAGACGCAGCAAGGAAATGTCGTTCCGTTTCACGCTGCAATCCGCCCAGACCTGGGTCGCCGGCCAGGAGATCATCGACAGCGAAACATACGACCGCTGGCTCGAGGACCTGGATGCCGTGGAAGACGTCGACGTTTCCCTGCTGGCCCCGAGCCAGGAAGGCCGCCCCGTTTTCATCGCGCAGACGCCGGACAAGCCGGAATTCATCCTGATGATCGGCCGCCAGCACCCGCCGGAGGTCACCGGCGCGATCGGCATGAAAGTCTTTCTTGATGCCGTCTTTTCGAACAGCGAACTGGCCCTGCGCTTTCGCGAGCGCTTCAAGCTGGGCGTCGTTCCGCTGATGAACCCGGACGGCCTGGCCAATGGCCACTGGCGGCACAGCGCCGGCGACAAGGACATGAACCGAGACTGGGGACCGTTCGACCTGCCGGAAACACGGGCCGTGATGCGCTGGATCGAAGACCTCGAAGAAAGCGGCCACGAACTGAAACTGGTGATGGACTTCCACTCGACCTGGGAAGACCTGTTTTACACCCCGCCCGTGGTCGAGGACCCCCCGGACTTCTCGTCGGCCTGGCTGGCCGCCTCACGAGAACGCCTGCCGGACTTTCCGTTCAAGCACGTTCCCTCGACCAACCTGAAACAGCCCAACGCCAAGAACTACTTCTACAGCAGCCGGGGCATTCCGGCCGTCACCTACGAGTGCGGGGACGAGACCGACCGCGAGGCCATCAGGGACGCCGCGGTGGTGTTCGCCGAAGAGTTGATGCGGGAGATGCTGGCGCGATGAAAAACATGGGGTCAGAGTAGCTCAGCTACTCTGACCCCGGTTTAATCTCGCCGCCGCGCAGGCGCCGGGCCATGATGAATGCGTAGGCGGCCGCGTTGATCACGAGCACGAGCACACCCAGCACGATTTGCACATCCCGCGTCAGACCCTCCGGGTAGAGCAGGTGCAGCAGGTAGTTTTCCACGAATCCGTCGCTGTAACCCGCCTCACCGGCGAGGCGGCGCAGCGACTGCTCCCACGGCGTGAGCGGACAGATCCAGCCCGCAAAACTGATCAGCGCGCCCCAGGCCATGGCCGGCAGATGCAGCCACGCCAGCTTCGGCCAACGCCAGACGGCCAGGCCGCCCAGCACGACGAACAACACGAACGACAGGTGGGCAAGGAAGACGAAATCGGCCAGCAGCTTGTAAATCATCGTGATCGTCGAGTCTTTTTTCTGCCTTTGAAATTCAATAATGCGGATA
>JAZBPJ010000040.1:0-3195 GCA_036351575.1 Lysobacterales bacterium | reverse complement strand
GGTTGCGGAAGTCCGTGCGCGCCTCGGCGTACTGTTCGAGCGAATACAAATTTTCTCTGTTCAATAGTTCCATGTTGATTCCTTTCAGACATGGGGTCAGAGTAGCTCAGCTACTCTGACCCCGGTTTTTGGCTCAGCTACTCTGACCCCGGTTTTTTACCCGAACGCTGACTCCTGCAGGTCAATCAGATTCCGTAAGCTTTCCTGAGAATGGTCAGGGGGTTCGATTCCTCGTTGGGTAAATCCATGTTGTTGGCGATCTGCGTGGCCGCCATCGGGCAGTCCGAGACGAGGTAGTCCGGTTCCATTTTCTTGGCGCGGTTGACGACCGGCCGTGCGATCTTCTGTGATTTCTCGTAGGTCCCCGCACGCACGCCGTAGGTGCCGTCGTGGCCGGAACAGCGTTCGATCATCTCGACCTGCGTGTCAGGCACCAGCGCCAGCACATCGCGTGTTTTCGGCCCGATGTTCTGCACGCGCTGGTGGCAGGGCACCTGCCAGACGACTTTGCCCAGCGGGTTCTTGAACTCCGTGTTCAGCAGGCCGGCCTTGTGGCGGTGCACCAGGTATTCAAAGGGGTCGAACATGTGCTGCTTCACTTTCTGCACAGCGGCGTCGTCCGGGAACATCAGGGGCAGTTCCTGCTTGAACATCAGCACGCAGGACGGAATGCCCGCGACGATGTCCCAGCCGTCGTCGATCAGCTTGACGAGCTGCGGGATGTTCACCTTCATGTACTTCTCGACCGTGTCGAGGTCGCCCTGCTCGAGCTTGGGCATGCCGCAGCATTCTTCTTTCTCGGTGAGCCGCACCGGAATGCCGTTGTGCTCGAATACCTTGATCAGGTCCTGGCCGACGCCGGGCGTGTTCACGTTGCAGTAACAGGTGGCGAACAGCGCGACCTTGCCGCGCGTGGGGCCGGCTTCCTTCACCTCGACGGACGCGGGCGAGCGGCCCTTGTCGCGGCGGCGCAGGGTATCCGGGTGAAAGTCCGGCAGGTGGGCGTCCGGGTGCAGGTCCAGGGTTTTCTCCATGATCTTGCGCACGCCCCTGTTGCGGTTCGCGGCATTGATCATGTTGCCGACACCGGGAATCGTGCCGACGGCAGCCTGCACCTTGGTATTGCTCAGCAGGCGGTGGCTGAGCTTGCGCTCGCCTTTTTTGAACTGGACCGCTTTCGCCCGCAGCATCACGTGCGGAAAGTCCAGGTTCCACTCGTGCGGAGGAACGTAGGGGCACTTGGTCTGGTAGCAGAGGTCGCAGAGGTAGCACTGGTCGACGACTTTCCAGTAATCCTCCTTGGCCACGCCGTCCACTTCAAAGGTGTCGGACTCGTCGACCAGGTCGAACAGCGTGGGATAAGCGTCGCAGAGCGATACGCAGCGGCGGCAGCCGTGACAGATGTCGAAGATACGCTCCATTTCCTCGAGGAGCTTTTCCTCGTCATGGAAATCCGGGTCCTTCCAGTTAAGCGGATGCCGTGTCGGGGCTTCGAGGCTGCCTTCTCTCATGATGTGACTCCTGCTCAGTTTCGGACTTTCGGACAGGTAAACCGAAATCCGGGATAAAATGCCGCGTCTCGCAGGTCGGTGACCCGAAAAGCAGGAAAAATAGGCCGGGAAGATATCCCGGCCTTTTTTCATGGGGTCAGTCGAGTTCGTCGAGGGCCTTCTGGAAGCGGTTGGCGTGGGAACGCTCCGCTTTCGCCAGGGTCTCGAACCAGTCGGCGATTTCGTCAAAGCCTTCGTCGCGGGCTTCGCGGGCCATGCCGGGATACATGTCGGTGTACTCGTGCGTCTCGCCGGCGATGGCGGCTTTCAGGTTGGCGTCGGTGGCGCCGATCGGCAGACCGGTGGCCGGGTCACCCGCTTCCTCGAGGTATTCGAGGTGGCCGTGCGCGTGGCCGGTTTCGCCTTCCGCGGTGGAACGGAAAACGGTGGCGACATCGTTGTAGCCTTCAACGTCGGCGCGCTGGGCGAAGTACAGGTAACGGCGGTTGGCCTGCGATTCGCCGGCGAAAGCGTCTTTGAGGTTCTGCTCGGTGCGGGTTCCTTTCAGTGACATGGTTTTCTCCTTGAAAAAAGATGTGGACGTGGAGTGACACCAAGAATATAGAACGGTTTGAGCCATTGGTAAAATTGATTTGAATTATAGGGTCCATAAGATTTGCCTCTTGAAGTTTGAGGCTGAATACGGTGGTTCGGGTTCGCGCCGGGCGTGAAGAGTGAATGCCGGGGCGTCACCGCATACACTTGGGCCTGTCGACACTGACTGAAGAGGCCTCGGCCGAATGGACGCAGCGGACTTGCTGGAACGACGCAGGCGGGCAATGAGCCCCGCGTATCGACTGTTTTACCGGGAACCGCTGCACCTCGTGCGCGGAAAGGGCGCATATCTCTACGACGCCCAGGGCAAGGAGTACCTCGACTGCTACAACAACGTGGCCTCGGTCGGGCACTGCCACCCGCGCGTGGTTACCGCGATGGCCGAACAGTCGGCGCTGCTCAATACGCACACCCGCTACCTGAGCGAACCCGTCGTGCGCTACGCCGAGCGGCTGGCGGACACGCTGCCCGGGAAACTCAGCGTATGCATGTTCACCTGCTCGGGCAGCGAGGCCAACGACCTGGCGTTTCGCATCGCCAAGGCGGTCACCGGCGGCGAGGGCGTGGTCGCGGTCGATTTCGCCTACCACGGAACCACCAACACGGTATTCGGGTTCTCCCCTGAAGAATGCCCGGCGGAGGAACTTCCCGACAGCCTGCAGACCGTTTCGGCGCCCTGTAATTATCGCGGCGCCGGGGAGGCGGCAGCGGACGAGGTCGCCGACGCCTGCGCAGCGCTGAACCAGAAGGGCCATCGGCCCGCCCTGTTCATCTGCGATACGGCGTTCAGCACCAACGGTGTGCTGACCCCGCCGCCGGCGTATTTTCAAACCGCGCACCGCGGCATCCGCGCCGCGGGCGGGCTGGCCGTGGCGGACGAGGTGCAGGCCGGCCTGTGCCGCATGGGCGAGCACAGCTGGGCCTTTGAAGCCGCCGGCGTCGTGCCCGATATCGTGACGATGGGCAAGCCCCTGGGCAACGGCTACCCGCTGGCCGCGCTGGTGACGACCGCGGAAATCGCCAAAGAATTCGCTCAAAAGCACAGCTATTTCAACACGTTTGCCGGAAGCCCGGTCGCCGCAGCGGTGGG
>JAZBPJ010000039.1:0-19341 GCA_036351575.1 Lysobacterales bacterium | reverse complement strand
GCGCGACCAGGCCGAGGCTGAATTTGCTGTCGATGCCCAGAAGCAAGGTAATCGCCACGGCAACCGGTGCCACGTAGCGGCAGAAAAAGTGCCAGAAAGCGAACAGCCTGTCGTTCGTGTTTCTGAGCTCCTCGCGCATGATGTCCCGGGGCACGACCCAGCCCACGAAGGTTGCAATCAGGAAGCCGCCCAGCGTGAGCAAGACGCCGCCGCTGAGAAAATCGAGCCATCCGCCGAGGCCGGAAACGACGATGGCCGCGATGCCGAGGAGCCACACCACGGCGCCCAAAATGACCGACGCGGCGACACGGCTCAATCCGAACTGCTCGACCCCGATCGCTGTCGCGGTGATCAGCAGTGATATGGAGGACGTCAGGGCCGCGATAAATGCGAGGAAGAAAAACAGGCCACCGATGAAGGTGCCCCCCGGCATGTCCGAGAACACGGCCGGCAGCGCATCGAAAATCAGCCCCGAGCCCGCCGCCGGGTCGAGGTTGAAGGCAAAGATGATCGGAAAAATCATCAGGCCGGCGATGATGGCCACCAGCGTGTCGGCCGCGGCGATAAGCGCGGCGTTATTGCCGATATTTACATCCTGCGACAGGAACGAACCGTAGGTGATCATGATGGCGCCGCCGACGCCGATGGAAAAGAAGGCCTGGCCCATGGCGGCCAGGACGACCATGGGCGTTATCGCCGAGAAATCCGGCGCAAAAAGGTAGGACAAGGCCTGTGCGGCATCCCCCGTGACCATCGCGTAGACGGACAGGGCAGCAAGCATCAGGAAAAAGAGGGGCATCAGCGTGGTCACCACGCGCTCGATACCGCCGTGCAATCCCAGCGAGACGACGATGACCGTTATCAGCATGAACAGGGTATGCCAGGCAACGGCATGCGCCGAACCGGCGTACAGCGAAAGCGCCTGCCCTGCAACGTGTTCGGAGAACTCGCCGCCAAACGACATGAAAGAATAGGCCAGCACCTGGCCCGCGATCACGCTGTATGTGGCCAGCACGAGCAGCACGGCCAGCGCACCGATCCAGCCCGCCACCGACCAGTTTGGAGACCGCTTGCTGTCGACGGCCAGTTGCCTGATCGAACCGACGGCTGATAGCCCCTGGTGACGCCCCACCGCGAGCTCCGCCACCAGGATCGGGTAAGCGACGAGCGCCACGCAGACCAGGTAAACGAAAACGAATGCCGCACCGCCGTTCTGGCCTGTCTGGAACGGAAACCGCCAGAGGTTGCCGAGCCCCACGGCCGACCCGATGGCAGCCATCAGGAAGGCGAAGCGGGAAGTCCACTGCGGGGTTGCTGTCACCATGAAGCTCTCCTTATCAGTATTTTTTCGAGTTCCGGCCCTGCTCAAGGCGAAAACTGCTTACAGGCCCGGCAGGATAAACCATATCGAACAAGGAGATAAGCTAAGGCGTCTCTTCTGCTGCCCCTTCCTTTTTCGGCTGGCGCAGCTCGTCGCCGCGTTCGTCGACGATGCGCTGGTACCAGTCGTCCGGGTAGCGCGGGTGCGTGGCCTCGCGTTTTTCGTTCTTGACGTTGCCATCGAGGTACTTGACCAGCAGTTCCTCGCCGAGGCGGCGCCAGCGCCGGGTGACGCGTTCACCCGCGGCCACCGAGTATTCGGTCAGGTGCTGGCGGGCCATGCCGGGGTCCTTTTTGTACAACTCCGAAGCGGTGGCCTCGACCTCGGCCTGGCGCTGCAGGAACGCGCCCTCCAGCTCGTTCTGCACCCGCTGCACGTCCACCACCATGTCCGAGTAGCGCGAATAGGCATAGTTGGAGACCCAGTTGAACACCCAGAAGGCGGAATCCCAGGAAAACTCCCACAGCGAGGCGACGCCCGGGCCGAATGAAGGCGGAACGTCGGTGATACCGCAGTACATCGGCGTGTAGACGGTGAAAAAGGTATCGTCCATGCCGAACCACAATACCCCGCCGACGGGGTCGGGCAGCCAGTCACGCGACTGGGCGACAAAGGAGTGCCCGGTCTGCTGGGTGGAGATGGCGCGTTCGTGCACGTAGGTCTCCTCGCCCAGTTCCCAGGTCATCGGCCGCCAGCGGTAAGGGCAGGCAAAGGGGCCCGCACCGACGTCGTTGCGCATGTCGAGCGGCGTGTCTTCGTAGTGGTCACGCATCAGGGCGAAGACCTGGGCCGTGGTTAGTTTCTGATCCGGTCTGATCCACAACGGCAGGCGCTCGTCGATGACTTCACCCCTGACCAGGTCGAACGGCAGGTCGGCCGACGGTGCGGCGCGCCGGAACAGGCTCCAGACCCGTGCTTCGCAAAAGCGCAGTGCGCCGAAGTCGAGCGGTGCGTAGGTGTCGGCAAAGCTGAAATCCCGGTCTTCTCCCTCGTACCAGCCCATTTCGCGCGCAAAATCGATCACGTCC
The DNA here is from genome assembly GCA_036351575.1 of Lysobacterales bacterium. Classification (GTDB taxonomy): domain Bacteria; phylum Pseudomonadota; class Gammaproteobacteria; order Xanthomonadales; family SZUA-36; genus JABDPF01. The sequence continues at coordinate 16,932 of JAZBPJ010000039.1, read as the reverse complement.
GGCGAATACAGCGTGGTTTTCGGCTGGTTCAGCGGAAACTGCTGAATACGGGCCTGGTTGGCATGGCCGGAGATGTAGCCGTCCGGAACCTTGCGGGCGACCCACACGGCGCCGAGCTTTTCCGGCCCCTTTGAGATCATTTCGAGTATCCAGGCTTCTTCCGGATCGGAGATGGAAAACGATTCGCCGCTGGACGCGTAGCCGAATTCCGCCACCAGGTCGGTCATCACCCGGATGGCCTCGCGCGCTGTTTTGGCCCGCTCCAGGGCGATGAACATCAAGCTGCCGTAATCGATGATACCGTTGCCTTTTTCAAGTTCTTCGCGGCCGCCGAAGGTCGTCTCGCCGATGGCGACCTGGTGCTCGTTCATATGGCCGATCACCGAGTAGGTCTCTTTGGGTTGCGGAATTCGCCCGAGAAACGCTCCGCTGTCCCACTCCCAGATCTCGCGCATGGCCCCCTCGCGATGGATACGCGCCGGGGTCGGAATCAGCTCGCCATAGAATTCGTGCGAGTCGACGGCGTAGGTTATATAGGTCGATCCGTCGGCGCTGGCGCCGGGTGTCACTATCAGGTTGGTGCAGGCCGAAAGGTTCTGGTGAGAACTGATCAGGCCGGTGAGCAGGGCCAGGATCGTGGTGCAGACGTGTTTCATGGTTTTAGGCTCCCTGTCGAATTTCGCAACGGAGCAGCCCGAAAATCCGGCTGCCCAGGCGCCGCGGTCAATGAACCGGATTTTACGCCTGCGCCCGTTCGTTACCACGATGTGAATCAGTATTTGGCACGGGTTATGATGGCCGTAGCTGCTTCAACGCGGCCAGCGCATGGCCGGCATCGCGGTCAACGAGGTATTGGAAATGGATGTAACGGTTCGGGAAGCTCACCCCGGCGACCTGCCGGAAATTGTACCCCTGTGGCTTCAGCTGATGTCCTTTCACGAAGAACTCGATGCGGGATACAGCATGGTTGAGGACGCTGCCGAGCGCTGGATTCGGTACATCGCCCCCAGCTTCAACGATGAAAGCTGGAGAATTTTCGTTGCGCAGATCGAAGACGAACTGGTGGGCTATGCAGCGGTGGTCATCCAGGATCACCCGCCGGTTTACGTCAGCACCAAACACGGTGTCCTGGAGTCCATCGCCGTATCCCGTGAGCACCGCGGACGCGGCATCGGAAAAAGGCTGGTGCGCGCGGCCGAGCAGTGGCTGCGCTCGCGTGATGTGTTCGAGATGACGGTGCGTATCGATGAGCGCAATACCGCTTCCCGGGCCTTGTTCGAGAGCCGGGCGTTCGAGCCCTGGATCGTCGTCAGACGCAAAGTCCTCGGCCGGAAGGACTAGAGAACAGCGCTCGCGTTGTTCGCCGAGGCCGTTGCGCTGGAGCTCCGCGGGTCGGTCCCTCCATGGGCCTCAGGGCCGTGTTTTTCGGAACACCATGAAATGCTGCTGGGGCAGAAATTTTCCGTTGCGTTCCAGTTCCAGGCCGAGCACCGCCATCTCCCTTCGCGCCTGCTTGACCGACATCTTGTGCAGGGGCTTGATAGGAACGGACGGATCTTCGGCCCGGTACTCGATCAGCACCAGGCGTCCGTCCGGTTTGAGCGCCCGCGCCATGGCTTCGCCCATTTCCCGGGGCCAGGAAAACTCGTGGTAGGCGTCGACCAGCAGGACGAGATCGACCGACGACGGCTCCAGCCCGGGGTCACGCTCCGTTCCGAGCACGGGCCGGATGTTGGAAACTCCCTCCGCCGCCATCCGCGCCGTGATCATATCGAGCATCTCCTGCTGAATGTCGACGGCCAGGACCCGCCCGTCGGGAACGCGTTCAGCCATCGGAAAAGTGAAGTAACCGGTCCCGGCCCCGATGTCGGCGACCACGCTGTCAGGCTTCAGCGGCAGGCGATTGAGCAGGCGGTCGGTGCGTTCTTCGCGTTCCCGCGTGGGTCGCTCCAGCCAGGCCGCGCCGAGGTGACCCATGACGTGAGAGATCTCGCGCCCCATGTAGAACTTGCCGATGCCGTCGCGCGACGCTTTACCGTATTCGTAGATGCCGTCATCGGCGGTGGCTGCGAGGCTGATCGCGGCTGCAAGGAAGAAAAGCAGAAATGTTCGCATACCGATCATGTCAGGCCACCAGGCGCGTGAGTTCGTCAATCAATCGCTGTCGCTGCGGTTCGCTGCCCGCCGTGCCGGGAAAGATGGCGGCAAGGTGCGGTTCGCGGTCCAGCCAGAATTTTCCGCTGACCTGCCCGGCCTCCGTTGCGGCGGCCAGCCAGACGATGGTGTCGGCGCCCTGCTCCGGTGTTCGCAGCACGGGCCGGGTCAGCCGGTGAAAAGCCGGCAGGGAGTCCTGCACGCCCGGCGTATCCGCCCAGCCCGGGTGCATGGCGTTGACCACTACCCCCGAGTCGGCCAGTTCTTCGGCCCAGGCTTCGGTCAGGACCATCAGTCCGCGCTTGGCGCGCGCATAGGCCCGGCTGCCGTCGTAGGGGTCGGAGGGGTCCAGCAGTTCATCCACGTCGAGGCCGCTCAGGTACATGCCTCCCGACGACACGTTGACGATGCGCGCAGGCGCCGAGGCCTCGAGCCGGGGGATCAGCAGGCGGGTCAGCAGCCAGGGCGACAGGAGGTTGGTGGCGAAAGCCGTTTCCAGGCCTTCCGCGGTCATTGTTTTCTCGGCCGGCAGCACGGCGGCGTTGTTGACCAGGATATGGATTGCTTTTTCTCGTTCCAGCAACCGCCCGGCGAGTGCCCGGACCTCGGACATCAGGCTCAGGTCGGCCTGCTCGGCGGCCACGTCGAAGTTGCCGCTTTCCGCGGTAATCTCCGCGAGCGCCTGGCCGAGTTTCTCGCGACTGCGGCCGACCAGGACGACGCGCGCGCCGAGCGCGGCCAACTCCGCAGCGACAACGCGCCCCAGGCCCGAGGTGGCGCCGGTTACAACCGCCGTGCGGCCCTCGAGGCGCTCGCTAATCGGCCGCCAGCTTTTCTTTCGATGTGCGTAGCCGAAGCGGGTGAAGCCCAGTGCGCCGGGCAGCACGAGCCGGTCCGCCAGGTTGCGGCGCGGCGACTCGGAAGGTGGCTGCGCGCCCGGGGTCAGGGCCTTGCGCAAACCGTCCATCGCTTTTCTGCCCATGCGCTCCAGGGCGTTTCCCAGCAGGAATTCGGCTTTTCCGGCCAGGCCGCCCAGTGAAATTCGGGCGGTATAGTCAATCTGCGTTCCGCTGTCGGTCTCGCTGAAGCGGATATCGTCGAGCGCGTGCACCTTCTCGCCGACGCCCTCGAGCACGACGCGCTGCGGCGGCTCGTGGCGCAGAACGGTGTAAATCATCTCGGCGGTACCCAGGCCGGCCTTGACCACGACCTTGAAGCGGCTGCCTTCGACGATCGGGCCGGGCGTCAGTTTTTCCGACGCCGTTACGCCCGGATCCCACTGCCCGATACGGCTGAAATCGGAAGTAAATCGAAACACTTCCTCCCGCTTGCCCGGGACTTCGATGACTTCGTGCAGTTGTTTCATGGGATACCTGTCAGCTGTTGGAATCAGGGCCTGATTCTAATCGAGAAGAATGCCGCGCCGGGTGTGAAGGCCGCGTAGCGGACATGTAAAGAGGTCGTGAAGAAAGCATACCGCCACGAGACGATCAAAAATGAGATAATCCCGGGTTGATTTCTCCTTGAAACCCGGAGTTCTGTTCACATGAAAGTCAAATCGAGCTTTACTGCCCTGCTGGTGGGCGCGACGGTCGTGCTCGCGGCGCCGCTGCAGGCCAAGGAAGAGAAAATTCTTCCGAACACCATCCACCAGCATCGCATGGACAATGGCCTGAACGTCGTCACCGTGCCGTTCGACGCGCCCGGCCTGGCTGCTTTTTACATCATCACACGGGTCGGCTCACGGAACGAGGTCGAAGAGGGCGTGACCGGTTTCGCCCATTTCTTTGAGCACATGATGTTCCGCGGCACCGAAAAGTACTCCAAGGCGGAATACGCCGCGGCGCTCAAGTCGACCGGTGCGGCCGCCAATGCCAATACCTGGCTGGACCGCACGGTGTACCACATGACCGGCAACGCCGATGAACTCGAGCTGATGTTCGAGCTGGAGTCGGACCGGTTCATGAACCTGGCCTACTCGGAGCATGACTTCAAGACCGAGGCCGGCGCCGTGAAAGGCGAGTACACCAAGAATTTCGCCAGCCCCTACAGCCAGCTGCGTGAAAAACTGGCCGAGACGGCGTTCACGAAGCATACCTACGGACATACCACGATGGGGTACTTTGAAGACATCGTCGATATGCCTAACCAGTACGAATATTCGATGAAGTTCTTCGACCGATACTATCGGCCGGAATACAACACGGTGCTCGTAGTGGGCGATGTCACACCCGAAAACGTGAACGCCCTGGCCGAGAAATACTTCGGCGACTGGGAGCGCGGTGATTACGTCTCCGAAGTGCCGGTGGAGCCGGAGCAGACCGAGACCCGTTATACCCACCTGCAGAACGGCAGCATTCCGCCGTATCTCAACATGAGCTACAAGGGACCGGCCTTCAGTGACGAGCGCATCGACATGCCCGCGCTCGACGTACTGGCCTCGATCGTATTCTCCGATACCTCCGAGCTGTACAAAAAATTGGTCCTGGAGGAACAGAAAGTCCGCTACATGGCTGGCGGCGCGTTCGACACGGTCGACCCGCACCTGTTCAGCATCCAGGCCTCCCTGGTCGACAAGAGCGACATGGGCTACGTGATGGGCGAGATCGAAAAGGCCATTGAAAAGGTCCAGGAAAAGGGTGTGGACCCCGAACAGCTCGAGCGCACCAGGTCTCACCTCAAGTACCGCTTCGCGATGCAGATGGACACGCCGACCAACATAGCGGAATCCCTCAGCTACTATATCTGGCTCACCGGCGATCCGGAGTCCGTCAATCGGCTGTACGCGCTGTATGACACGGTCACGGTGGACGACATCAAGACCGTCGCTTCGAAATACCTCCAGGCGGAGCGCCTGACCATCGCCACGATCTCGGACGACGAGAAAGGAGCACTGAAATGAAAGCGGCCAGCAGACTGATCTTCGCCCTTTTCGCCGGCTTGTTCACGCTCCAGGCCTTCGCCATGGAAGTGACCGAACTCAAGCTCGAGAATTCGAGCAAGGTCGTGTTCAAGGTCCGGTTCGTCAACGGCTCCATCGCAGACCCCGCCGGCAAGGAGGGACTGACCTACGCCACCGCGGCCCTGATGGCCAACGGCGGAGCCGGCGGCATGAGCTACTCCGAAATCCAGGACACCCTGTATCCCTGGGCCGCATCCTACGGCGTCAAGGTCGACAAGCAGGTCACGACCTTCACTTTCCAGGTGCCGGCCGATGTTGCCGGGGATTTCTACCCGGTGATGAAAGCCGTGCTGCTCGAGCCGAACTTCGATGCAAAGGATTTCGAACGGGTCAAGAAAAACCAGCAGAACTACGTCGACCAGGTGATCCGCGCGTCCTCGGACGAGGATTACAGCAAGATGGCGCTCGAGCACCTGCTGTTCCGTGGCGGCAACATGGCGCACATGGTGCAGGGCAACTCCGCCTCCGTCGAAAACATCACGCTGGAAGACGTGAAGGCGCATTACGCGAATGCCTTTACGCGCAACAACGTGTCCCTGGGCGTCGCTGGGAATTACGAGAACGGCCTGCTGCGCAAGATCAAGTCCGACCTGGAAAAACTCTCGAAGGCGGACTTCCAGGCGCCGCAGCCTTCAAAAGCCCGCATGCCGGAAGGCATCGAGGTCGAGATCATCGCCAAGGACGGAGCTTTCGGATCGGCCATCTTCACCGGGGCGCCTCTGGGCATCACCCGCGCCGATGACGAATTCGCAGCATTGATGGTCGCCAATTCCTGGATGGGCGAGCACCGCAAGTCCTACTCGCGCCTGTACCAGAAAATCCGCGAAACACGTTCCATGAATTACGGCGATTACAGCTACATCGAGTGGTACGACAACGGCGGGCGCTTCCAGCTGCCGCCTTCAGGCGTGCCGCGGGCATCGAATTACTGGTCCATCTGGATCCGCCCGGTGCAGATCGCTTCCCAGCTGAAGGCTCAGTACGAGGAACTGTCGGGGGTTACGGTCGGGCACGCGCATTTTGCGCTGCGCATGGCGCTGCGGGAATTCGACCTGATGATCGAGAACGGCATGTCCGCAGAAGACTTCGAGGCCACGCGGACGTTCCTGCGCAGCTACACCCGGCTTTACGCACAGAGCCCGGGCGAGCAGCTCGGCTGGCTGATGGATTCGAAGTTCTACGGCCGCGTCAACTACCTGGCCGAGCTGGATAAACTGCTGGCGGAAGTAACGCTGGAGCAGGTCAACGAGGCGCTGCGCAAGCACTGGCAGACAAAAAACATGTTCGTCACCATCGTTACCGACCGGAGCGAGGCCCAGCCGCTGGCGGCCAGCCTGATCGGCAACCTGGCGTCGCCGATGAGCTATTCCGAGCTGGTCCGTTCGGGCTTGCCGGAAGACGTGCTGGCCGAGGACGAGGCCGTTGCGGTCTATCCGCTCAACGTCAGGAAGGTGACGATCGTCGATTCAGCGGATACTTTCAGGTAAACACTGCCCGATATTCATGATCGGACGACCGGGGTGGGCAACCACCCCGGTTTTTTTGTTCGGGTTGGCCTGCAAAGCGCAATCTGCCGGGCATACCGGACTTCTTATTCGAACAGCAGCCGCAGGTAAGCCGGCGCCTTGTTCACGGCGAGCAGCAGGGAGGCCAGCAGGCCGAGGACGAGACCGGCGTTGCGCCACGGCTCCGTCCTGATCGTCCCCATCACGGTCCGGTTGTTGCTCAGCGCGATGACGATCACGTAAACGACGGGAATCACCAGCACGTTGATGCCCATCAGCAGGATGACCTTGAGCAGCGCCGGGAAATCCCACAGCGGCGCCAGCGCCGCCGCGGCCAGCACGAATATGGCCAGCAGCACGTGGTAGCGGCGGTTGCCGGCGGTAAAACGCCAATCCGATCCCAGCATGTCGAGGATGAAATACACCGTCACCTGGGCAGCGACGACCAGCGTGGTCATCGCCGCGGTGAACAGCCCGACGGTGAAGACGACGGGTCCCAGCGCCGCGAAGGATCCCGGCAGCGCGCCGCGCAGCACGCCGGAGGCCTCGCGCACGTCGGCGAGACCGGCGTGATTGGCCAGCGGGAACAGTGCGAAGCCCCCGGCCACCACCACCAGCATGGCGTAGGCGCCGAAGATGACGCCGAGGTTGATCACGGCCTTGCGCAAGGCGCGGTCCAGTTCGCGGCGGCTGCCGCCGGCATCGGCGCACAGGTAAGGCAGGCCCAGCAGGGCCGCCGGTGCAATGGCGGCCCCCACCATGGCGATGACCGAACCCGTCGCCACGCGCACACCGCTCCCGTCGGGTATCGGCAGGTCCGGCGGCAGCGAGGGAACGAAGCCCGCGAGAATGGCGCGCCATTCGATGAGCCCGCGCAGACCGACGACGAGAAAACACAGCAGCATCAGCACCATAAGGAACGTCATGATCCGTTCCAGCCGTGCGTAACCGCGTGAAAACAGCAGCCACAGCGTCGCCGCGGCGAGGCCCAGGCTCAACCCGATGTCCAGCAGCAGCGGTGACGGTCCGGCCGCGGCCGCCGGTGAGGGCGCCCAGGCCATGAGCGCCTTGAAAGCCGAGACCATCACCGAAAGCTGTCCCATCGTTACCAGGAAGTGCACGGGCACGACGACGAGCAGGATGAACCAGGCCAGCAGCGGGCTGATGCGTTCGCGAACCAGCGAGAACATGCCGCGATCGGGATTCAGGGCGCCGATCCGCGACGCGCTGTCGGCGGATACGACGAATACCGGCAGCATCAGCACGATCACCCAGAGCAGGTCGTAGCGGAACCAGGCGCCGGCCAGCAGGAAGGAAGCGATGGCGCCCGCGCCCATGGTGCCGGCCGCCATGACGGCGGTGGGCCCGACAAGTTCCCGGAACAGGGCGAGGGGCGACTTCAAGAACCCGGCCGGAACGTGTTCGCCGGGCGGCGCCGGGTGAACGGCGAGGGGATACGGGTCATAATCAAAGGCACCACAGACAGGCAGTTGAACGAGATGAACGATCCGCAGTTTATCATTTACGACCTCCGCGTCGAGACCATCGAGGGTGACCGTCCTTTCGTCTGCAGCCACGAGGCGGGCAGCGCCTTCGAAGTGCGCGGCGAGAACCTGCATTTTGAGCCGAACAAGCCGTTCTCCATGTACGCCCTGGCGGCGCTGCTTCCCCTGCTGCCGGCGAAACAGCGGCCGCTCAACGGGCACGACTGGATGGCCACGGACCACGTGATCGCCTGCCCAGACCCGCACTGCGGCGCCCGGTTCCGCATCAGCCGCATCGGCAAGCGGGTGGTCAGGCGCGCCGACACGACCGTGGAGCCGCTGCCCGGGCGCAACCCGTGGGCGGAATGATCGAACATTTCGATCTCGGCGGGGGCTACCGGGTCTCGCGCATCATCAAGGGCGGCTGGCAGCTCTCGGCCGGACACAGCAAAGGCGTCTCGCCAGACCCGGTCGGCGACATGCTGGCCTTCGCCCGTCGCGGCATCGACACGTTTGACTGCGCCGATATTTACACCGGCGTGGAGGCCCTGATCGGTGAGTTCCTCGCCCGCAACCGCTCCGCTGACCGCCCCGTTGCCGTCAAGGTGCACACCAAGTACGTTCCCGATGACGATGCGCTGGCGAGGCTCAGGCGCGAGGACGTCGAGCGCATCGTCGACCGCTCCCTGCGGCGCCTGGGCCTCGAGCGCCTCGACATGGTGCAGTTCCACTGGTGGAACACCGGGGTGCCCGGTTACCTGGAAGCGGCGGGCTGGCTGCGGGAACTGCAGCAGGCCGGCAAGATCGACCGCCTGTCCCTGACCAATTTCAACACGCGGATCACCCGGGAAATTCTTGCAGCCGGCATACCCCTGGCCACGACCCAGGTGCAGTATTCACTGCTCGATTCGCGGCCTGAAAAAAGCCTGGCCGACCTGTGCGCCGCGCACGGCATGCACCTGCTCTGCTACGGCACGCTGGCCGGCGGCTTTCTCAGTGACCGCTGGCTGGGAGCGACGGACCCGCTGGCGGAATCGCCGACGCTGGAAAACCGCTCGCTGACCAAGTACCGGCTGATCATCGAGGAAACCGGCGGCTGGGAGCTGTTCCAGTCGTTGCTCGAAGCGCTCGCGGCGATCGCCGGGCGGCACGGCGTGAGTATCGCCTCGGTCGCCTCGCGCTGGGTGCTGGAGCAGCCGCGCGTGGCGGCCGTGATCATCGGCGCCCGCAACACCAGGCACCTGGAACGTCATGCCGAGCCGTTTCGCTTTCGGCTCAGCGCGCGGGACCGGCGGGAAATCGAAGCGCTGCGCGGCGAGATGGCCGTGCCGCCCGGGGACGTCTTCGATCTCGAGCGGGACCGGACGGGCCGCCACGGCCGCATCATGAAATACAACCTCAACGCCGGGTAACGACGCCGGGCCTGCGGCAAGAAAAACATGGGGTCAGAGTCATGCATGACTCTGACCCCGGTCTTCCACCAGCCCATCGGCCTCGCGCAGGGTCGTCCTGGCGCCGACGAAGCAGGGACGGATCGCCAGCTTGCCCGCAATCCGGGTTCAGAAGTCGAAGCCCAGGCCTGCCCGTCCCGTCGGCCGCAGCACGCCGTCTTCGAGGAGCACCGCTCCGGCGGCGGGGTCGTCCAGCAGGTCAAGGTGGCCATCGAGGTCCGCGTACATCACGTTCTTGTGCGCCAGCGCGAAGTGCAGGCCACCCGCGATGGCCAGCGCGGACTCGTCCATGCAGCCCACCATGGCCTCCAGGCGGGCCGCGCGGGCCACGGCGTTGATGCGCGTGGCGGCGGCGATGCCGCCGACTTTCATCAGTTTGATGTTGACCATGTCCGCCTGCTCGCCGGCAGCGATGCGGAAGGCGTCACGCAGCGTCTGCAGTCCCTCGTCGGCCATGACCGCCAGGTGGCTTTCGGAACTGACCCGGCCAAGAGCGTCCGGGCGGCTGACGGGGGTTGGTTGCTCAACCAGTTCCAGTCGCGCGGCACGCGTGCGGTCGATGAAGCGCAGCGCCGTCGCCGAGTCGTATCCCTGGTTTGCGTCGAAACGCAGTTCCATTCCGGCGCCGACGGCCTCGCGCACACGCAGCACGCGCTCGATGTCGTCGTCAACGTCGCGACCGCCTTTGAGCTTGAGGGCGCGGAACCCCTGCGCGGCCAGGTCCCGGGCGCGCTCGACGGTTTCCGCGGCCGGCAGAATCCCGATCGTCACGGAGGTCACGATATGGTCGCGGTAGCCGCCGAGCAGTACCCAGAGCGGCAGCCCGGCCACGCGCGCGAGCAGGTCGTACAGCGCCATGTCCACGGCCGCCAGCGCGGACGGCTGGTCGGCGAGGTCCGCCTCGATCGCATCGAGCACCTGCAGCGTGCGCAGGGGGTTCATGCCCGGCAGGTGCTCGCGCACCGCGCCGTCGATGGCAGCCAGCACGGTTTGCGCGTTCTCGCCGGTGACGCCGAAATCCGGCGCCGCACAGCCCAGGCCCGCGGGCCCGGTGTCCGTGAGGATGCGCAGGAACACGTTTTCCGCCCGGTCGAAGGATTCGTTCGCGATGCTGTAGGGCTCCGCCAGTTTCATCGTGTGCGCCCAGGCTTCCAGGCCGGTAATGCGCATTTCAGTACCTCCGCTGGTGGATTTCCTCGAGGCTCAGCGCCTTGATGTCTTCGATCATCTCCACCAGGTTGCGCACGATGATGGCCCACATGCGCCGTCCTTTCTCGGCGCTGGCGCGGGTGGGGTCGCCCATCACGCCGGTCGAGCTGATTTTCAGCGTGTGGCCGTACCAGCCGACCCCGCGTTTCGATGAGAAATCCAGGTAGTGGCTGGAGAAACGCGGCACGGCCGCGGAAATCAGCTCTTTCCTTACCACTTCCGGTCGCAGGGCCAGCGTGGTGCTGGTCTCGATCTCGCCGGCGTGCACGTCGTTGGGCGTCACTGCCATGCCGTCGATATCGATGTCCGAGGTTTCGCCGGTATCGACGCATGTGAAAATCCCGGCGTCGCGGTTGATCATCTGCGCCGCGAAATGGAGCGCCGGATCGTTTCCGCCGTGGCCGTTGATGATCACCAGCTTGTCGATGCCCTGCCGGGAGACCGCCATGCCGACCTGGTACACGAGCTGGGAGAGAATGTCCGGGCCGATGCTGATGGTGCCGGCAAAGTCGTCGTGGTGGTAGCTGACGCCGTAGGCGATCAGCGGCAGCACCAGGGGGCGTGGGTGGCTGCAGGCTTCGGCTACCTCACGGGCCAGGCGCTCGGCGTCGTAAGCATCCACGTCCAGCGGCAGGTGAGGTCCGTGCTGCTCGATCGCACCGACCGGCAGCAGCGCCACCTTGACATGGCCCAGCCGCTCCTTCGCGACGGGCCAGGTCATGTGGCCCCACATTACCGAGGTTTTGGCTGTCCCCGCCTGGGGGGGCTGCGCCGCCGTGTCTTCCAGGAAGTAGGGCGGGTCGAAAAGCGCTTCGGAGTCCAGGTCCACCTCGACCCATTTCGGTCCTTCACGCCTCACGGCGCCGTCTGCGTGCTCGGCGAATATGGCGAACAGCGCGCGACGCAGGTCCCGCGGTATCGTGTTGGCCGGCGATCGCCGGGGATCGATGCGCACCTTGAGGACTTCCGGGCGCGGCCGGGCCTGGCTGTCGTCTGAAAGCCTGCCCGCCTGGACCAACAGGTATTCCAGGTGCTCCGCGGCTTCCGATTCCTGGTGCAGGCCACGCGCGCGCAACTCGGACAGGCAGTGCTCGATCTGCGCATCGTCATAGCCGCAGTTGTGCGGGTCTGCGCCGATCCCCACCAGCATCGAGACCACGCGGCGGCATTTCTCGCAGCGCCCGCAGGGGCGCACGCGGTCGCCGTCTTTGTGGGCGGCGTGGCAGGAAACCTGCTGCGCCTGCAGCTCAGGATAACGCCCGGCCAGCACTTTCAGGATCAGCAGTTCCGACAGGGGGCGCAGCAGCGAGTACTGCCACAGGCCCCAGCCCTTGCGCTGGAACCAGCGGGTGAGCGCCTCGTCGAACCAGCGGCTCTGGTCGTACAGGCCGCTGTAGTGGGTCACCCCGCCGCGGCGGGCGCGTTCCGACGTATCGAATTCGCTGCCGATGTGGATGTTTCCGATTCCGCGGCTGCGCAGCACCGGAAGGGCGCCGAACAGGAATACGGCGACGGTCCATAGCCGCACCGGGTAGATATCGGCCCTGATGCTGTGCCAGTCGCCGCGCACGAACGGCAGGTGCTTCAGCATGGCGCTGAACAGCCGGTCGGCGTTCGTCCAGACCCGCGCGGTGTTGGGCTGGTGTTCCACGAAATGCCGGTAGGCGTTGAGGGCAGTGAACCAGTGACGGCCGGACTCGTTCACGTAGACCGGGTGCACGTCGCGCCCGGTCTCATTCAGCAGGCCATAGCTCAGCAGGCTGTCCTTGCCGCCGCTGGAGAGCACCGCGTGTTTCGTCCTGTCCATTTCGGGCCATGCGGTCCGGGATGCCGGCAGCCGTTCCCCCTCGAAACGCAGCCGTGCGCGCAGCCAGGTGGAGCGGCGGTCCGTGGGCAGGTTGTTCACTTCCCTGGAAAGGAAGGGGTTGGACTCGACGAATTTCACCGCGAAGATCTCGCGCGCGGTGTGTGCGGCGTACTCCTCGATAAAACGGCGGTCGTGCCGGTCCCAGTCGCCTGCAAAAACCATTTCGCTGCAGAACAGCCCGTAGTTCAGGGCGACCTGCACGCCGACCAGTCCCGCCAGGTTCCGGTCGGCCGGGTTCGAGGGATCGAACACGTCGTGCTCGTAGCGGTAGATCAGCTGGTGTTCGGTGCGCTGGCCGCCCTGTTCGACGACGTAGGGCATCACGAGGCGGCGCGGTTCGAGCCGCACCGGGCCCACGGTGAGCCTGTCGATGCATTCGAGGACCTGCAGCGGATCCGGCTTCGGCCTTTGCTGTGCGGCCGGCGGTTCGGTCATCACGCGCGCTCCTTTCCTTCCAGTTCCTCGAGCAGGTCAAGGATGGGCCCGAGGTCACCGTGAAGGGGGTCGGCCACGGGCAGGCCCGTCTCGGCGTGCATGGCTTCGCAGGCTGCCGGAATCTCGTGTGCTGCCAGGCCCTCGTGGTTCAGCGTCAGCGCGACCACCGGACGGCCCGAAATCAGCTCCACCGCGCGGATCTGCTCCGGCAATGGCTGGATCGGGTAACCGGGAAAGCCGTCGTACTCGCGGCGCGCGGGGGCATGCTGCATGATGACGGCGTGGGGCCGCCCTGCCGCGAGCAGTTCGAACCCGCCCGGGTAAGCCGGATTCATCAGCGATCCCTGGCCTTCGAGCAGTATGAAGTCCGGCCGGGCCTCGTCCCAGGCGCGACAGACCGCGTGCTCGATTTCGCCGGAGACAAAATCATTGACCAGCGAGTCGAGCACGATGCCAAACCGCACGCCCTGCATCCAGGCGGTCTGCCCGGTGCCGATCATTTCCACCGTGCGGCCGCGCGCTTCCAGCCCTTCAACGATTTTCCATGCGGTGGTGCGCTTGCCGACCGCGGAGTCCGTGCCCAGCAGCGCGACACGAAGGGCGCCGACATTCTCGATCTCCCCTGAAAAGAAATGCAGCTGTGACCGGTCCGGCGGTCGCCTCACGTCGCGGATCCTGACGCCGTATTGTTGCGCCAGCTCAGCGAATTCGCGGTCCTCCGAAAGGAAGTCGTGCAGGCCGCAATCGACATGCAGGCCGGCACGGATGGCCTGTTCGACCACGGCTCTCGCGGGGCCCGGCAGGCGGCCGCCGTCGGTGGCGAGCCCGATCACGAAATGCGTGGCCGGCCGACCCTCCTGCGCCGCTCGTTCCAGTGCCTCTTCGAGCGAGGCGACCACGGGGACCGAGGCGGGCTGGCCGTCCAGGAGCATGCCGGCATCGCTGCCGGCGTAACGCGAATCGATGATCGAGGCGAGTTCGTAGCGCCGGGTGCGGCGCACCAGCCCGTGGGCGGTTTTGCCGTAGGTCGTGTTGAACGCGCCCTCGCAGTACACGACGGCGCGCCCTTCGGGAAAGGTCGCGGTCATTTCATTTTCGTCCGGTCAGAATAACGACGTAACGGTCGTTGGGAAGCGTTTCTTTCTGGTGGCGGCTGAGCAAGGCATGCAATCCGGCGGTGGATGCCGGCAGCACGTTGAGGCCCTGTTGTTCCCGCATGGCCCGCGCGCGCGCCATCAATGCCTTGTCGCTGGCGTAGGTCGCCCAGCCGCCGGATTCGCGGATCGCGTCGATGGCGAGGTCGCCGTCGATCGAGTGCCAGTTGATCAGGGGTTCGTTCACCGAGGTCTCGCGGATATGCCCGGGCAGCAGGTCCTCGCAGGTATCCAGGCCCTTGAGCCAGGCTGCGACGATCGGATTCTTGCCGTACGAAGAGCCGGCCACCATGCGGGGAATACGCGACGTCTTGCCGCGCCGGTACAGGCTTTTGAAACCGCGGTAGATCCCTGCCAGCGTGGTGCCGTTGCTGACGGGTACGGCCACGGCGGCGGGTGCGTCGCGCAGATCGTCGTAAATCTCGGAGGCAATCGCACCGTAGGCGCGCAACTGCAGGTCGAGGTTGGCGCCGCCGGGATTCGCATCGTAATACTCGCGCCGCTCCGCCTCGTTGCGGGAGACTTCGACCGCGTTTTCGTAGTCGCCGGAAACGCGCTCGATGACAGCCCCCCGTTCCCGCATCTCGGTCTCGCGGCGCGTCTTGTAACCCGCGGGTATGAAGATCACGCAACGCAGACCCGCCAGGGCTGCGGCCTGTGCGACCGCTGCGCCGTAGTTGCCGCAGGTGGCCACCGTCACCGTGTCGAAGCCGCGGCGCAGCGCGTCCTGCGCCTGGGCAAATGCAATGCGGTCCTTTTGTGTCCCGGACGGATTGGAACCCTCGAACTTCATGAAGATCTGCCTGAGGCCATCCTCGCGCTCGGTATTCCGTGCCCGAAAGATGTCGGTGTCGCCGACTTCGGAATCGATGATGTCTTCGTAGGCTTCCAGCCGCTCGTCGAGGTCGCGCTCCACGTCCGCGGCCACGTTGGCCAGGCTGACGGTTTCTGCCGGCAGGGGGGTTTCGGGCGCACTGGAGCTCAGCAACAGCGCTCGCTCAGCGGCGACTTTCTGTTCGGCTGAGTTGTTCATGGGGTCAACGATTCCCGTGTGGAAACGTCACGGGCGCTGATTGCGGAAAACGGTTTTCGTTCATGGCAAACCCCACCTATGAAAGCGGGCTGGATACCGAAAAATGATAGCACCAACGTGTTCCGGCGTAATCAAATTTCAAGACCTTGAAACGGAAGCGAACTGATCGACTGGTGCGCACCGAGGCCTGCTGGATGAAAAAGTCGATCAATCGACCGCCATTTCCTCACTCAGTTCCCGGCCGAGTTCCAGCACGGCATCCACCAGCCCATCGGCCTCGCGCAGGGTCGTCCTGGCGCCGACGAAGCAGGGACGGATCGCCAGCTTGCCTGCCACCCGGGTGGTGCTGGGCATGTGCACGTTGCCCCGCACCAGCCGTCGATGCAGCCGTTGGTTCAAACGGTCCAGGTCGCTCACGCGGTCCGTGTGATAGCGAAAGCAGCAGATGGACAATTCCGGTTCCAGCAATAATTCCAGGTTGTCGTGTTCGCGCGCCCGCTCGGCAACATGCCGCGCCATGTCGTTATGGCGAACAATGCGCTCACGCATGCCTTCGACACCGATCTCCTTGAGCATGGCCCAGACGACAACGCCGCGGCAGGGCGCACTCAACTCGACGCCGTATTCAAAATAAGGGATGCCGAAGTCGTCCAGCGAATGTTCAAACGAGGCCCGGGGTTCGGACGACTGATCGATGGAGCCTTCCAGGTAATCGGCCGGCTCCTGGGTGAAGGCGCGCATCAGAATATTCCGGTCACGAACGAAGGTCGCGGCAATGCCGACAGAGGCGCCCAGCCACTTGTGCGGGTCGGTGATCACCGAGTCCGCCAGCCCGAGCCCCGCGTAACGTGGCTGCAGGCGCTCGTCCAATATGCCCGGCAAGCCATAGGCGCCATCCACGTGAAACCAGATGTTTTCCTGCCGGGCGATCTCGCCCATGGCAAGGATCGGATCGATCGCGCCGGTGTTGGTCGTGCCGGCGTTGGCGACGATCGCCACCGGCAGCACCCCGTTTTGTCTATCCAATGCTATGGCAGCCTGTAAAGCCTCGACTTCCATCTGGCCCACGGCATTGCAGGGAATACTTCGTACACAGCGGCGTCCCAATCCCAGGACACCGGCCGAGCGCTGGATGGTGTGGTGACACTCGCTGCTGGCATAGATCGCGCAGGCCCGGTTGACGCCTTCGGCCGCCGGGTCGTGGCCGACGGCTTCAAAGGCGGATTGCCGGGCGCCGCCCAGGGCGACCAGGTTGGCCACCGAGCCGCCGCTGCTGTAGAGCCCCTGCAGGTGGCCGATCTGATGCATCTCAGCAAGCCATTCGAGTGACAGTTCTTCCAGGTAATTGAAACTGGTGATGAGATAGCGCTGCGGCGAGGCGATGTTGGCGGCGACCGTGGCCAGTAAAGAAGCCGTCGTCGCGCCGGTCGTGATGTAGGACGTAAAACCCGGCCGGGGGACCGGCGAGCCGTGGGGAATCACCCAGTGATTCAGATCATCGATCACCGCCTGCAGGCCCTCGCCGGCAACAGGAAGCGGCTGTTGCAGATGAGTCAGCCACGCATCGCGCGCCGCGTAGGCGTCAGAGTGCTCAAAGGTCAGGTAACGATCCAGGCCCTCGCCGATCGCGGCGAGGGCGGCTTCGATATCGCCAGTTTCTGCATGGTCATCAATCATG
>JAZBPJ010000038.1:0-44559 GCA_036351575.1 Lysobacterales bacterium | reverse complement strand
TGAACGGCCCGGTCACCAGGCCGTACAGCGCGGTATCCTCGCCTATCGTGGATTTGCAGCGGCGCATGACCTGCAGGATCATCGGCAGCCGACCGTCCTGCGGGCCCGGCAGCGACAAGTTCTCCAGGGCGGCGCCCAAAGCCAGGGGATGCGAAAGCACCGACGGTGGCGTGTTGTCCTGCCACAACAATTCGCAACCCAGGATCTCCGCTTCTACCTGGAGGTCAAAGATCACGGGCTGCCCGTCTGGCTGGTAGAGCTCGTTCACTCTCAAGAGCGATTCGTACAGTTTGTCGCCGTCCTTGAGCACCGCTTCAGCGCTGTGGCCACACAATCCGCCGGCGTGCACACCCGCGAAAGGAACCCATGGCACGCGATCGCTCGTCTCATGGCGCAAAACCGCAAATACACGTTCTTTTCCGTTCATCTCGAACCCTCAGAAAAAATGCGGGAAGAACGCCAGGAAAGCGATGACGCCGAGAAAATAAGCCAAAAGAATCCAGCTGACACGGTCCATTTTTCCCGGCACCAGGTACCATTTGCCGTCCTTCTCGGGCAAACCTTCTGAGCGGAACTTCTCCTTCTGACCCTTGACGGTGTACGGCGACCAGTCAGCCTGCTTTCCATCCAGCAGAATGCTTGCGGCCGTGGACACCAGGAAGTTGGTAGCAGCCCCGATAAGGCAATACCAGGGCCAGGCGATCTCCGTGAAGAAATAGACATAGGCAACCATGGCGAAACCGATCGCGGTACCCACCAGTAAACCGCGCTCGGTCGCGTGCTTTGAAAAGAAACCGAGCGCATACATGCCCAGCTGCGCGCCGACGAAGAAGGAACCTACCTTGCTGAGCACTTCCAGGATCGAGCCGCCGGTTTTTGAATACAGGATGGCCGGGAGCACGATCACCAATGCCCAGATAACGGTGAAAATCCGGGTGACCTTCAGATAGTGTTCCGGGCTCTCTTTCTTGCGGAAATATCGCTGGTAGAAATCCAGCGTGGAAATCGTGGACAGAGAATGAAATGCCGCGCTCAGGCTCGACATCGAGGCTGCCATTACGGCTGCAGCGATGATGCCCATCAATCCCGGCAATCCGTAATCAGCGGCAAAAGTGAGGATGATCGTATTGTCGTTCTCGAACTCCTGCCCGCCGTAATACTTGTAAAACAGCACGCCCATGAGGACAAAAAGAAAGTAGATCACCGGCGCGAAATAGCCCATCAGAAGATAGGATTTCTTGGCGTCGCCAATATTCTTGGAGGCCAGGGTCCGCTGCACCATCATCTGGTTGCTTCCATAGACCGTGATATGGAAAAGAGCCATCCCGATAATGCCCGCCCAGGCCCCGGTCACCCGGTCGAATCCGGCAGAAAAATCGAGGGCATTGAGTTTACCGGTGGACTTGAGATCCACCAGCGTTTCTCCGATGTTGCCCGGCAGGTATTCGATCAGGCCGAACAGGATGATGAACGCGGCGGCGAATAACACAAATGACTGGAACACGTCGGTCCAGATCACCGCCGTGGTTCCGCCCATCGAGGTGTAGATCAGGGCGACAACGGACATGATCAAAATGGCATAGATAACCGGCACGCCGGTAATGAACTCCACCACGAGAGCCGTTGCATACAGGATGGCGGCTGAGGTGGCCGACTGGCTTATGAGGAAAATCGTGCCGATCAGGCCGCGGGCTTTCGGACCAAAACGGCGCTCCTGGTATTCATAAATGGACGCAACGCCGCTGTTGAAGAAGAACGGCAGAAAAAACGTGATGACCGCGACGATGACAATCGGGTAATTCAGGTGGATGGCCATCACGGACAGGCCTTCCTTGTAAGACCATGCCGGTGCGCCCATGAAAGTCAGGGCGCTCACATACGTTGCGACCACCGAGATACCGATCGCCCACCAGGGCGTGACTTTTCGGCCGATGTAAAAGTCCTCGGCGGTGCTTACGCGCTTGCTCAGGAGGTATCCGAGATACAGGTTACACGCCAGGTAGACGGCGACGATCGTCCAGTCCAGGTTGCCAAATACGCTCATAGGAATTCCGGTGCCTCGGGGTGGTCGCTCCGACGGGTTACATAGACAATACAATCATCGGTGCCAACGTTGGAAAACGATCGTATTGAATCGATCGGTGTGGTGAAGGTATCGCCTGCAGACAGTTCCATTTCCTGGCCTTCGACGTTGACCTGCATGCGGCCCTGCTGCACGAACAGCACTTCTTCCTCTGCTCTTCGGTGCGCAGGCACCCGTGCATTCGGTTCCAGTCGCAAGGCGCGCAATACGAACTCATGCGGCCAATCGAGGCTGCCTGCCGGGAGTGCCTCCGCCTCGTTGGGCGGGCCCAGCAGGGATGCTTCTTCAACACCTTCGAAACGTGACAGGGCTGAGTCTTCGCGCCAACGGTAGTGCGGTGCGCGAATCACGATCGTCTCCAGGCCGGCAGAGTCGATCACACGGTGTTCCGCCACCTGTTCGGGAGACGTCCTGGGCATCGGGCTCAAATGGGCCGGGGGCGCTTCGCCGGCTGTCGTATCCACCAGGGAGCCGTCTTCCATCAGCACCAGGCCGTAGTCAGCGGCGAGATCGAATACCTGCGGCGCCCACAGCACGCGGCCCGGGTCGTCGCCTCCCAGGATGGCGAACAGGTATCCTTGATCTTCCCCAACGTTCTCAAAACCGCGAAACACATCGGTAGGCAGGCTGATCACGTCGCCTGCGGTCAGAATGACCTCGCCGTCACGGGCATCGACTCCGGAGCGGAACGCCCAGCGACCCGAGTGCACCACGAAGACTTCATTCGTGAGATGGCTGTGCTGCGAATTGAGACATCCCGGCGGCTGGCGCGCGCCACCGATATTGAACCCGTGCGGGATCGTGATGTGAACGTGCTGTTCCGGGTTCTCTGCGACCCCCGGTCCGATGACCGTGAAATTTTCCTTCTTGTCGCTCCCCGGCGTGCGGGTATCGATGAACGCCGTAAAGCAGGGCCTGAGGTCTTCGTAACGAACCAGTCGATCTTCGAGATTCACTGTTGTCATTCTCCTCTTGGCAATTCCTTTACTGTGCCGTCCAGCCGCCATCGACTTTCAGGCAGGCCCCCGTCGTGCTGCTGCTCATGCCGCTCAGCAGGTAAATGCAGGCGTTGGCGACATCCTCCATTTCCGCCAGCTTCTTCATCGGAATCATGCCCATCACGAAATCATGGAACTCCGGGTCTTCGAACATCGGCTGCGTCATGGGCGTCATCACGAACGTGGGAGCGACCGTGTTGACGCGGATGCCCTCCTCGGCCAGTTCGACCGCGAGTGCTTTGCTCATGCCTTCAACGGCGTGTTTGCTCATGCAGTAAAGGGTTCGCCCGGGAGAACCGACGTGCCCCATTTGAGAAGAAATGCTCACGATGGAACCGCCGCCCGCGCGCCGCATCGGCTCGATAGCTGCCTGTGTCGCCCGGTAGACGGCGCGAATGTTCAGCGCAATGATCAGGTCGATGTTGGCATCGGTCTGCTCGCTCATGGGACCGACACGATTGGTGCCGGCATTGTTCAAAAGACCGTCCAGGCGGTCGAGTGCGCGGACCCGCTCCACGAATTCATCAGCGGTCACATCGGCAAGCCATTTATGCACCGGGCCGTTTGCATCGGCAGCCAGTGAGTCGAGGTCTTCGCCGGAAAGATCGACCGCAATGACCTCCGCTCCGCACCGGCCCAGGGCGAGCGCGCAACCGCGCCCGATTCCGCGTCCGGCGCCGGTAACCATGATTTTTTTACCTTTGAGAAGGGAAGATTCAAAACCCATGCGCACCGCCGTATATATTAAATTGAAATCGAAGTCATTATTCACTATGATTTGAGGCAATTCAAGGTGTTTTTTTGAAGCCTTGACGAAATCCGAAAGACCTAACTGGAGAACCCTGGTAATGATCAGACACCTGAAAACCGGCAAATCACAGGCTGAAATTAATCTTTCTAATCAAAATGTTAAAGAAACAGTCGAAAATATCCTGGCTGACATCGAGTCACGTGGCGATGAAGCAGTCCGCGAATATTCCGAAAAGTTCGACAAATGGACTCCGAAGTCATTCAGACTGTCAAAACAAGAGATACAGGACTGCTACGATGCGATGCGGCAGCAGGACCTGGATGACATTGCCTGGGCGCAGAAACAGATACGCAACTTCGCACAAATCCAGCTCGATTCGATGCTCGAGGTCGAAGTCGAGACGCTGCCCGGCGTAACACTGGGCCACCGGCACATTCCCGTCAACAGTGTCGGCTGCTACATTCCCGGCGGTAAATATCCCCTGCTCGCCTCCGCCCACATGGGTGTGCTGACGGCCAAGGTAGCGGGCGTCAAGCGCGTGATTGCCGCGGCACCGCCCTTCGAAGGCAAACCCGCCCCGGCGATCGTCGTCGCCATGGACATGGCCGGCGCGGACGAGATTTACTGCCTGGGTGGCGTGCAGGCCGTTGCCGCGATGGCTATCGGCACCGAAACCATCGAGAGCTGCGACATGCTGGTCGGTCCCGGCAACGCATTCGTGGCTGAAGCGAAGCGCCAGCTCTTCGGTCGCGTGGGCATCGATTTGTTTGCCGGCCCGACCGAGACGCTGGTCATCGCCGACGAAACCGTCGACGGGGAGCTGTGCGCCGCTGACCTGCTGGGCCAGGCGGAACACGGCACCAACTCGCCCGCGGTTCTGCTCACCAACAGCGAAGCGCTGGCGGAAGAAACCATGAAGGAAGTCGAACGCCAGCTTACCGTGCTGCCCACGGCCGATGTAGCCAGTGTGTCCTGGAGGGACTACGGGCAGGTCATCGTTTGCGACACTTATGAAGAGATGGTGCAGGTAGCCGATGACCTGGCCTTTGAACACGTCCAGGTCATGACGCGGGACCCCGATTATTTCAAGGAAAACATGAGCAATTTCGGCGCCCTGTTCCTTGGCCCGGAAACCAATGTCTCCTATGGCGACAAGTGCATCGGCACAAATCACACGTTGCCCACGCTGAAGGCTGCTCGCTATACTGGTGGTTTGTGGGTCGGCAAGTTCATCAAGACCTGCACGTACCAGAAAGTGACCAGGGAAGCCTCGGTGGTGGTTGGCGAATACTGCTCCAGGCTCTGTGCGCTCGAAGGATTCGCCGGTCACAAGGAACAGGCTGACATTCGATTGAGAAGGTATGGCAACTCGTAATTCACAAGGCAAGAAACGCGTCACGTCCTATGACGTGGCGCGCGTTGCCGGCGTGTCGCAATCTGCCGTCTCCCGGGCCTTCCGTCCGGGACTCAGCGTGTCCGCCAAGACGCGTGAAAAGGTCATGCGCGCGGCCAAGAAGCTGGGGTATCGTCCCAATGCCATCGCACGAATGCTGATTACACAGCGCTCGGGCATGGTTGCCGTGATCATGTCGTCGGTAGCAAATCACGCCTACCCGGAACTGCTGACCCGGATTACGGAGCACCTGGCCGCTCGCGGCGCCAAGGTTCTGCTGTTCACGCTCGATGCCGCCGACCAGCTGGAAAATCTTCTCGAGCAACTTTGGACTTACCAGGTCGATGGCG
Organism: Lysobacterales bacterium; assembly: GCA_036351575.1. Lineage (GTDB taxonomy): Bacteria > Pseudomonadota > Gammaproteobacteria > Xanthomonadales > SZUA-36 > JABDPF01. Next base: position 38,984 of record JAZBPJ010000038.1, on the reverse strand, counting down.
TCATCGCGCTTGCGGCCCACTTCGATCACGAAGAGATCGAGCAATTCGAGGCGCACAATATTCCCGTGGTCCTCTATAACCGGCAGGTTCCGGACCACCCGGTAAATACGGTCAACGTGGATCACTCCCAGGGCGTTCGACAACTCGTTGACCTGCTGGTAAACACCGGCAACCGGAAATTCATCGTGTTCTCGGGCCCGACACATTCTGACGTGGCCAATGACCGCCGGGAATTTGCGCTGGACCAGCTTCGCCAGCACGGCTTTACCGATGTCCCGGTGTTTTACGGGGATTATTCATACGACTCCGGAAGGCGCTGCTTCGAAGAATGCATGGAACAGCACGGCGCGCCCGATGCGGTAATCTGCAGCAACGACACCATGGCTATCGGCTGCATCGACGAGGCCCGGGTCCACTACGGCATGAACGTGCCGGGCGACCTGTCCGTGGTCGGTTTTGACGGCATAACCGCAGCGTTCTGGAGTGGTTACGAACTCACGACCGTCCGTCAACCCGTAAACCAGATGGCCCGGGCAGCTGTCGATATCCTGATGGAGCGAATCGAACACCCCGATGCACCTCCTGAAAAACGGGTTCTCGCCGGGGCCCTGATCAAGGGAAAAACGACCCGCGCCTGAACCGCCATGCCCCGATCACCGCTCCTGCTGCTGCCCGGAACCCTTTGCACCGGGGCCGTTTTCAAGGAACTCCTGCAGCCGCTCTCGAAACATGCCTCAAGCGTAACGATTGCCGAATTCCGCGAGGAACGCAGCATCGACGAAATGGCGCAGCAGGCAGCCCGCCTCGTTCCCCCGAATCAGAAAACGAGCGTTATCGGTTTTTCGATGGGCGGCATGGTCGCCATCGCGCTTGCCAGGCGCTACCCGGACATCGTTGACCGCGTTGCGCTGATCAACAGCAACAGCCATGCCGATCTGCCCGGCCGCCATGAAGCGAGGCTGAAAGCACTTGCCGAGGCCCGCAGGCGCGGGCTCCGACAGGTCGTGCGCGACTCCATGCTGCCGGCCTACCTGCACCGGCAGCAAACAGAGCACAGATCGCTTATTCTCGACATGGCCGAAGAGCACGGCATCGACGCCTTCGCGGCGCAAATCGAAGCGCTGGCGAACCGGCCCGACGCCGCGGCCGCACTTGAGCGAATCGAACGCCCCGTCCTCATCATTGGCAGCACGCAAGATCCCCTTTGCCCGCCCTCCAGCCAGCACGACATGCAGCGCCAGGCGCGAAACGGCACGCTTGTCGTGCTGGAGAATTGCGGCCACTTTTCACTTCTCGAAAGGCCGGCAGCGGTGAACCGGGCCCTGATCGACTGGCTGGTGGAAACGCGGCCGGTTCAGGACTCCTGAAGTTTCTCGTAGTCTTCGTCGGTAACCGTCTTGTAACCGGGCGACGGAAACGCCTGGAACCCCCGGCCGCCATCGATGAATATGGACTGGCCGAAAATGAAATTCGAATCCTCGCTGGCCAGGAAGACCGCGAGACGACCGCACTCCGCGGGCGTACCCACCCGACCCATCGGCGTCCTCGAGAGTATCGTGTCCATCAACTGCTTGTTCGAGCCCACCCGCCGCATCAGTTCGGTATCGATGGGCCCCGGCGCCATGGCGTTGACCTTGATGTTGTGAGGCGCGAGAGCGATGGCCTGCACCTTGGTCAACTGCTGTATCGCGCCCTTGGACGTCGTGTAAACCACCTGGGCGTCCAGCCCCAGGTAGGAATTGACCGAAGACATGTTGATGATGACACCGCCTTCGCCCTGGGCGACCATCTGTTTTGCCGCGATCTGACCGCCGAAAAACATGCCCTTCAGGTTGATGTCCATGATCCAGTCGTACTGGTCGGGCGTGACATCCAGGAAATGCGTGCTTGCGGGGTCGTTCACACCGGCATTGGCGACGTAGATATCCAGGCGGCCAAAATGATCGACGGCCTTTTCGACGATCGCCTCGAGGTCCTCCATGTTCGAGACATCGCAGCGAACGAAGAGGCCTTCTCCGCCCGCCTCTTCGATGGCGGCCACGCCCTCGGCGCCGGTCTTTTCGTTTCGACCGCCGATCACGACCCTGGCGCCTTCACGCGCGAACTCCACGGCAATGCCCAGGCCGATACCCTTGGTTCCGCCGGCAATGATGGCGACCTTGTCGTTAAGTTTGCCCATCAACCGTCCCCGTACTTCGCCCGAAACGGAGCGACCGCGGCGTCACCCGCCGCTTTCAGGGCCGCGCCGTCCTGCATCAGCACCAGCCACTGGTAGCCTTTTTCGAAGCAGGTTTCCGCCTTGGCCCAGTTTGCCGCAAGCGTTCCGAGGAACTTGTTCGAGGGAAGAACCCTGGACTCGATCAGCTCTATCGTTTCTTGCACGGCGGGTTGCGTCGGGTCACCCAGGTGGCCCATGCTGCTGGCAAGGTCCACCGGGCCGATAAAGATTCCGTCGAGGCCTTCCACCTCGAGTATTTCGTCCAGGTTCTCCACCGCCTCCATGGTCTCGACAGCGATCATCACGATGATTTCATCGTTGGCTGAACTCAGATAAGCCTGCATGTTGCGCGTGTATCCCGCAGCACGCGGACTGCCCGCGACACCGCGAATGCCTTCAGGCGGATACTTGCAGGCAGCCACCGCGGCCTCGGCCTCCTGTTTCGTGTTCACGTATGGAATGAGCACGCCCATTACACCGGTATCCAGTATGCGCTTGATGGCAACCGCGTCGTTCCACGGCGCCCGCGCAAAAGGTGTCACGCCGGAACCGTTCATGGCCTGCAAATGAGCCTGGAGCGTTTCAAAACTGCACGGTGAATGCTCCAGGTCGACAATCAGCCAGTCGAAATCCGATGCGCTCAGAATTTCTGCCGAGACCGGGCTCAGCGTCTGCAGAAAAGCACCGACTGTCTTTCTGCCGCTGTTCAATTTGGCTTTTACGGGGTTATTCATTGCTTGACACCATGTAGTTCGAAGTAGGGCTTACTGTTTTCCAGTATTCTATCCGCCGCGCCGGGATCACTTCCCAGGCGGCGGGCCGTCTCGAAAAGAGTGACGATGTTCCCAGGCGGAATATCATGACCCACGTTGTGACAGGGAGCCAGGATATAACCGCCATCGCGGCCCAGGTCACGAACCCTCAGGGCCACCTCGGCCTCGAGTTCCTCCGCGCTGGCGTTGGGCAGCATCTGCTGCACGTCGATCGCCCCGTGGAAACAGAGGCGGTCACCCCACGCTTCCTTGAGAGCGGACGTGTCCTGCAGCCCTTCAACGGAGGTCTGGACCGGGTTCAGGATATCGACCCCCATATCCACGAAATCCTCGAGCAGCGGCAGAATGGCGCCGTCGCTGTGGAACATGACCTTTACATCACCCAGGCTCTTGATGTGGTCGATGACCTCTTTCCAACGCGGCTTGATGAGATCACGGAACATCCGGGGTGAGAGCATGAGGGATTTCTGGGTGCCGAAATCGTCCGTGACGTAGGCAAGCTGCACGTACGGGCCGACGGCCTCCATGTAATGCGTCCACATGTCCTTCATGCACTGCATGATCCGGTCCATTACTTTTTCGGCCAGGGGCACGTCCAGCACGAGATCCATGAAAAACTGGTCGTAACCACGCAGCTGCAGTGCGTTCATCAGCATGCCGGCCTTGATGGCGTCGGCCCCGACAACGTAATCCGTCTCCTCGAAAAAGTATCGCGCCTGTTCACGCAGACCCTCGAATTGACGGGGGTCGTGCGGGTCCGGCCACGGATAATCATCGATTTCCCCGGCCGCGGCGCCGCGCATCGGGGCGCCGTCAACCACGCAGTGATCCCAGTCATCCAGGGCCTTGTAGGGAACCCCCCACATGTCGATATAACCTTCCGTGTCCGTGCGCTCGGTGACCTGCACCCAGTTCGGAACGACCCATCGAAAATCGATGTCGAGACGCTGCAGAAGCGCTTCGTCCGGCCAGACCGTCTGCGCCATGCGGTCAAGCACCCGGGCTTCGCTCCCCTCTGCCGGTTCACCTAAAAATTCTTTCAGCCCGGCATAGGCGCGCCGATGCAGGGAGCCGATATGTTTTCCCATATCGAGCAGCAGTCGATCCGGCTGCTCGTGATTCATCGCGGCATGAAATGCCTCGCGCGGTGTCATCATCAACTTGCTTCCTTAAAAATCGTGGTCCATTACAAGCGGTTCGATATCGAGCATTCCGCACAGATATTCCAGTTCCCTCACCCAGTTGCCGGCCACGCCGGATATGTGGTTCGAGCCGAATTCTTCCACGAAACGCCCGAGATCACATTCCACCCTGACGAAGGCCGTGGGCAGCTGGTGTTTGCCGCGCTCACGCACAAAGTCCGCAAGGTCTTGCTCGGTCATTCGAATCGCTTCACCGGGAATGATCGCCATTCGATAATTGCCGCGCACGCGATACAGCCGTGCGAGCGTCATCGAACCGGGCGCGGCGGTGAAATACGTGGTCGCACCGCCGCCGGGCCGGACCGAGGGACGCAGCTCGATCTTTTGAAGGTTTTCCGCGGGGGTATCGGAGCGTGCCGCGAACCAGGAGCACATGCCCCCGCAATTGGGCAGATAGAGAATCTTCTTCTCGACGTCCATGTGGCTGACGTCGCCGAACATCGTCGCACCGCCTCCTGAAACGTCCTTCAGCATTTCCATGCTCAGCGCCCCGTCCGCATCTGCCTCGCAGGACATGGCGCAGGAGGGCTTGCTCCCCTCCGCGTCATACGGACTGGGCATCAGCGCGGCGGAAATACATTGCGGCACGTAATGGTCAGACAATTCCGTCATGCATTTCACCGCAATGAAATCCAGTCCCTGTTCGGCATTGATGTCCTTGTTGGCCAGGTAGCAGCGCAATTGGAACTGCAGCCGTTCCTCGGTCAGTTTGCCGTCGTCAAACGCGATGTCAGCAAAGTTTTCACGCGCCCAGTCCATCATCGCCTTTACACGCGCTTCGTCGATGAGCCCGGCGCGGCGGACGATCTCCAGCTGGTCGACATGCTGCACATCCAGCCCGAACTGGGCCCGCCATTGCATGGGATCGAAGGTGCCTGTATCGATGCCCAGGGAACGTCCGCCAAACAGGCCCATGCGCTTGCCCCGCAGCCTCGAGCGGGCCGCAGCCGCACGGAAAAAAGGCAGCACTTTTTCGGTGAAAACCGCTGCGCCGAAGTCATCCCTGACCCGGATATGCTCCACGCCGACCTGGCTGAGCGTGCCGGCGGTCGCGAGCATTCCCACCATGCCGTGCGTGGCGGCACTGGTACTGGTCATGACAACCGTGGGCAATCCAAGATTCTGGATCGCCCCGGCGGAGAGGTTCGGCGTGCACCAGCAAGGGGTATGGGCGAACAGGGCCTCCGCTCCGGCAGCCTTCAGGGCTTCGATCTGCCGGTCGATGATCTCCCTGGAGCGGGCCACCTCATCGAATGCGATGAGTTCCAGCGGCAGCGTTGACAGGTATTTCCGCGCTTCTTCGTGACGCGGCTGGGTCAGCGGGCCGAAATATCCGTCCCACATGTATTCCCGCTCGTCGCCGAAGGTCATCAGGCCGACTTTGGGCTTTGCCATGATCCATTCTCCGTTGGAATATGCCTGTCAGGCCGTCTGGGGCCGGGTTCCCACGGGGTACTTGTCCATGATCTCGCCGATGAGTTCGGACACGTGGTCAACGACCCGGTTGACGATGATTTCGCCTTTCTCACGTGTCGCCTTTGTCGGATTACCGACCACGCCGTTACCGCCCTCGAGTTTCTCGGGAAGTGCAAACGTGCCCTCGAAATGATACATCTGGCCCGGCCTGGGCATCATTCCGGGGGCGATTTTCCACTTGGGATCGATCAGGCCGGTGCTTTCCCCGTCTTCCGCCCGGCTCATGTCCACGAACTCGGGGTAGAGGTACAGGCCTACCGAGGTCTCGGCCTCGTCGGCGTGCCACATCGGGTCTTCGAGAACGTCCTGGTTGTCGCGCAGGAAGTCGTACCAGTGCATGCTCAGCACGAAATTCCCCTCGATTCCCAGTTTGTGCACCGCGACGATGGTGGAAGACACCTGGCCGTGCGCGGAAAACAGGATGAACTTGTTGAAACCGGCCACGGCGGCGCCGCGAACGATGTCTTCGACCAGGGCGATGTGCGTCTCGAAGCGCAGCGGGATGGTGCCTTTGACGCCCCAGTGATGGTAGGGGTGCGAACCGTACATCGGGCACGGCAGAACGGTGGCGCCCGATTTCTTCGCGATCATTTCCGACATCTTGATGGCGTTGAACGCATCGACCGCACAGGGTGTGTGCGGACCGTGCTGCTCGATGGCGCCCAGCGGCAGGATGGCGACGTCATTCACGGTCGTCGCGTACTCGACCAGGTCGGGCGCACAAATTTCGTGAAACCATACAGATTTGCGTTGGCTCATTTCTTTACTCCTTCAGATTTCTTCTCTGATACGGGTTAGGTCTTCGAAAACGGCCCTGGGCAGCGGAATGCCCTCGCTGAGCCGTTCCCGTTCGATGCGGTATTCCAGTTCCCCGGGCAACAGGATTTCATCTGCGCCGGGGTTCACCGGGGTCGCCTTGAGTGTTTGCACGAACTCGGTCATGCGTTTCTCGAAATTCTCTCTGGAAAGGATCGCCAGTGGATTGATCACCAGCATCAGGTGCGCCGTTGCGCTTGGATCTTCCGGGTTCTTGTACATGCCCTTGAGGTGACCCTGGAATGCACCGCCGGTGATCACTCCGCTGAGTATGTCGACCATCAGCGAGAGACCGAAACCTTTGTGGGCGCCCATGGGCAGAAGGAAACCCTCGAATCCGGCCTGGGCGTCGGTCGTCGGATTGCCGTCCTTGTCGGTAGCCCATCCGAGCGGGATTTCTTCACCGTTTTTTGCCGCCACGATCAACTTTCCGCCAGCGACGGCGGAAAGGGAAATGTCCAGTGAAAAAGGAAAGCTGCCGAAGGTCGGAACAGCAACCGCTATCGGGTTGTTTCCGGTAATCGGCTTCCTGACGCCGGGCATCGACATGTTGGGTGCGACATTGGTCATCGCAATGCCGACCATGCCCTCGTCCGCCGCCATCCGCGCATACAGCGCCGTGGCGCCGCAATGATTGCTGTTGATGATGCCAACCGCGGAAACCACCTGCTCCCGAGCCAACTCGATGGCCCGCTGCATCGCGGCCCGGCCGGCGATATAACCGGCGCCATTATCTGCATCGAGGACTTCGAAACCGCCCGCCGCCCGAACAGACTTCACGGTCGGCCGATTGTTCATGGCTCCATTTCGAAAGCGCTCCAGGTAGATCGGCACCCGGATTACGCCATGACCGTCGATGCCCCAGAGATTCGTCTGGACCAGGCAGTCCGCGATGGTTCTTGCATTTTCTTCGGGGCAGTGTCCGCCGTCCCTGAAAATCTCGGTGACGAAGCGCCTGAGCGACTCGTGCGGAATCCTTATTCCATTTTCCGGCATGATTGCCTCCCGTTAAACCGGCGCGGGGCCGTACCCCAACGGTACGAGGCCCGGGATGGTCATACGAAGCCGATACAGCGTGTGCGTCGCCGTGACAAAAAGGTCTCGCATGTCTTTCCCGCCCCAGTTGAAATTTGCCGCTACCTGCGGCGTGCGGATGATGCCCAGGCGGTTGCCGTCCGGAGAAAAGACGTGGATACCGCCTGATCCGCTGCTGTAAAGATTGCCTTGCGCGTCGAACTTCATTCCATCGGCCACGCCCGGCCGGGCGCCGTCCGTGGATGCCCAGAGCGCACCGCCCTGCAGCGATCCGTCTTCCTTTACATCAAAAACACGGATGTGCTGTTGGTCGGTATCGTTGACGAACAGCCTCGACTCGTCGCGCGAAAAACACAGGCCGTTGGGCTTGGAAAAATCATCCGCCAGCAGGACCAGCTTCCCGCTTCGGGGCTCGAAACGGTAAACCCCCTGAAAATCAAGCTGCTGTTCCCGGGGCACGCCCCAGGGCGAGGTCCGGCCCGAGTTCGGATCGGTGAAATAGATCCATCCATTCGACTTTTCGACGATGTCGTTCGGGCTGTTGAGTTCCTTGCCCTCAAAGTGGGACGCCAACAGTTCTTCTTTTCCACCAGGGTGCAGGCGCACCACCCGGCTGGTGGCATGTTCGCAAACGAGCAGACGCCCCTTGCGGTCCCACGTCGTGCCGTTAGCCATGTTGCTCGGCGACCGAAAAATGCGCTTGCCTTTCGAGGGTGACCAGGTGTACTGGCGGTTTCCGATGATGTCGCTGAAAACGAGAAATCCCTGTTCCCGGTGCCAGGATGGCCCCTCGAGAAATTCGAAACCGGTCAGCAGCGTCTCAAATGCTGCGCCGTCTTCAACGACCGGGCCGGGTTCGCCGGTCCAGACGTCTGTTTGTTCGGATTCATTCATGATTCATGGCCGGGATTCGCTCAGGCAGCCATGCCGAGGCAGGAGCGGACCGCACGGACTGCGTCGCTTGCATCCTCGCCGAATTCATCGGCGCCGATCTCCTGCGCAAAATTCCGGGTAACCGCCGCCCCTCCAACCACGACCTTTACGTCCTCGCGGTTCGAAAAATAATCGATCACCGGGCGCATCTGGTCCCGCGTGGTGCTGAGCAATGCGCTGAGACAGACCACCCTGGAACCCCGCTCGACCGCCGCGGCGTAGTCCTCTATCTCACAATTGACCCCGATGTCCTCGACCTCGAAACCGGAACCCCTGAGCATGATCGTCACCAGGTTCTTTCCGATGTCGTGCAGGTCGCCCTTCACGGTTCCGATGCAGACCTTCGCAATTGGCTCGTTGCCCTCCTCGACCAGCAGAGGTTCAAGCAAATCCATGCCGGTCTGCAAGGCTCTGGCGCCGACCAGCATTTCCGGAATGAAAACTTCACCCGCGGAAAACGCCTCGCCGATATCACGCAGCGCGGGGATCATCGTCGTATTCATCAGCGCGACCGCATCGACACCCGATGCAATTTCCTGCTCGACGATGCTTTCCACCCGGGCAGAGTCGCCATGGTAGATTGCATCCCAAAGTTCTCTGTTGATTTCCATCGAAACTCCTCGCGGTGCGGTCATTGGCGTTCAGCCGGGCCAACAAGAAAAAACCATAGTTTTTGATGACGTCGCAGTCAAAATATTTTAAAGCCTTAAAAACAATAATTTGTAAAGTATTGACTTAAATCAAAAGAAAATATTTTGTCATTGTTTTGCATTCGAAGTATATTCTTCTCCACACTGGTTTATCAAGACATTCAGAAGCGAACCACGCCATGCAAGAAGAAAAAGCCCTGTACCGTGAATTCTGCCGCCGATTGCTCGATTCCGCTGAATGCGGCCTGGCGCCGGTCGCAAGCGAATATCTTGGCGATAACACACGGTGGCATTGGCCGCACCCATTCGAGGCAACCACTGGCCCGCTGGAAGCTGTCGAAAGGTTCTGGCAGCCTTTTCGAGAGGCATTTTCAAACCTCGAGAGGCGCGATGACATCCTGATGAGCGGTCTCTACCGGGGGAAAGCATGGGTGGCGGCCACGGGCCACTTCACCGGCGTGTTCTCGAATGACTGGCTGACGATTCCGGCATCCGGAAAACCAACCCGCATCCGCTACGGAGAATTCGCCCGCATCGAAAACGGCCGCATCGAAGAAGTTCGCACGCTCATCGACCTGGTCGATGTCTGCCGACAGGCCGGCATCAAGCTGCTGCCGCCCGACCGGGGCTCAACCGACCCCGTTCCGGAGCCCGCAACCGGGGATGGCGTAATGCTTGCGACGCAGCGCCAGGAAGCGGCCGATGACTCCATGCGCCTTGTCGAAGCCATGATCGAGGGGCTGCTCGAGTTCGATGAACATGACCTGGCAACCATGGGAATGGAGCGGTTCTGGACCGAAGACATGCGCTGGTACGGACCGGCCGGTATCGGCACGACACACGGACTGGACGGGTTTCAGAAAAACCACCAGGGACCTTTCCTCAAAGCCTTTCCGGACCGCACGGCGCCGCCCCAGACAGCGTGGCTGGCCGAAGGTGATTATGTCTGCGTCACCGGCTGGCCGAGTGTCGTAGGCACCCATCGCGGCGAGTACCTGGGCTGCCCACCGACCGGCAGGCAGGTCAGCATGCGCGTGATGGACTTCTGGCGCCGGAAAGCCGGACTGCTTGCCGAAAACTGGGTCCTGATCGACATGCCCGATCTCTTCATGCAGCTTGGTGTCGATTTGTTGGGCCGCATACGGCGAGATAAATAGACTTCGAAATCATTTTTTTAATAAATTTATTTCGTTGTTTTATTTGTATTTATATTTTTCATAATCGAATTCGAATCATAAAAATTGAATATCAAATGAATCCGAAGTATATTTCGTGAGGCGTTTTCCAAGAAAATAAAATATGGATCGCGGCAGGATACAAGGATGAAAGCAACCCCCAAGGCTCTTTCCGAGAAACAGAATTCATCCCCGGAATACTTTGGTTACTCGGAAGTGGTGCCTTACATACTGGGTATTACCCATGAAATCTGGGAACGGAGGCAGATCGACACCATCCTGGATTACTACGGCGAAGATATCGAGGTATTCAGCCTCGAGGGAATCACCCGCGGCGCCAGGAGCATGGTAAAGGGCACACGGGCCACGCTTGAAGCATTCCCGGACCGCCTTCTGCTTGGTGACGACATCATCTGGTCAGGAAACCTGGAACGCGGATTTTCATCCCACCGCATCACCAGCCCGATGACCAACCTCGGAGATACCCTCTTTTCAGCTGCAACCGGGCGCACGGTCCGCACGATGAACATCGCGGACTGCGAGATAAGCCGTGGACAGATTACCGGGGAGTGGCTGCTCCGCGATAACCTTGCCCTGGTTCAGCAACTGGGTATCGATACGCTGGGCGCGGCTCGAACCATCGCCGAACGGTTCGACGATAATTTCCTGGAATGGCTGGGCGCCGAGCAGGAACGGGTCCAGAGCGGCATGCCGAACCGCGCGTTGACGCTTGGCGAACCGGAAACAGACCCGCTGGAGTCTTTCGCGCGCCGCACCCTGGAGGCCTGCTGGGTTAGCGGCGACGCATCCGCGCTCAGCGAGGCATATACCCCCTACACGGTTCTGCAGCGCGCCCCGGTCCGGATTCACTCGGGCTTGCAGGAAACCCTGGAGCACTGGTCGGGGCTGCGCCATGCATTCCCCGATGCCAAAATCACGCTCGATCACATCTGCAGCCAGCCTTATGGCGCCCGCGACCGGCACGCAGCCGTTCGCTGGAGCGTAGCGGCAAATCACCAGGGTGAATTCGCGGGAATCGCGGCGACCGGACGACCGGTATACATCGTGGGCGTGTCACACTGGAGAATCGTCAACCGCCGCATCGTCGCGGAGTGGACCGTGTTCGACGAACTTGCGCTCATGGCGCAATTGATCGCGGAGAGCGGCTAGCCAGGGGCATGCCCGGGCTGATGCGCTGCTTTTCCATATTATCGTTGCTGGCTGCCGCCTGGCTGTCAGCGTGCACGGTCGGCAACCCTGGGAATAACGGCCGCCTGGAACAGCCGGGCGAAAATCAACCCGACCCTTCACTTGCATCGCTCGACGATCTTTCCATCGAGGCGCTGCGCGCCCGCGGCTACAGTTCCGAAATCGCCGTCGAGACGCGCCTCGCCGAAGGCAGCCGGTCGTTCGGCCACGCCCTGGTTGCTTCTTACCTGTCCGACGGACTGCGCCTTTACACGCGCATCGACGTGCCCGCGCGCGAACCGCCGCCCGGGGGCTTCCCCGTCGTCATCTTCGTGCACGGGTGGTACGGGAAGGAACAGGCCCCTTCTTTCGACTTCTTTCTGAGCGCCGACTCAAGCTATGCCGATTATGTAAACCGCTACGTCGAGGCCGGTTTTGTCGTCCTGTCACCGGGCCTGAGGGGGCACGGAACCGTCAACGGCCAGCCCGCGGACGGCATCGGGTTCCTTGAAGCATGGGATAACGGCAGCTACCTGGCGCCGATGTTTTACGCCGTGGACATTCTGAACCTGCTCGAGGGAATCGGCTCGCTGGAATCCATGGACATTTCACTCGCGGGCCTGGACCAGCCGCTGAGCATCGATCTCGACCGCATCAGTATTGCCGGGCATTCGCAGGGCGGCGACGCTGTCCTGGCCGCGCTCGCTGTTTCCGGCGAAGGCTCGACTGTTCGCAACAGGCTCTTTTCCGGCTCGATCGTCTCCGGCTGTTTCGGCCCGCGGCTGGAACAGGCCGCCATTTACGGCCCCATGAGCAACACGCTGCAGGCATTCATGGCGGGCGACGGCAGCTGGACGGGAACGGCGATCGGGAGAGACGGCTCGGTCAACCCGGATTTTGTCTTCGGATATCCGCCCGACTGGATTGCAACCGTCGACCCGGAATCCCCCGAATGGTCCTGGCAAGCGGAAACCTGGAATGTGCCCACCGTGGCCCGTTCGCTGGAGCTCAAGTTCAACGAGATGTACGGGGCCGTGAATGAACACGTCAAGGACGTATCCAACGCCACTTTCCGGGTATTTTCGGACGACACGGCCGGGACAACGGTTGTCCACGACCCGCGCATCGAATCCGCGATGGAAAAGATCGGCGGCTTTGCATACGAGCGCTACCTCACCGAGCCGCTGCACCTGCACCATTCCGACCAGGATTATTACTCCATACCGCGCTGGAACAGGGATTTAGCGCAGCGCGTCAACGGCGTCGGCGGCAGCAGCGCGAATTTCAACTATCCGCAAAACGACCACGGGCTTGGGGTCAGCCGCTTCGAATGGTTCAGCCGGGGAGAGGTCATAGCCGGGTTCGACTACATGATGATGCGGGACATCGCCCTGTTCACTTCAGGCATCACGGCGCCTGCTGAATTGCCCGGGACCTTCAAGGCGTCACCGGCCGGGCACGCGATGTACGCCGCGGCGCTGCGCAACGAATTTCAAACGGCCTTCGAACGCCCGCCGCTGGAAGGCCACGCCAGGCGGGTCGTCAGTTTCACGTCCGACAGGCTGCGGCAGTACGCCCTGGTCGTCGAGCCCGTCGGGGTGCGCCCCGAAAACGGATGGCCGGTGCTCGTCATGAACCATGGCTATCACCCGGACCCGCCCATGAACGGAAAAAATGAAGACGGAGTGTCCGACCGGCCGGGCGATTACTACCGCGGCTTGCCGCTGGCCTACGCCAGGGGCGGCTTTCTTGTGATCTGGCCGGACTTCAGGGGGCACAACGCGTCCGCAGGCTTCGAGTACACGCAGACCGAAGATCCGCCGGCCTGGTACGCCCGCGACGTGATCGCCGCCGTTCGGGCCGTCGAGTCGCTGAAGGAAGCCGACGCGGCCAACGTTTTCCTGTGGGGGCACTCCATGGGCGGCGACGTGACCCTGCAGGCGCTCGCCGCGCTGGGCAATGAAGTGCGTGCGGCCAGTGTCTGGTCTGCATGGCTGGCTGGACCGAAGGGAGAGACCGGCCGATCCCTGTCGCCCGTTGCGAAAACGATCTCAATTCCGCTCAACATACAGCACGCCGAGGGCGACCCGGTGGTTCCATCGACCGGGTCAAAAGTGATCGGCCAGCACCTCGAATCAAGCGGCCTGGATGCTCGTCTGTACATCTATCCGGGCGACAACCACCTTTTCACCGACAGCAACCTGGAACTGGCTATCGATCGGGATCTCGCGCATTTCAGGCAATATATTCGCTGATAATTGACTTCGAACTCAATAATTATGAACGTTAACGGACTGTTTTATAAACGTAATATCTATACATATCTTGTATTAAGCCATATTTTAAAATTATTTATTGCATCCGCAGTCTTTAATTGGTTATATTCAATACTGGAAATTCCAAATCGTCCACAGCCAGTTCACGAGGTTTAAAAGCGACATGACACGTCATTACATACAAGGCACACAGATTCTCTCCCGCTCATCCCTCGCCATTGCCATAACGGCTGCACTGGCGGCGCAGGCACAAGCCCAGGACACTGAAACCAACGGCGAAGAAATGCTGATGGAAGAGGTCCTGGTCACGGCGACCAAGCGCGCCGAGAACCTGCAGGACATTCCGGTTGCGGTCACGGCCGTCACCGGCCAGCAGATCGCCGATCTGCAAATCGTCAACATCCTGGACGTCGAAAAGACCGTTCCGGGCATGAAGGTCCGCTACGTGGGCGCCGACCCGTCCATCATCATTCGCGGCGCCGGCACGGCCGGAACCAACGATATCGCGGTGCCCATCTACGTCGATGGGCTGTACCGCCCCCGCTACGGTCAGGCGCTCGCCAGCTACATCGATCTCGAACGCGTAGAAGTCCTGCGCGGCCCCCAGGGCACCTTGTTCGGACGCAACACCTTCGGCGGCCTGATGAACCTTATTTCCGTCAGGCCGGATACGGGCATGTTCGACTTTGGCGGAGCGGTGACGCTTGGAGATTACAACCTGCGCAAGTTCGAAGGCTTCGTAAACATTCCGCTGGGTGATACGGTGGCGCTGCGCGTTTCCGCGTCAGACACCAAAGCCGATCCGATCATTGAAAACACCTACAACAAGAAAGGCGGCATGCGGGACGAGGACAACACCTATGCCCGCGCCCAGATCAAGTGGGCGCCCAACGATGACTTCGACATAACGGTGCAGGCGACTTACTGGGAAGACACCTCGAACGGTAACGCCGACTACGCCGGCGTCATTCTGGGCGTTCCGTACAACGCGGCGCTCGGCCTGACGGACGGCATCAACGGCGTCATGCAGCCCCGCCAGGGCCGCCTCCCCGGCGAGGAAGACCTGAGCCGCGCACCCGGCGGCGGACGCAACCAGGCCGGCGTATGGGGTGTCGACCCGGCAGCCGACATCAACCCGGATGTACGCAAAATGTCATCCGACTTCAAACCGCTGCGGGACATCTCCGAAAAGTCGGTCAGCGCCCTGATCAACTGGGACCTCGGGCCGGTTGGGCTGCGCGCCAACATGGGCTGGTTCGACTACGAGGAATTCCGCCTGACCGACTCCGATTTCTCGCCCAACCCGTCGCTCTGGGCGGAACGCAACCCGGGGGTCGAAGGCAGCTCGAACGGGCCCGGCTACTGGCAGCAATGCTGGGGCGGCCCGAGCTGCGGACTGGCGGCCGGCCAGCGGTTGAATTCCGAGGCCGTCCAGGCCGATATCAACCTCTACTCCCTCTATGACAGCAAGCTGGAGTGGACACTCGGCTATTTCTACTACGATGATTCGGGTAACGGTGACACTTCCGGTGAATTCGTCTGGGGATACACCGACTACACCGCGCCGCAAGCCGTTTCCTGGGCACACTGGCTGTACCAGGGTAATGGCGGCACCAAGTCGACGGCCGTCTACGGACAGGCGACCTACTCCTTCAACGATCGTTCACGCCTGACCGCCGGACTGCGTTATTCCACCGACGAGCGCAATTTCTACAACAAGTACGTGGATTGGGGTTACAACGTCCACGGCTGGGCGTCGGGATATTACTCCGCCCACTACGATGACCCGGGCAGCCGTTTCGCCGACTGGCCCGTGTTCGTGGCGACCGATGCATCCGAGGCGAACCGGCAACGCGGCAAGGATTCACACCTTGACTGGAAACTGGCCTACCAGCATGACATCGGCAACTACACGATGGTCTACGCCAGCGCGGCCACCGGCTATATCGCCGGGGCAATCACCGGCGGCGGCAGCACGGACCTGACGGATCCGAACGAAGCCGATTCCTACGAAATCGGCATGAAGAGCACCCTGCTCGACGGAACCATGCGCCTGAACATCGCGGCTTACTACAACGATTACACGGGCCTGACGACATCCGAATTTGTCGCGCAGGGCGAGACCATCGTCGCCCGGCAGGTAGTAGGCGGCAGCATGACCGCAAAGGGTATCGAAGTCGAAATGAACTGGCAGCCGACCGATGCGCTGGCCATCATGGCGGGCCTGTCCTGGAACGATGCGGAACTCGAGGACTTCAGCCGCACCGTGTCGAACCGGGTCTTCCGCACCGGCGGCGATGCCGAGATCGGCAGCGGACCTCCGGGCGATGCCAACAACTCCCAGGTTTATTACCTCGACGGCCAGCAGGCCCGGTTCTCCCCGGACTGGACGGCGGCGGTCGATGTAACCTACACATTCGACCTGGGTGACAGCGGCAGACTGGTTCCGGGCGCCTACATCTACGCGTCGGATGGCTACAAGACCACCAACATCCCCTACTTCTTCTCCTTCCAGGACTCCTATACGACAGTCGATCTGCGCTTGAACTGGTACCAGGCACAGGGGCCGTGGTCAGCCCAGTTGTTCGTAACGAACGCGACGGACGAAACGGTCCAGGTAGGATCGGACCAGTTCTCCGAGGGCAGGGCCATTGCCGACTTCAACAAACCGCGGCAATACGGCGTGTCCATTCGCTACAACTTCTGATGCAATACCTCCAATGGTGCGGGCCCTGCCCGCACCGCTTGTTGAAAGCCTCGCCGTGTGCGAGGCTTTCCGTTCCCGGGCCTCACGTTCTTCCAGACCATGAATGACTCGCTGCGCAGTGCGCTTGAAAACGGCTACAACCTGATGCAGAGCGGCAACGCCGCACGCGCCGAAAACCAGTTCCTGGCCGCGCTCGAGCAGGACCCCGAAAACGTCCACGCCCTGAACCTGCTCGGCATGCTGTACGTGAACAACTTTCGGCCGGAAGACGCGATCCTGTGCATCAACAAGGCCCTGAAACACGCGCCCAACAACGCAGAATCACATGCCAACCTGGGGCTTGCGCACACGTACCAGGGACAACTCGACAAGGCCGTCGAGCACTTTCGGCGCTCCATTCGGCTGGCGCCTGACAATCCCATGACCTACAACAACCTGGGCAACGTGCTGCGCGAACAGGGCAAACCCCGGGACGCCATTCGTGAATATGAGCGCGCCCTCGGCATGAAGCCCGATTTCGGCATGTGCTGGAGTAATTTCGCGGCAGCGTTGAACGAAGCGGAGCAGCGCAAAGCCGCTCACCGCGCCGTGCACCGGGCCATAGAACTCGAACCGGATCTCGCGCAGGCGCACAACAACAGGGGCGATATTCTGCTGGCCGAAGCCCGCTACAAGGAGGCGCTAGAAAGTTACGAAACGGCCGCCCGGCTGAGCCCCAAGTACACGACCGCGATGATCAACATGGCCCGCGTCCAGCGGGACATGGATTCACCCGATGCGGCATTGGCCACGCTGAACCGCGTGCTTGAAATCGAACCTGAAAATCCGCAGGCCCGGCATGTGCTCGGCGTGCTGCGCGAACAGATGGGGGACAAGTCAAAGGCCGCCGAGGCTTTCCAGGCCGCCATAGACGCAGCGCCTGGCATGGGTGTCGCGCACTACCACCTGGCACAGATCCGCGGGCGCCAAAGCAGCGATGAGGAACTCGAGGCCATGCGGGAGCAGTGGGACAAAGGCGGAATGCGGGATCACGACCGCATGTACTTCGCCTTCGCATTGGCGCGGGTTTACGAGGAACGCGAAGCGTACGACGAGTCGTACCGCTTCATCGCCGAGGGCAACGCGATCAAGGCCCGCATGCTGCCCTACGATGACGAGGATACCGGGCGCTTTCTGGATGGCCTCGTCAAGAGCGCATCAGGCCTGAAGGCCACTGTTCCGGGCCCGCAAGGCTTCCCCGACCCCCGTCCGGTTTTCGTGCTGGGCATGCCCCGCTCCGGCACCAGCCTGACCGAGCAGGTCCTCGCCAGCCACAGCGATGTGGCCGGGGCCGGTGAACTCAGCTACGCCTACGACATGGCTCATCGCGTGCGGGATATCACGGGCCAGGCCTTTCCGGAGAACGTGAAGCTGCTGACTGCCGAACAGCTGCGCGGCCTGGGCGAGTATTACCTGTCGCGCCACCAGCCGAAGAACCTGGCGGCTGCGCACGTGGTGGATAAGACGCCGTTGAATTTCCAGTACATCGGCCTGCTCGGACTGGCGCTTCCCGGCGCCAGGTTCATTCACTGCTACCGGGAGCCCGTCCAGAACTGTTTTTCGATCCATCGGCTGCCGTTCGACAAGAAACAGGCTTACGCCCACAGCCAGGACTCGCTGGGGCTGTATTACAACCGCTACTGGCGGCTGATGCAGTCCTGGAAACAGATGTTTCCGGACCGTATTCTGGATGTGCGCTACGAAGACACCGTCGAGGATATCGAGGCACAAAGCCGAAGGATGCTGGAGTTCCTCGACCTGTCATTCGAACCCGGGGTGCTGGAGTTCTATAAATCCCGCCGCCTGGTCAAGACACCCAGCGCCAGCCAGGTCCGGCAGCCGATTTACCAGGATGCCCTGCAGTCCTGGCGCCGCTACGAAAAACACCTCGGGCCGCTGATCAACGCGCTTGACTGGGATTTGCTGGACTACCAGCGACCCGCGGTCGGCCACTAAGGCCTTCCGTCACCAGCACTCTTCAAGTGCCTGCGAAAAAACTCCAGGTCCGCTTGCACCGCCTGCTCGTAAACATCGCCGCGGAATACATGGTCTTCGCCCGGGTGAACACGCAGGTCGGACTCGATGCCGTGTTCCAGTAATTCGAAGTGGAACTGTATTCCCCAGGCCGAGCGCACACCGCGGTCACGTTCGCTTACCTGGACCAGGACAGGACTGGACACCTGGTCCAGGAAATTGCTCGGGACCAGGTCACTGGTAACGAGCCGGGTACCGTGAACCTTGTTGTAGGTCTGCACTTCGACCAGAAGTGTCTCCATCGCCAGTCCGTCCGCATAGTCGGGCGAATCGTAATGGTAGTGATGCGCCTGGTCCCACAAAGAGGTCGTGGCCGGCACCCAGATCGACGCTGCGCTGACTCTGTCCGTGCAGGCGAGCACGCGCGCCGTGACGTCACCGCCCAGCGACCGGCCCCACATGAACAGGTTTTCCAGGTCCAGGTTCAGCTGTCCCGGCCTATCTTCGAAATGTTCCAGCGCCGCAAGCAGGTTGAGCACATCGATCGTGTAGTAAGCGCTGTACAGGAAACCGTTGAAACGCAATCCATCATCATCGAGGACGCGCGGAACCCGTTCTCCCTTGTTGCTCAGGGCAACCCGGCCGTTCCGGTCAAGCTGCCAATATCCCGGATGCTTGCCGCGTGTCTCGGATTGGCCATGCCCCCTGTAATCCGGCTGCAGCACGACGAAGCCTTCGCGCGCGTAACGCAGCAGGGGATTTCTCTCGACGAGTGCGAGGTAGATGTCCGATTCCTGTTCGCGGCTGTAATACGGTTCGATCGGGTCAGGCCCGCCTGCAGCCAGGACGTTTCCGTGGTTCATGATGATCACCGGATAACCGTATTCCGGCGCCGGCGCCGTCGGCACGTTCATCACGGCCCTCAGTTCAAGGCCATCTGATTGGTAGCCGACAGCGAAGGACCGGTACCCGTCGAAGCGCCCCAGTTCGCTGATCACCCTCAGGCTGGAAACATAGTTTCTGCTGGACAGGTAAGGAATGGAAATCACCGCCTCGCCCGCTCCCCCGCCATCGGTGCGCGGGCCGGTTTCGGCCAGGGCCTGGCTGCACAGCACCACCGTTGCAGCGCACAGAAGGGGCCATATTCCGACCCTTTTTGTAAAACTCTTCGCCGTCATCTCTCTGTCAGCTTCAAATCAGTTCGTGGACGACCCATAGCGCGGCCAGGCAGAATACAAAATAGCCGAGCAGCCAGTAACTGGCGGCGTCCACCTTTCCGGGAACCACGTACCAACCGTCCTGCATCTCCTCCAGGCCCTCTCGCTCAAACATTTCTCTCTGGCCCTGCACCGTGTACTCGGGGTATTCGGAGCGGAAACCATCGATCAGGATACTGGCGGTCCAGGCGACCACGACGCTGACCACCCCGCCCAGGGCGCAATACCAGGGCCAGGCGATATCCAGCCTGGCCTCGACGAACCACAGCGTCAGGAAGCCGGCGGCCACGCCAATCAGCAATCCCCGTTCACTGGTGTGCTTGGAGTAGAAACCCAGACCGAACATCGCCAGCTTGGCGCCGACGAAGAACGAGCCGACCTTGCTCAGCACCTCGAGCACCGAGCCCTGACTGGTCGAAAAAATGATCGCGGGAATGACCATGAGCACCGCCCAGAACAGGGTAAACCAGCGGGAAGCCCTGAGGTAGTGCTGCTCGGACCCGTCGCGCTTGAAAAATTTTTCGTAGAAATCCAGCGTGGTGACCGTGGCCATAGAGTTGAGGCTCGAATCCAGGCTGGACATGGCCGCCGCGACAATCGCGGCCGCGACCAGGCCCATCAGGCCGGGAAAACCGATGCCCGAAACGAACTCCAGGACCACCTGGTTTTCATTATCGAAGGCGCGGCCGCCGTAATAGGCGTAAAACAGCACCCCCATGCCGAAGAACAGGATAAAAATCGGAAAGGCCACGTAGGCCATCAGCATGTAGGATTTTTTGGCGTCCCCCAGCGTCCGGGCCGCCAGGGTGCGCTGGACCATCATCTGGTTCACCCCGTAAACCACCACATGGTAAATCGACATGGCGACGATGCCGGTCCAAACCGTGGCGACTTTCGACGGGTCGAGCGAAAAATCAAAGGGCTGCGTGCGCCCCTGGAGTTTGAGTTCCTGAAGCGTCGCCAGCAGTCCGCCGGGCAGTTCCCCGACCAGGAGAAAGACCGTGATCAGCGCCCCGAGGAACAGGATGATGCTCTGCACCAGGTCGGTCCAGATCACGGCGGCGATGCCGCCCAGCATGGTATAGGTGACGGCTACCACGGCCACGACCAGGATGGCGTCGATGACCGGAATACCCGTGATGAACTCGAGCACCAGTGCCGTCGTGTACAGCATGATCCCGGAATACAGCACGTTGCCGAGCAGGAACACCGATGACATCACGGTTCGGGAGGTCAGGCCGAAGCGGCGTTCCAGGTAGTCAAAAATGCTGGCCACGCCGCTGCGGTAGAAAAAGGGCAGGAAGACCGTCACCACCACGAAAATCGCTATGGGGTAGTTGACGTGAATGAAGATGACCGAAAACCCCTCGTTATAGGCCCAGGCGGGCCCGCCGAGAAACGCCATCGCGCCGACGTAGGTCGCCACCACGGACATGCCGATTACCCACCACGGGGTCGTGCGCCGCCCCAGGTAGTAGTGCTGCGCCGTCGATACGCGCTTGCTGAGCACGAACCCCAGCAGCAGGTTGCCCACCAGGTAGGCGGCCAGGATGCCCCAGTTGAGTGCGCCGAATTCCCTCAAGTGCGCAGTATTTCCTTCATTCGCCCGAGTATATCGAGCCCCTGCAGGTTCAGAAAATGCAGGATATCGATGAATATCCAGTTCTCGGACAACTTGTCGCCTTCCCTGCGATAGATGTCCACCACGCGCATCTCGGTGGGATGGTCGGAAGCCGGAAGCCCCATGAAGTTACCCGCCGTCTTCATCGACAGGTTCGCCCAGCCGAAAAAGCCGCCAAAATGATCTTCCGCCATGCGGCACACGTGACCGTTGAACTCAATGTCCTTCAGGTGCTCGCGAAACGGCCCCTGGTGCTGCTTGACATAGCGCTCACGCGTGTAGGTGGCGCCGATTCCCGCCGGTCCGAACCAGATCATGTCCTTGTTCCAGCAGCGACCGAGGCGTTCTTCGGGCGAGTTGAAATAATCCTGGGTCAGGTCGAAAACCATCTGGTTGATCAGGTCCAGCGTTTTTTTGCCTTCGGCCGGATCGGTCGGGCCGTACAGCAAACCCGCATGCGTCCTGGGGCCGGGCTGGATGAAGTGCGCCCCCGTTTGCAGGGGCAGCGGCGTCAAACCGACCTGCTGCATGACGTGGATGATGTCGCAGAAAAGTGCGGTTTCCGCGATTTTGCCGTTCTCGATACGGTTGAACTCGGCAAATCTCAGAAACGCCATTTTTCCTGAAGCCGGAATGCCCAGCCAGTCCTCGTCGAACAGGCCCATCATGTGGCCCATGCAGCATACCCATTCCGTGCTGAAGTCGTCGCAGTCGTTCAGGCCGGCCATGAACACGTCCGGCCGGCGCTGAACCGAGGTGAAGGAACGGCGAAACGGCCGCCAGAACACGTTGGCGACGTCGTCCGCGGAGAATTGTTCGTGAAATGGGTGCATTCCGCGCCAGTGGTAGTCATCGCTGGTATACCGGCCAATGACCGCGTTGATCCCGTCTCCCGTCGCGGCGTCGAGTTCCTCGTAATAACGCCTTACCAGGTCCTTGTTCATTTGAAAATCGGTCATGGCTGTTTCCTATCCCGTTAAGTTCTTGCAGCGGCGATCTGCATCATCAGGTCAAGTTCGTTGAACAGCATCCACTCCGCGACGATCCTGCCGTTGCGGATCCTGTGCTGCGTGATGCCCCAGATTTGCACACGGGCTCCCGTGGGCTCACCGTACAGGCCCCTGCCCAGATGGGTTCCTTCCGCGCTCCAACGCTCGGATGTCAGGTATCCCTGCTTATCATTGCCCATCCAGTAAACCTCGTCGACCTGCAACACGAGGTCAGGGAAAGCCGTGCGCATGGCGGTGAGCATCTCGCGGTAACCGTGTTCGCCCCTGCATGCCCGATCGGTCGGGCCCCGGAATGAAAAATCATTCTCGTAAGCCGTGCCCAGCCTGTCGAAGTCACCGCGGTTCCAAAGCGCATCGAGCGTGTCACGGGCAAAACGGTCCACATCGAATCCCGGCACCGGCTCCATCGTGCTCAATGGCCGCTCCGGCCGGGCCGCACTGCGCAGCGCCTGCCAGGTTTCCTGGTTCCTCGGCCAGCCGGCCGGCGCATTTTTTGCCATTTTCTTCGCGGCGTCTTCAAGGTCATGACCCAGCTGAAGCAGCAGGCTCGAATTGTTGTAAAGAACGTGCTCCAGGAAAATCTCGTTGTCCAGCGCGACGCAGTTGGCGATCACGAGCACGTCGACGTCGCGCCCGGTCGCCGGCCCGTAGCGGCTGTCGCCGTCGTTCGTTCCGCGGATCAGCGTGCGGTGCGACGTGTGGTAGCCGATTTCATCGTCACCGGCCCACACGATCTCGTCCGCAATCAGTCGAATATTCGAAAACGCGCCGGTCGTATGGTGCGTGTCGTCTATGATTTTCCTGTTTCCCGACTGCAGCCCGTAGTCATCGAAGACGCGCGAGGAGTCGGAATAGGTATCCGCGATGTACTCGACGTCGCGGTCCTCCCAGATACGGTAGGTGATGCGCACGATGTAATCGATAATGTTGCGATAGGTCGATTCGAAACCGCGCATCGCTCCCGCCGGCCCGAAATCCTCGGGAATTCGTCTTTCACCGTTCCGGTAGCCGCCACCAATGCCTTCCCGGCCGAAGTAGCCGTCCAGCGACATATCGAAACCGCCCGGCATGTGACGCCGCCGAAGGGGACGCGCCTTTTGCATTTGATTCATAAAATAACCCAATATATTGACTTCGGAATATATTTGATTTCAGTTTTATCCTACTGTTTTATATCATTCTTATATCATCAAATGGTCTTTGATTTCACTTGTATTGTACATTATTTGCATTCGAAGTATTTTTCAAATATGATCCTTTCCTGAGGAGCGATCGCTGGCCAACGGCAAAGCCATAACCGAAAAATCCTCGAAGCAAGGCTCGATGGCCAACCTTCATTCCGAACCTGATCCAAAGCACACGAGGTTCTGGCCATCATGACCAACACAACAACCCACCCCGTTCACCGTTTGACCCGTAACGCCCTGGCACTGGCCATTGGCGCCGGCCTGGCCGCGCAGGTCCAGGCACAGGACCAGACCGAAAATGTCCTGGAAGAAGTGATCGTCACCGCGTCCAAGCGGGAAACGACCCTGCAAGACCTGTCCATGTCGGTTTCCGCCATCAGCATGGAAGCCATGCAGCGCGCGGAGATCAACGACATTTCCAGGGTCGATCAACTCGTGCCGGGCATGCAGTTCGCCTCCAGCGGTAACGAGGTGCGCATCGCCCTGCGCGGCACCAGGCAGAACAACGTCGGCACCGAGGCCGAACAGTCCGTCGGTATTTTCGAGGACGGGGTTTACGTTCCGACATCGACGCAGGCCCTGGGCGCCTATGTCGACGTGCAGCGCATCGAGGTCCTGCGTGGCCCGCAGGGCACCCTGTACGGCCGCAATACGTTCGGCGGCACGATCAACATCATCACCAACGATCCCACGTTCGATGATTTTTACGGCAGCGTCAGCGCCCTGTACGGCGATTATGACCGCTATCGGCTCGAGGGCATCGTCAATATTCCCGTGACCGACAACTTCGCTCTGCGCTTCGCGGGCATGATCGACAAACATGACGGCTACATCGAGAACACCTGGCTTCCGGGCGCGATCGATGACCTCAACGACCGCGACCTGTCGCTGATCCGGGTCAGCGCCAAGTGGCAGATCACCGACAGCTTGATGGCCAAGCTGAAGGTCACCAAAAACGAGAACGATACCAACGGATCGGCCATCTGGGGCTACCAGCAGATTGGCGCCTACATCGATGGCGAATTTTTCGAAGGTCACCAGTATGCCCCGGACGACGCGTCCTGCTGTTTCGACCAGGGCCCATGGAAAATCGCCCGCAATACCCGCTCCAACGGCACCACGGACAACATGTCCTATACCCTGAACGTGGACTGGGACTTCCCGGATTTCGCCACCCTGCGCTTTATCGGCAACGTCACCGACTTCGACGGTGAGCAGAACTACGATCCCGACTACAGCGACGGCGGCGATCCGCTCAACAACGGGTTTGGCGGCTGGGTCTCCGCCCAGGATACCTGGTCCGGTGAATTGCAACTGGTATCCAACACCTCCGGCAGACTGGACTGGCTGCTGGGCCTGTACTACTACGAACAAAAGGCGAACTGGAACTGGCTTGACCTCGTCAACGGCGTTCCCGAAATCCCCCACTGGGATCGCCAGGGCGATTACGTTTCGGACTCGTTCGGCGCCTTCGCGCACGCGACCTGGAACCTCAACGACGACTGGCGGCTGGTCGGCGGTCTGCGCTACGCGGAAGACAGCAAAACAGAGAAAGACCCCCTGGATTGGTCGGTCTGGCCTCCGGTTCCCGACGTGGGAGCGGGGCGCGACGCCAGCTGGGACAAGGTGTTGTGGAAAGCCGGCGCCGAGTACGACATCAGCGACAACGTGATGTCCTACTTTACCGCTTCAACGGGCTACCGCGCTGGCGGCTTCAATTCGTCCATACCCGGCGTGCCGGAAACCTATGACCCTGAGGAAGTACTCGCCTACGAACTCGGTTTCAAGAATTTCCTGCTCGATGGTTCCATGACGCTGAACGTGGCCGCTTACTGGAATGACTTCACAGACATGCAGGCGCAGTCCTTCATCCTGCTCAACCCCGACGATACCGCCGTGACCGAGTACACGGAAAACGGCGGCGCCGTCGACGTGAAAGGCGTGGAGGTCGAGATGAGCTGGGTGCCCGATGCCAGCCGCAACTGGTACATCGCCGCGCAGCTGTCGCTGATGGACGCGGAATTCGGCAAATACGACATTGCCGAAATTCCGGGGCTGGGCAACCTGGACGGACGGCAGAACCTCGATGACGGAGATCGCGGAGCGTTGTCGCTGAAAGGCTGGACCCCGGCCATGTCGCCGAGCTACACCTTCGGCACGCAGGTCAGCTACGACTTCCAACTGGGCGACTACGGCGTATTGACACCCTACGCTCAGGCCTATTTCAGCGACTCGTACTACGGCTTCGACGTAAACATGCCGGGCAACCGCCAGGATTCTTACACCAAGCTGGATTTGCGCCTGATCTGGAGTTCGCCTACCGGAGCCTGGAATGTCACGGGCTACGTGCTGAACGCCACCAACGAGGAAGTGTTCGACCGCGCGCTGATTTTCAACCCGGGCGGCACGGACATCGCCTCCATCCAGACCAACTGGAGTAATCCGAGAACCTGGGGAATCCAGGCCAGATGGACGTTCTGATTCCAATCATTTCCAGTGTGTGCCCGTTAATGCTTCCACCTTCGGGTGGAAGCATTTTTTTTCTTTGCACCGTTAACAGAGGTCTTTCATGAGCGAGAACAGCAAATTGGTCATCCAGAGAATGGTTGCCGCCCTGAATGAACACGTCATCGAAGGCCAGGAAGCTTTCTGGAAAGAGGGCGCGAGCTGGAATGGCCCGGCCGGGGCCGGTGTCAAGGAATCCCTGAAGCACTTCCAGGAAGGCTGGCAGCGCCCCTTTCTGAATGCGTTTCCGGACAAGCGGGCCAACGACGAGGTAGTGATCTCCGAGGGAGACTGGGTAGCGGCGATGGGATTCGTTTCCGCCACCCACCAGGGTGAATTCCTGGGCGCCGATGCAACGGGAAAAGAGATTCGCCTGAAATACATGGACTTCTGGCGCGTGGAAGATGGCAAGATCGCTGAAAACTACGTGCTGCTGGACATCATCGACTTCTTTCGCCAGATCGGAATCGACCTGCTCGATGGCAAAGGCTGGGACGACAGAGGCCGAGAGACGCTGGATCGGGATTGACTCACGTTCGAGCGGTCCAAAGAACGTAGAATCGTAACCGTAAACCCACGTGATCCCGGTGAGATGGCGGAACAACTGACCCGAAAATTGCAGGAAGCGTTCGAGGCGCATCGTTCCGGGCGCCGTGACGAAGCACGCCGGGTCTACCAGGATGTGCTGTCCGATCATCCGCACGACCCGGATGCCAATAACCTGATGGGCTTGTTGTGCATCGAGGAGAAGAAACCCGTTCGGGCGCTTCGGTACATCCGGCGGGCTCTGGCGGTCGATTCCGGCAACGCGCAGTCCCATTACAACCTCGGCATCGCAATGAGGGATCTCGATCGAATGGCCGAGGCGGCCGAGGCTTTTGCAGCCGCGGTCACGCTGGACCCGGAAAATATCGAGTTCCGCTCCAGCCTCGGTAACGCGCTGAGACTGTCCGGAAATTACCCGGAATCGGTGCGCGTACTGGAAACGGCCTATCGAAAAGCGAGCGGCAACAAAAACCTGAGGCGCAACCTGGCGCTTGCCCAGAACGACCTCGGGGCATCGCTGATTCGTGACGGCGACCCGGCCCAGGCAATGCGGCATTTCGAACGCGCCATTGAACTCGAACCGCTTCACGCCGAGGCCCACATCAATATCGGCCTGACGCTCGAGCAACTGGGCGATTTCGAAAACGCGGCACGGCATTACGCGGCAGCGATCCGGGCGCGGCCGGATTTCGCGGACGCGCATTTCCAGCTGGCCCATTTGCGAACGCACCGGTCGACGCCCGCAGAAATCGAAGCCATGACGCGGCTGGTCGATTCTCCCCGTACCAGGCACGCCGACCGCGCCCGCCTGGCTCATGGCCTCGGATTCGCCCTTGAATCGGCAGAGAATTACGCTAAGGCTTTTTCCTACATGAGCCTGGCGCACGAAATCGAACGCAAAAGATCACCGTTTGACCTCGAGGCTGCAGCCACGGCGTTCAAAGCGATCCGGCGCGTGTTCGACCGGGACCGGCTGGCAGAAGCAGGGCAGCGCAGCGGTGACGATCGACCCGTTTTAATTGCCGGAATGCCGCGTTCGGGAACGACGCTGACCGAGCAGATCCTGGCCAGCCACCCCGAAGTACTGGGCATGGGCGAAATGATGGCCCTGTCGAAGATTGCCCGGTCGCTGGCCTCGCCCAGGCCCTTTCCCGAAGGGCTCGAGACCCTTGGCAAAGAACAAATCCTCGGCGCCTCCGATGCGTACCTGGAATCACTGACCCGGGACGCGCAAGGTCAAACGCGTATCACGGACACGACACCGATGAATTTCCTGCTGATCGGACTGGCCGCGATCCTGCTGCCATCCGCCCGCTTTGTTATCTGCATGCGCGACCCGATGGATAATTGCCTGTCCATTTTTCGGCAGATGCTGACCGGGGCAAACGAGTTCGCCCATCGCCTGGAGGACCTGGGTGCATACTATCGCCTTCATTTCGACCTGGTGCGCCACTGGAAAGAACTGCTGGACAAGCGCGTGTTCTGCCTGCAGTACGAGCACCTGGTCGAGGATAGCGAAGCACAGATTCGACGGCTGCTGGACTTCTGTGACCTGCCTTTCGATTCGCGGTGCCTGGCTTTTCACGAGTCGCGGCGCCGCGTGCGATCGCCCAGCGCTGCCCATGTCCGGCAGCCCATCTATGCCGATTCGATCGGAGCCTGGAGGCGTTACGAGAAGGAACTGGCGCCGCTCCGCGCCGCGTTGGGTGACCTGTCTGAAAGCTGCGGACACCCACGATGAGCAGCGGCTCGATGGCAGTGATTTGCTGTGGCGCGATCGCCCGGGAACTGGTCCGGATTTGCAGGCTCAACAACTGGTCACACGTCGATATTCACTGTCTTCCGGCCGGGCTGCACAACACCCCGGAGCGGATTCCCTTCGAAGTGCATCGTAAAGCCATTGAATTGAAGGACCGTTACCCATCGCTTTTTGTCGCTTATGCCGAGTGCGGCACGGGCGGCAAGCTCGACGAGGTACTGACTGGTCTTGGTATCGAGCGATTGCCCGGTGCGCACTGCTACCAGTTCATCGCCGGCAGCGAAAAGTTCAGGCAACTGGCGGATGCCGAACCGGGAAGTTTCTACGCCACGGATTTCCTGGTTCGCCATTTCGAACGGCTGGTTGTTCGCGGCCTGGGGTTGGAAAAAAATCCCGAACTCGTCGATTTTTACTTCAAGCGCTACCACCGTTTCGTTTACCTGGCACAGTCGGGATCCGAACGTCTGCAGTCGTCAGCGAACGCGTATGCACGGCGGCTTGGCCTGGAGTATCACTACGAATACTGTGGTGACGGACCATTATCACGGGCTTTGCAGCCTGTACTGGCAGGGAGGACCCGGCTTGCCGTCGAATAAGCCTCAAGACCCGAAAAAGACCGGAACGGGCGACAGCACGGACTCATTGCTGGTCGTATTCAGTCCCTCGGGAAAAAAGGGGCGATTTCCGGCAGGGACCCGGTTAGTCGGAGCCGCGCAAGCACTTGGCGCGGACATCAACGCGGTCTGCGGGGGACGTGCGCAGTGCGCGCGCTGCCAGGTCGAGGTCGTCACGCGCGGCCGGGAAGCCGAGTCCATGGGTTCCTCTGCCGGCAGCCTGGACCCGATGGGCGCGGAGGAACGCCAATGCGTCGATACGGGTCTCATGCCGGGCAACCGCAGACTTGCCTGCCTGGCAAGGATCAACGGCGACGTACTGATCCACGTACCGGAAGAAAGTCGCGTTCACCGTCATGCGCGCCGCAAGGAATTCGAGATCAGGGCAATCGAGATCGATCCTGTCGTGCGGCCGTTTTACGTCCGTGTACCCGAGGCCAGGCTGGGCATGGCGGAGGGTGATCTTGAGCGGCTTGTGAGCGCGCTCGAAAAAGAATGGGATTTACATGGGCTGTTGGCGGAGTTCGGCGCCCTGCCCGCGCTGCAATCCGCTTTGCGCTCGAACGGTTGGCGAGTGACGGCCGCGGTGCGCAGGAACGGGCAAATCGTCGCGGTATGGCCCGGTTTGCGTAAAAGCCTGCAGGGCGCCGCGATCGACATCGGCTCGACCACGCTCGCGGTGGAACTCTACGACCTCGGCAGCGGCGACATGCTCGCGAGCGAAAACGCGACGAACCCCCAGGTTCAGTTCGGTGACGACCTGATGAGCCGGGTCTCCCATGCGATGAACCACCCTGGTGGCGCGCGTGAAATGACCGACTGCGTTCGAACCGCGCTGAGAACCATGATCGAAAGCGCCGCGAGAAAAGCCGGGATTTCCGCGCGTGACGTTTCGGAAGTGACCCTGGTCGGAAACCCGATCATGCACCACCTGGCCCTCGGCCTGAACCCGGCTCAACTGGGCGTCGCTCCGTTTACCCTGGTCACCAGCGGGGCCGTGGAACTGCCCGCCTCGCAACTGGAACTGGGCCTGGACAACGGCGCCATGGCCTATTTCCTTCCGTGCATAGAGGGCCACGTGGGCGCGGACGCGGCCGCCTTCCTGCTTTCCGAGGAACCCTGGAAAACTGCGGGCACGACCCTGTACGTGGATATCGGGACCAACGCCGAGGTTATCCTGGCCAAAGACGGCCGGCTGCTGGCCGCGTCGAGCCCGACCGGCCCCGCTTTCGAAGGCGGCCAGATCAGCAGCGGACAACGCGCCGCGCCGGGCGCAATCGAACGGGTTCGAATCGATCCCGACACCTTGCAGCCGCGATTCAAGATCATCGCTTGCGGACCCTGGTCGGATGAAGCCGGGTTCATCGAGCAAACCCGGGACATCGGCGTAAGCGGAATTTGCGGCTCCGGAATCATCGAGGCCATCGCCGGCCTGTTTCTTGCGGGGCTGATCACCCCGGGCGGCCGGATTGACGGAGCGGCATTCCCTGGAAACCCGCGAGTCATAAAGAACGGAAGAACGTACTCCTACCTGCTGCATGACGGTGATCGAAAAATCGAGATTACCCAGGCCGATGTTCGCGCGATTCAACTGGCCAAGGCGGCGCTGCAGACGACGGCCCGCTTGCTGATGAGCCGGGCGGGCGTCGAGAAAATCGACCGGGTCCGCCTGGCGGGGGCATTCGGCGGCCAGATCGATCCGGGCTATGCGATGGTCCTGGGCATGTTTCCTGACTGTGAACCGGACCAGGTTACAAGTGCTGGAAATGCCGCCGGCTCGGGCGCGCGCATCGCGTTGCTCAGCGCCTCCGCCCGAAAACAGATCGAAACGCGGGTTCGGTCGGTGGAAAAAATCGAAACCGCCTGTGAAGCCGATTTCGAGCAATTCTATGTCGACGCGATGACTTTTCCGCATGCCACCGATCCATACGTGAAGCTGCGGAGCCGGATCGCTCCTCCGGGTCATTGAGTAAAAACGCCGCTCGAGAGAGCCGCGTTTTCCGCAAAAATTTACTGCTCTTCAATCGCAAGGGCGCCTGGTGGCGACGCTTCAGAACCCCGCATCGAAAAGCTCCTCGACAGCCGCCGGGGTCATGCCCGCACCCAGCGCCAGGCTGAGCAGGACGCGCGCCTTGCTGGCGCAGAGGAAGCCGGCGGAAACCAGTCCTTGCGCCAGCAGGTCCGATTCGGAACCTGCGAAGGCGTAGGTCTTGCTGAGCACCGGGCCGCGCGAGACCCGCGTGGCCAGCACGACCGGCATGACCCGCGCCAGTGCGGCCAGCGGCTCGACCCAGCTGTAATGCAGGTGCCCTGCCCCGGTGGCCTGCACCACCAGCCCGGCATAATCCTGCCCGGCCACGGCCTCGACCAGGTCCGGCCCTTCACCCTGGCTGGCGGCGACGATGGCGACCTTCGCCGGTTTGATTGCCGAGGGCTCTGCTTCGAGCGCCGGCCAGCGCGCGGCGGGACACAGGAAACGCGCCCGGTCCTCGATCACGTGGCCGACCGGGCCGAATCCGGGCGAGGAAAACGCCGCCAGGTTGGTCGCTGCCGTTTTCTGCACGGCCCAGGCGGCGTGGATCTCGTCGTTGAAGCACACCATCGCGCCGCGTCCTTTCGACTTGGGCGACGCCGCGGTTTGAATCGCGCCGGCCAGGTTGGCGGGCCCGTCGGCGCTGGTTTGCCCCGCGTGGCGCATGGCCCCGGTGACAACCACGGGCGCCGCGCCGTTGCGCAGCAATTCCAGCGCGAAAACCGTCTCCTCGATGGTGTCCGTGCCCTGCACCACCACGAAGCCGCCGGCATCGCCGCCGCGTTCCAGCGCGTCGATGCGGGCCGCGAGTTCGACCAGGTCGTCCAGCGAGAGGTGGGCGCCCGGCAAGTTGCGAAAATTCTCCACCGGCCCGAGTCGGGCCGCGGCCGCTTCCGGCAAAACACGAACGAGGTCCTCGGCGGCCAGGCTGGGCACCGCACCGCTGCCGTCGGAACGCATCGCAATGGTTCCGCCCAGGCCGATAACGGCGACCTTGCAATCGGGACGGGTCATGAATTGCACCTCCTGTCACTTCGGCCCATCTGTGCAAACATTGTATCCCGATCACGCTCAGTGCCGGGACAGTGAAAAGAACGA
This sequence comes from Lysobacterales bacterium, assembly GCA_036351575.1. Classification (GTDB taxonomy): domain Bacteria; phylum Pseudomonadota; class Gammaproteobacteria; order Xanthomonadales; family SZUA-36; genus JABDPF01. Next base: position 6,933 of record JAZBPJ010000038.1, on the reverse strand, counting down.
ACCTTAACCGGCGCCGCTTGACCGAAATCAGCCCCGGTGGTTTTGCTCGAGCGCCGTTTGCACTAAAATTTCCGCACATAACAAGGAAACGCGCAGCGAGGTAGCCATGACCTTTGTCGTCACTGAGAACTGCATCAAGTGCAAGTACACCGACTGCGTGGAAGTCTGCCCGGTAGACTGCTTCCACGAAGGCCCCAATTTCCTGGTCATCGACCCCGAGGAATGCATCGATTGCACGCTGTGCGAACCCGAGTGCCCCGCGGAGGCCATCTTCCCCGAGGACGACCTGCCGGAGGGCATGGAAATCTACATCCAGCTCAACGAGGAACTGTCCAGGGAGTGGCCGGTGATCACCGAGCAGAAGGACCCGCCGTTCGATGCTGAAGAATGGGACGGCAAGACCGGGAAGCTGGATCTGCTCGAACGCTGAGAAAAAACGATGGCTAGACCGGGGTCAGAGTAGCTGAGCTACTCTGACCCCTTTGTTTTTCAGCCCAGTCGCCTGCGGACGACATCCAGCAAATGCTCGGCGGCGTCGGGTTCGCAATCCGTGTCGTCGGCGTACTTGATATACACGCGGGCGTTTTCACCGTCGGGGCGCACGAACACCTGGTAGGCGCCGCTGTAGTCCTCGCGGGTGTCCCGGCTCCAGAACGCCAGGCTTTTCCAGAACCCGCCCATGTCCTCGAACGTCTGGTAGTAGTCGAATCGGTAAACGCCCTCATCGTCCAGGCGTATCCGTTCCATCCCGGAACGTTCCAGCACGAAAGCCAGGCGCCGGTGCGCGCTTTCGGCCGTATCCTCGACTTCCAGGTACAGGCCCTGCGCGGACCACCGAAGACGCGAATTCTCATCGATCCCGGACGTGGTGCTGGAAATCCGCGGCGGCCGGGTTTCCATCACCAGGCTGGGCGGCGGAATGTAGGGTGAGTGGATGACCAGCGCCTGGCTGTGATCCGGGGTCGAGAGTCCCTCCGGAATTTTCAGCGGGTCCGTCTCGAATGCATTGTAGTACTCGGGTGTGCGCTGGCCGCTCGAACAGGCCGTCATTGCAACCGCCGCCAGGAGTGCCGGCAGCAGGGTCAGTCTGGGTGAAAAATTGAATGTCATTTCGATTAGGTCAGTGCCATATACCCGGCTTGCGAGCGCTCTATTCTACAGGAACGAAAAGGGGCTGCCATGGTACTTGCGGTACCCCATTACGGCAAGTATGCTGATGCCGTTCTTTCACTACTGAAAAACCTGGAGCGTTGATGGTAAACCTCGGCGAGAAGGTGGCGGAATTTTCCCTTCCGGCCACCGGCGACAAGTCCCTTTCCCTCTCTGATTTCAAAGACAAAAACCTGGTCATCTACTTCTACCCCAAGGACAGCACTCCGGGCTGCACCCTGGAAGGGCAGAATTTCCGCGACCGCTACGCGGAATTCCAGGCAGCGAACACCGAGATCCTGGGCGTCTCCCGCGACAGCCTGAAACGGCATGAAAACTTCAAGGCCAAGCAGGCATTCCCGTTCGACCTGTTGTCCGACGAAGACGAGGCGCTGTGCAAGCAGTTCGACGTCATCCACGAGAAAAACATGTACGGCCGCAAGGTGATGGGTATCGTGCGCAGCACGTTCCTGATCGACGGCGACGGCGTACTGCGTGCCGAGTGGCGGAAAGTCCGCGTAAAAGGCCACGTGGACGAAGTGCTCGATGCCGTGAAATCCCTTTAAGCATCCCCTGCAAAAAAATTAAAACGGAGTCATTCACTGATGGGAAGTGAAAAACGCCTGTACATCCTCGATACCAACGTCCTGATGCATGACCCCAGTTCGCTGTTCCGCTTCGAGGAACACGATGTACTGATCCCGATGATGGTGCTGGAGGAACTGGACGCCGCCAAGAAAGGGCTGTCAGAGGTTTCGCGCAACGTGCGCCAGGTCAGCCGCTTCATCGGGGAAATGATGCAGCAGCAGCACCTGCAGAACCTCGAAGACGGCCTGGAGCTGAGGGAACCGGAAGGACTCGAGCTGGAGGTCGGCACGGGCCGGCTCTATTTCCAGACGACGGTGCCGGAAACCCACTCCAGCCTGCTGCGTGACGGCTCCTTCGCGGACAATGAAATTCTCAGCACGGCGCTGGCGCTGCAGGAGGCGCACCCGGAAAAAGAGATCGTCCTGGTCTCCAAGGACATCAACCTGCGCATCAAGGCCGCGATCCTCGGCGTGCAGGCCGAGGACTACTACAACGACCGGGCGCTGGATGACCTCAGCCTGCTTTACCGCGGCATGCGGGAACACGACGAGAGCTTCTGGGAGAAGAATCCGTCCATCGAGTCCTGGAACGAGGGCAGCCTGACCCACTACCGTATCCCGATCGGGGAAGAGAACGGCTGGCATCCCAACCAGTGCATCGCCATCGGCGAAACCGAGAACGGCATCGAGGCGCTGGTCAAGGAGGTCGACAGCGAGACGGTCAAGATGCAGCTGGTCGATCCGTACTACGAGGGCCACAAGAACGTCTGGGGCATCCACGCGCGCAACCGCGAGCAGAATTTCGCCCTGAACCTGCTGATGGACCCGGAAATCGATTTTGTCACCCTGATGGGAACCGCGGGCACGGGCAAGACGCTGCTGGCGCTGGCCGCCGGACTGGCGCAGACCATGGACGAGAAAATCTACTCGGAAATCATCATCACGCGCGCCACGGTCTCCATCGGCGAGGACATCGGTTTCCTGCCCGGTACCGAGGAAGAAAAGATGACGCCGTGGATGGGCGCGCTCACGGACAACCTGGAAGTGCTCACGCAGCCCGCCGAGGGCGGCGAATGGGGCCGCGCCGCCACCATCGACCTGCTGGCCAACCGGGTCAAGGTGCGGGCGCTGAACTTCATGCGCGGGCGCACCTTCCTGAACCGCTACGTGATCATCGACGAGGCGCAGAACATCACGCCCAAGCAGATGAAAGCGCTGATCACGCGCGCCGGCCCGAACACCAAGATGATCTGCCTCGGCAACGTGGAGCAGATCGACACGCCCTACCTGACCGAAACGACGTCGGGGCTGACCTTCGCGGTGGACCGCTTCAAGGACTGGGCGCACAGCGGGCACATCACGCTGCGCCGCGGCGAGCGTTCACGCCTGGCGGATTTCGCCTCCGAGGCGCTGTAAAAACGGGAATCGCGATAAGTTGCGGGAGGTCCCGGACATTTGCTTCGCAAATTCCGGGATGACGTTACATTAGCGGTACATCAAAACGGGAAATTCTCAGACAAGGAAACGTCATCCCGGGCTTGACCCGGGATCTCGTCACGCTTCTGCCTTGGGCGTTTCATCTTCCTCTTTACCCTGGTTGCTGGGCCAGGCGTTGATCACGGCCTTGACGAAAGTCGCCAGCGGAATGGCGAAGAAGATTCCCCAGAATCCCCACATTCCGCCGAATACCAGGATGGCGAGGATGATGGCCACGGGGTGCAGGTTGACGACCTCGGAAAAGAGCAGCGGCACGAGCACGTTGCCGTCGAGCACCTGGATGATGGTGTAGGCAATCACCACGTAACCGAACTCCCAGCCCCAGCCGAACTGGAAGAACGCCACCAGCGCCACCGGCACGGTAGCGACCATGGCGCCGATGTAGGGAATCAGCACGGAAAAACCGATCACGGTCGCCAGCAGGGCCGCGTACTGCAGGCCCAGCGTGATGAATGTCACGTAGGTCACCGCGCCGACGATCACGATCTCCACGAACTTGCCGCGCACGTAATTGGCGACCTGTGCTTCGGACTCCACCCACACCCGGTTTACCAGCCCGCGCTCTTCCGGCAGCCGGTTGGTCACCCAGCCGATGATCTCGTCCTTGTCTTTCAGCAGGAAAAACACCAGCACCGGCACCAGCACCAGGTACACGATCAGCGCAAACACGCTCGCCACCGACGCCAGCGACCAGCCGAGGATGAGCTGACCCAGGTTGGCCGCTTCCTGGCCGAGCTGGGCGATCAGGCTGTCGATCTGCTGAACGGAAATCAGGTCGGGGTAGGTTTCGGGCAGCCGCCGCAGAATCTCCTGGCCCTGGGTCAGGTAGTTCGGCACCTGCTGCACGAGCTGGGTCAGCTGGCGCGACACGATCGGGATCAGGCCGAAGATCAGGAAGAACAGAACGGCCAGGAAAATCAGGAAAACGATGAACACCGCGAAGACGCGCGGCAAGCCCCAGCGCTGCAGCCTCGAGACGACGGCCTCCAGCAGGTAGGCCACAACGATACTCGCGAACATCGGGGCCAGCCACGCGCCGAGCCCGACAATAATCGCGAAAAAAACGACCAGGAACACGCCGAGGATGACCACCTGCGGGTCGGAGAACGAGCGCCTGAACCAGTCTCTCAACAGTTCCATGGATTACCTTTTATGAGAAAACGCAAAGCGTCAGAAGCTCAGCGTCCACATCGCCTCGAGTTCGAACTGCTGGCCCAGTTCTTCCGTTGTGACGCCGAGCACGCTGCCGCCGAAGGCGTATTCGGCCGGCGCGTAAGCCGCGTTGAGACGCAGGCGGCTGCGGTCGCCGGTGCGGCGCGAATAGCCGATCAGCATCGCACTGCTGGCGAGGTCGGCCGATAGCGCGCGGTCAAGCACGCGTGAAGACGGAGAAGGCTGGGTCCGGGTGCTCAGGTCGATATGCCATTGCTGGTCCTCGCCGTCGCTCCAGGTGTAGCCGATGGTGTAAACCGTCAGGTCTTCCCAGTCGAAGGACGGGCTCGTCGAGTCACCCAGCAGCGACAGGAAGCGGTTCGGCAGATAGCTGCTCGGGAAGGCGCTGATATCGCTGTACATGACGCGTTCGACGGCGATGTTCAGCCAGGAACGTTCGCTGGCCTGCAGCGCCAGGCCGACACTGGCCCGGGCCGGGATGTCGAGATCCGCCGGGCTGGAATAGACACCGCGGAAAGCCGCGAACTCTTCCATGTCGATGCGCGACTGGAAGCCCGCGTCAAACGCCAGCCCGCTGACCACTTCCTGGTGGACCGCGAGGCGCACGCCCGTGCCGTAACCGGATTCCTGGTAAGGCTGGTAGCCGGAGTAAATGCCGACGTCCCCGCCGAGTGAATTCGCGGCGAACAGGCCAAGGTTGGCGGCGCTGTAGCGCTGATACGCGACAATTGCGGATACGCCCAGCACGCCGCTGTCCGAGAAGCGGTGCTGTACGCCGGGTTCGAAGTATTGCCGCTCGAAGGCGCTGCCGCGATAGACCGGTTCGGGCTCAACGCCCTGCCAGCGGTATTCGTCGGACGACTGGTATTCGAACTGCAGTTTCAGCCAGGTATCGGGGCTGGACTCCATGCCGCCGGCGAAATCGGGCAGCAGCACCAGGTCGCTGCTGCGCAGCCAGGAAACCCGCACCGGAGCCGCGTCTTCGGGAAGCATGTAATCCGGCGTCAGTTCCTGCGCCAGGTATTCCTGCCAGGGGCCGAGCTCAAAGCCGATCGAGTAGAACGATGTCAGGCCGGTTCCGCCGGCGGCGAAGCCGGATGCAGGCAAGCCGAAACCGCTGGCGCCGGCAAGGCCGGGAACCAGGCCCAGGAGGCCGATTGCTGCGCTGACGATCTTTTTCTTCAAGTACGGGCCTTCGTCCGCTGAACGGATGTATCTGTACACGATGGAATATGGCAGGAATGCAACACGCTGTCAATGTAAAAATCCCGTTAAAACGACCTGCCGGCGGCTGCCTGCCAAACCTACTGGCAAGTAATTGTTTTTATAACGAGTAATTCCCTTTCAGCAGACCTCCTGGCCGGTCTCCCTCGAGCCGGTGAAACAGCGGGCGACGAAAGCCCGCGTTGCTCGCATACAACATGCGGTCAATCGTCTCACACACAGCTCAGCGGTCGCGGCAGGCCGGCATAACGGCAGGCCTGCGTGCCCGGCCCCTCCGGAAACAGCCGGTAGAGGTAGCGGCTGCTGCCTTTTTCCTCGCCCAGGCGTTCTTTGGCCCGCTTCACCAGGACCCGCATCGGCGGCTCGATAGCAAACGCTTCATAGTACTCGCGGAAGATCGCCAGGACGGCGCGGTGATCGTCTTCGAGCTGCAGCCCGTCCGCTGCCGCCATGGTTTCCGCAACCAGCGGCGACCAGGCGCCGTAGTCGAGCAGGTAACCGCGCTCGTCCAGGGCGAGCACATCACCGTTCGGCAATTCAAGCGACGCGCTGTTCATTTCCAGCTCAGGCAGTGCCGGTGGCGCTCCAGCAGCGCCGGAAAGTCGTCATCCTGAAGCGTCGCCAGCTGCAGCCGTCGCGCGGCTTCGCCCAGGCCGCGGGCCTCGAGATCCGGCAAAGAGAACAGCACCGCGACGCCGTCCGGCAGCGCCTCGCCCGGCGCACCATCCGGCAGCCGGTTGACGCCGTCATCCAGGAACAGCACCGCATCCCCGGGCTCGCACCGCGCCCGGCAGGCATCAAGCGCCCGCGGCCCGGCGCTCAGCACGAGATGCAGCGTGGTCGCAGTACCGTCGCCCTGCCCGTTCATACGCAGAGCACCTGTCTGCCCGCCCGCCAGCGACTGCGCATGGCTTCGCCATCGAGGCCTTCGATCGAATCGTCAAGGTGAAGTCCCAGGCTTGCGCAATGGTCCAGCCAAGCCCGTTCCGCGAACAGCCGGACCTCGCCCATTTCGAACAGGGCCGGCCAGGCGGCGTAACCCGGCGGCAGCAGCGCCGGCTCCGGGTTCCGATCTTTCAGTAATTGCAGGACCGCCGGGCCGATGAAGTACACCTCGAGGGTCTGGTCCAGCGCCAGCGCCGCCAGTGCGATATCGAGTTCCGCGCGCGGATCGCGGCTCGAATAAGGCGCCGCCGTGACCAGCAGGGCCAGGTCCGCCCGCTTGCCGGCCGCGCTCACAGGCTCACCACCCGGTCGCAGGCGGCCATGCGTTCGAGCACGTCGGCCAGCCCCGCTTCCGTGA
>JAZBPJ010000037.1:0-2880 GCA_036351575.1 Lysobacterales bacterium | reverse complement strand
CGGGCAATTCAGATCAAGTGGGGGAATCTTTTAAAAGTTCAGCGTGAGGATACAGACAATGCGCCACGGCATGTAGATTTAGGTCAATAAAAATGCGAAGAAAACCAGTTTATTTCCGGCTTCCTGATCCGGGTTAGCCGCGTAACCGCCATCGGCGCTGTTTAAGGACGCTTTAAGCACGCTGCGCGCATAATTTATCCATCAGGCCTGGCGGTAACGAAAGCTGAAGCCCGCTGTTTTGACAGGCACAAGCTGTTATTTTCAAAACCTATCAAAATCATAATACCAATCAATTTTACAAATATTTCAGGACTTCCTAATATAAGTCCCGAAACGACATAAACCCATGCACCAAGGAGATCGACAATGGAACACCAGAACACCAACACCGCATTACCACGCCTGAATGAACAGGCGCCAGATTTTGCCGCTGTCACCACGCACGGATTCAGGAAACTCGAGGACTACCGCGGCAAATGGCTGGTGCTGTTCTCTCACCCGGCGGACTTCACACCGGTTTGCACTACCGAGTTCATGGCATTCGCCAAACGCCACGACGAATTCCAGGCCATCAACACGGAGTTGCTCGGCCTGTCCATCGACAGCATTCACTCCCACGTGGCCTGGACCCGGAACATCAAGGAGAAATTCGGTGTCGACATTCCGTTCCCAATCATCGCCGACCTGTCGATGGAGGTCGCAAAGGCATACGGCATGATCCACCCGGGCGCCGCCGACACTTCGGCCGTCCGGGCCACATTCATCATCGACCCCGACGGCGTGCTGCGCGCCATGGTTTACTACCCGATGTCAAATGGCCGATCCATCGACGAGTTCGTTCGCCTGGTCAAGGCCATGCAGGTATCCGACGCCAACAAGGTCGCCACGCCCGAAGCCTGGCAGCCCGGCGACAAGGTAATCGTGCCGCCGCCAGCCACCGCCGCGGAGGCCGAAGCGCGCGTAGCCAGCAACGAGTACGAGTGCACTGACTGGTACTACTGCAAGAAGGCGCTCTGATCCGAGGCTTTCCGGCCATCGGAATCAAAACCTGCAATTCCCCGGCCATCCCTGACGGCCGGGGAATTGCACTTGGCGCTGCCGCGAAACGGCCGGTATGCTCTGCTTTACACACAACGATAATCAGAAAAGGAGCACGTCGATGCTGGACAAACTCGAGATCACCCGTAACTGGCTGCCGCGCTACACCGGAATGCCGATCGACCGATTCGGCGATTACATCCTGCTGACAAACTTCCAGAATTACGTCACCACGTTTGCCGACCATTTTGGCTGCGATGTTTACGGCGAAGGACGCAGCATGCCGGCGGCCACCAATGACCAGGGCCTGACCATCGTGAATTTCGGCATGGGCTCGCCCAACGCCGCCACCATCATGGACCTGCTCAGCGTTCGCAAGCCGAAGGGCGTGCTGTTTCTCGGCAAGTGCGGCGGTTTGAAGAAGACGACGGAAATCGGCCACTTCATACTGCCGATTGCCGCGATCCGCGGCGAGGGCACCGGCGACGACTATTTTCCGCCGGAAGTGCCCGCCCTGCCCTCATTCAAACTGCACAAGTTCGTCTCGGACAAGATTCTGAAACACAATCTCGACTACCGGTCCGGCGTAATCTACACCACCAACCGCCGTGTCTGGGAGCATGACGAATCGTTCCACGAGAAGCTGCGCCGGCTTCGCGTAATCGGTATCGACATGGAGACGGCCACGCTGTTCCTGGTCGGCCATGCCAACGAGATTCCGCGCGGCGCACTGCTGCTGGTCTCGGATGTGCCGGTAATACCCGACGGGGTCAAGACCGAGGAATCAGACCGCAAGGTGACTGCACAATGGGCCAATCTGCACTTGCAGATCGGCATCGAGGCGATGACGGAGCTCGGCCTGAAAGGCGAGAATATCAAGCATTTTCGTTACTGACCCGAGCGGGTTCGGATCAGGCCGCTCAAGTCGTTTTCAAGGATCCGCCGGAATTCTTCCTGCCGGCCCGGACCGATCTCGGCGAAGAGGAAACCGAACATCGGAAACCGGGTGAAATCCATTTTCGACAGGTGCAGGGGTTTTGAAAACCCGGCAAGCAGCTCCTCATAGTCAAAGAATTCGATATCCTCGCCGGCAATACCGGTCGAGTTGTCCAGCACGATCAGCCCGAGTTCGTTGCCTTCCCGTCCCGAGAACGCGGCAGCCCAGTCAGGCTCTTCATCCCGCATGTAAAGCTCGTAGCTGTTGAAACCCCAGGCAAAATGCGCGAAATCCCCGGTCGTGCACCAACCCCCGAACCGCAGGGGGTTGATCTCGATGGGAACGAGCTTGCCGGTTGCCGTTCGACGGAATTCCGCGTGCAACGGAAAGCGCGTCAGGCCGCAGGCTCGATTCACGCCCGCAAGGAATTCCCGGGCAGGCGGCCCGATGGATTCCACAATCTGTTGCGACGACACGTAGAGCCGGTCAGAGACGTCCTGCGACGATGCAAAGCGATGCTCCAGCACATTGAGGACGACCGGTTTTCCGTCGTCATCGAAGTACGCATCCACTGCAAACTCTTCACCATCCACGTAAGACTCGAGCAGCAGCCGTTCCTGGCTCAGCATATGCTCGGGAAAATGCCTGCGAGCGGACGAAATCTCGCTGGCAATCTGTGCACGGACCCCGAGCCATTCCTCGGGCGAATGAACCGTGTGCACACCAATACTGAAGAACCCGACGGCCGGCTTGATGACAAACGGATAAAACCCGGGATCCGGTTCGTAAGCAGAAATTCTGGCCAGCGGCATTTCGCGAAACTCCAGTTCCGGATAATCCGGTTTCATCAGCCGCCTGAATTCCGTCTTGTCCTTGAACAATCGTGCGCCGCGGGCTTCGTCTGT